>CAPFSK010000043.1 GCA_948614045.1 uncultured Candidatus Saccharibacteria bacterium | reverse complement strand
AGCACTTCAAAGACTTCTGCAACGGCAGATGCCTGATGAAAGACGTGACCATCGGCCTGTGCAACGACTTCCGCACATACATTCTCAAAATCCGAGTAAAACAGACTGGTAATATAATCTCGCGCAACTCAGCAGCCGGATACTGGTCAACATTCCGCGCCCTGCTGAAAATCGCTTATAAGGAAGGCTGGCTCCGGGAAAATGTCAATGACTACCTTGACCGCATCGACTGGGAAGAACCGAAAATCAACTATCTCGAAATCGAGGAGGTGAAGAAGCTGGCTGCCACACCATGCAAGGTTGAGGTACTGAAACGAGCATCACTCTTCGCCTGTTTGACAGGACTTCGCATCAGCGACATTCTTCAACTCCGTTGGGAGAATATCGAGCTATCACCCGATGGCGGCTACTGTATGCGTATCCGCACCCAGAAGACCAAGACTCAGGCGACACTGCCATTGAGCGATGAAGCCTTGTCGTACTGTGGCGAAAAAGGTCGGGGCATGATATTCAAAGGACTGAGCCGTGCCCACACGCGTGAGCCGTTCAAGAAATGGCTCAAAGATGCCGGCATCAAGAAGAAAATCACATTTCACGGCCTGCGCCACACATACGCTACACTCCTGATTACCAACGGCACTGACATCTATACCGTCAGCAAAATGCTTACGCATAAAAACGTGGCCACCACCCAGATCTACGCCGAGGTCGTAAACCAAAAGAAGCGCGATGCCGCCAATTCCATCTCGCTGAAATAACTTCCAAGTGAAACATCCCAAATATTAAAAGCGAATCGCCCCAAAAACACCAAATAGAGAACCGCAAAATCACCGATTTTTCTTTGGAGTGAACAAAACAGTGAGTTAAATTGTCTATAAAGACGTAAAAATTTTAATCCACTATTTGCTTATGAGAAATACGCCCCAGCGCTTGAGGAGCTTCGCTCCCCCTACCCGGGACAAAATTTTTATCTGGAGTGCCGTTGTTGCCGGATGTGGCA
>CAPFSK010000042.1 GCA_948614045.1 uncultured Candidatus Saccharibacteria bacterium | reverse complement strand
GCTTAAGGGGTCAATCCAACCTGGTCTAAGGGGTCATCCGAGCATGGGTTTTCCAGTTGCCATAGTCGTGAATGTTTTAGAGTGTTGCGAGTATCATATTTTCTACTTCGGTGGCGTTGAGTTGGGAGTGGAAAAGCCAACTCACAAATAGTTTTCGCCCTGCTGGTTTGAGTTCATAGTACAGCTGACGGAAGAATGATATGTTGCCGTTGAGATAGGTTTCTATCATATAGTCAGCAATGTTTTTGACCTCGTAGTATTTGGCTTGTTGTATCCAAGTCTTTGAATATCTTTTCGTTGCCATAGTCGTATTTGTTTTATAGGGTTAATATCCAATAGATTATTCCTATTGCGGTGAGGATAGATATTAGCCAGCCTACACCTCGGAATATCGGTTTGAGTATCGCCCAAAGGATTACACCGACAATCGCCATTATCGCTATCCCTACCACCTTAGCCGCCTTTTTTAATGCGGTATGAGCTGGAGAAGGTGTGAAGCTCGTATTTTTAATATGTCTGTCGTTCAGTGTCATAAGGCGATATTTTTTTAATGCGTATAATCGCTGTTTGAAGTTTGTTCGCTCGTTGACCCTGCGGCACGACGGGAGCAAAGGGGTGTTCGGCACTCGCTCAAAAAAATACGAGGTGAGCGACCGCAGGGAAGCGAGGTCTGGAGATTTTTTTGCGCGAATGCCAGAGAATACCCCGTCCCGGCGTGTTCATCAATTCCGAGCGAATAAACTTTGAATGGTGATTATAATCTGCATAAAACATAGAGCCGGCAACGCCCTATGGTGACACTGAACGGCAGACATACTGAAAATGGAAACCTATGAGATAAAAATGATGCCCCGGATCAGGGCAAGTATGCGGGTGTCGCCGTGCATGGAGCCTGCGGAGTGAACGGAGGCAACCGCTTTCTTGCTCCCGTGGGTCAATTCAAACGGATAGTGGCATGACGGCTCAAATTCATTACAAAGAGAAAGCGTAAAGCACACGGATTGGCCGATTGGAGTCTTGCGAGGGAAGCGACGTCCCCGGCGCA
>CAPFSK010000041.1 GCA_948614045.1 uncultured Candidatus Saccharibacteria bacterium | reverse complement strand
CGCACATGAGATTGAACTCAGTGAGGAAAAGCACCTATTGCCGTCAAAAAAATGGTTGGCACAGCTGCTACATCCGGGGACTTCTCTCGGTGGTGCAAGACCGAAGGCATCTGTAATTGATGAGGACGGGAGTCTGACTGTCGCCAAATTTCCTTCGCGCAAAGATGATTATGATATTGCCCAATGGGAGCATTTCTGCCATGTGATGGGTCGAAAGGCAGGACTGAATGTTGCCGAAACACGAACAATTAACGGAGATGATTATCATATCCTTCTTTCAAAACGTTTCGACAGAAACAGCGATGGGAAACGAATACATTTTGCCTCCGCGTTGACACTACTTGGACTGACCGACGGAGACAATGCGTCAACCGGCTACGGTTACACTGACATTGCCGATTTCATTATTCAGCACGGCAGCAATGTCGAACAAAACTTAGATGAACTATTCCGCCGCGTGGCGTTCTACGTCATTGTCGGCAACTCTGACGACCATTTCCGCAATCATGGATTCCTTTTGACGCGAAAAGGTTGGGAATTATCCCCGGCTTACGATATTAACCCCACTCTCTTCGACAATCAGAGTTTATTGATTAATCGCTCTACAAGCCAATCCGACCTCAATATCCTATTGGCATCAGCCGGAGATTACATGCTTTCAGGGGATAAAGCCAATAGCATTATCACCGAGGTAAAAACCGCCATGAAATTGTGGCATACAGAAGCCCGCAGACTCGGACTGCCCCAGAGCGAAATCGATATGTTCGCACCCCGATTCGATAAATGGATCGAGTCGCCAATATAAGGCGTTTACTGAAGTCGCCAGAAGATAAAATCGCGCCAAAGACCGTGAAATAAAGCAATAAATCGCGCCAACTCGTCGTGATTATTCGTGGATTTTTACTAAATTTGTCGCGATAAAGACGCTGCACATGACTACTGAAATCGAAATATTACAATATTTGCACTATAATCCTCTTGCCAAGAGGTCAGACATGTAAAATTTAATCGAGAAGTGCGCCAGATTCTAATTGAGAAATGCACCGTTTC
>CAPFSK010000040.1 GCA_948614045.1 uncultured Candidatus Saccharibacteria bacterium | reverse complement strand
TCTGCCCGACAACCGCGCCTACCTGCCCGGTTTCATTGTTGCGGGCAATCAGCACTTCTTCTTTTGGATTTTCTTCCATGAGTGAATTAAAGATTTAGCGGTGATTATTTGTTTTCGGTGTTTCCACCGTTGTTGTGTTTTTTCTTCATCTTGGGATATTCCGGATGCCGGGAGCTGATGAAGTGATTGTCTATAAAGTCGTTGAAGGCTTCCTGCGTCACGAATGCCGCCCCGCAGGTCGTGCTTTCGTAGATTTCGATCTTTCCCTCGTCACGGTATTTGCGCATGGTCTTTTTTGTGATGCCCAGAACTGCCGTAACATCGTCGAGAGGAATGATGCGCTGGCCTTTGTATAATAAAGAGGGAGGTGCGCGTATGCCGTCGTTGTCGGTTCGTATGCCTGCGAGAGCCATGCCAGCCATTACAGCGGTCCTGTAATCTGCTGCGTTAGTCGTTGCGTCGCCCATGATGTCAGTCGGCATTGGGGGTGTCGAACAACTCTTTGATAGCCGTGGCTAAAAGTATGAGTAACAGGCAGTCCAAAAACCATTTGTTATTTTCGATTTCTTTTGCGCTCACGGGAGCGGATTTGACAGGCTTATTGGCGGTTTTGCGCTTGGTATAGCGACGTTTGTTTCTCGCGGGTGACTTCTTTGCGAAGTCGGTAGCATTTGGTGGATTGTTTGTTTCCATTCGGTTATTTGGGATTAAGTTTGCGAGGAATGGCCCTCGTTTGCAATTATAACCGAGCGGTTGAAAATTGTGGTGAATGGAGTGTGTTAAAATTGATAAGGCATTGAAAATAAAGACTATCTGTCGTTGAAATTTGCAATGGTTAAAGTCGCCCTATGCGCCGAACAGTCAGCGAACACGAAGTTTATTCGGGAATGAAAATATGGGGATTGGTTCAGGTGATTAGATTAAGGTAAAAAAATAGCGTGCAATTCACGCTATCTCTATTGATGGCTCTGGACTGCCGTTGAACGATATAGTGTGTATGCACGCTATGCTGAAGCATAGCATAAGCATCACGCTAAGCTCGTTCCTATAAATTGTCCAGATTT
>CAPFSK010000039.1 GCA_948614045.1 uncultured Candidatus Saccharibacteria bacterium | reverse complement strand
CATTTGTTCAAACCAATATGAAACGACAAGCCACACTGCCGGTAGCAGCGTAACGAGTGCTTTAGTAACTATATAAAGGGAAATATTGGCAAAGCAACAGATGACAGACCTAATAGAAGCCCGTCAGTTGCTCCATAGCAAACTTTTGGATTGCTATTCGTTGAGCGTAGCTATATGCACAACTGCCATTTCATATTGATGAACTATTCTGTATAAGTCGAATTAGACTGCGAAGTTAACCATTTTTACCGGAATCTCCAATTTGATTTCGCCAAATACAGATTTTTCTGAAAAATCAGCTTCATTAAATTTATAATTCGAAAGCCGAATCAAGCAGGGAAACGGCTTCCTCTTTCTTACTGTTTATGACTTTGGCATAAATCTGTGTGGTCGCTACGCTCGTATGGCCGAGCAGTTTGCTCGTCGTGTAGATGTCGGCACCCATGGTAAGCTCCATCGTGGCGAAGGTGTGGCGGCTCACGTGGAAAGTTATGTGTTTATTGATACCAGCCTCCTTAGCCCAATCGTCAAGCACCGTCATGTTCTTTGAAAGAGGAGGGAAGATGTATTCATCCTCCCCGGCGCCGCCTCGCTCCGGCATCCATCTGAGAGCCTGACGGCTCAAAGGAATAGACAGAGGGCGGCGGGTCTTGAACTGCGTTATTTTGAGATACATCTTCTCTCCGGCGGTAACGACGTGCTTCCACTGGAGGCTGCGCACGTCGCTTATGCGAAGTCCGCAAAAGCAGGAAAAGAGGAACGCCCCCTTGATGTCGGGACGGCGGCATGGAGTGTCAATCAGCTTCTTCACTTCCTCGACGCTCAGGAACTCGCGCTCGTAGGTGGTGCCTTTGAGATGGGAGCGGTCAAGGGCGAACATGGGATTGGTCGGCATGATTCCTTCCTCAACCGCCACATTGAAAGCGGCTTTGAGACAGCGGAGATAATTGTCGACAGTCCCGTTGGTGAGTTTGGTTTTCTTGTAGGTTACATAATCGTTCATCAGATAGATCATAAAGTCTGTGAGCCACTGAAGATCTATGTCGGCGAGGGTTGCGTCCTTTCCTCCGTCGTAGCCCTCGATTACGAAAATCA
>CAPFSK010000038.1 GCA_948614045.1 uncultured Candidatus Saccharibacteria bacterium | reverse complement strand
GATCGCTCCCCAATGACTCTGCACATTCCGTTAATACCAAATGCTTTTCAGAGCTCTGGTAGAAATAGATTTTTGTAATACTGTTCGCAGGAACAAAGATACGACATTTTTTGAAAAATGCGACACGACCAACATATTGGATAAGATAATTCCATGAAATTATGGAGTATCGCCAAAATATTGCAGCGAAAAGAGAAAATACGCAGTAACATGGTCTTCTCTTTTGGCTGCGCGTTTTCAGAAAGCAGAGAGGAAAAAGACGATAATTCGGTTTAGTTTGGTCGGTTAGCCATATATAAGCTAAACCGAAGTAAACTATATTTAGTTAGGCATATTTGTTTGACAGTATGCCTATGCCCGAAAGAACAATCTTAGCCGAGAACAAGATGACGCGGAGAATCCGAGATGTTGGGATTCTACTCCTTTCTCTTTTGGATGCAACAATAGACGATGCTATTTTGCAGTCGTGGCCATGAAACGAGAATGAGCGTATACGAATTAGTATGCAGCTAAAAAAGTCTGCGAATGCCAGCAAGTGAAAAGACAGAAAACAACAGCAAGGTAGAAAACCAAAGAACCGCTTAAATCCTTGATTTTGTGCCTGATTTGTTGCTTATTTAAACAGCGTCACAACTCATAGTGCTGAATGATAATAGATTGACAGGGCGCTATTAAAGACTTCCTACGTTTTCAAGTTACAAGATGAGCATAACGCTTCTTCGGTATGTCTCGGAGCGAATGATGTACTCCAATTACAAATATAGCAAAAAGCGGTGAGATTAAATGCGGGATAGCGCGTTTTTATTGTTTTCAGCCGTTTTTGATCGTTCGCGACTCGCTTCTTTGCATCGCGATACGAAACGAGCCGCACCTTAAGGTGCGGCTCGTTTTGCTCCGGAACGCTCCGGCGGAGGATCAGTCCTCGAACTTCGCCGAGAGGAACTCGCGGTTCAGACGCGCGATGTGCGCGATCGAGATCTGCTTCGGGCACTCGGCTTGACAGGCACCCGTGTTGGTGCAGTTGCCGAAGCCCAGCTCGTCCATCTTGGCGACCATCGCCTTCGCACGGCGGGCACCTTCCACGCGGCCCTGCGGCAGCTTGGCGAGCGACGAGACGCGGGCGGCGACGAAGAGC
>CAPFSK010000037.1 GCA_948614045.1 uncultured Candidatus Saccharibacteria bacterium | reverse complement strand
ACGCACAGACCTACGCCGCCACAGGTCACCGTCCCGAGAACATCCGCGGCCTCACTTATGATACAGCTCTCCTCTTCGACATTCAGGACTACGGCGTGTGCAGCCCCGCAAGGAAAAACAACGACTTCCGCCGCGTCGCCACAGCCGTCTTCCCCGTCATCTCGAGCAACCCCAACAGCCTGCTGATCCTCCACGCCCGCGCCGACATCCCCCACCTCCACCGCTGGCCCGGCCTCAAAGAATACACCGACCCCTCATTCTCGCCCCACCCACCGTCCGAATCCAAGGCGCATGGACCTACGGCGTATGGAGCGATGGCCTCCGAGGCTGACGAAGAATTCAATGGCGGTATCATTTTGACATCGTAAAAATTGTAATTCATTGAAAAGTAATTGAATTTTGGAAAAAATCGCCATTTCAAAGCGTAAGTAGATGTTAATTTATGGGCTATAAATAGCAAAATGATACCGCATTTAAAAATCACCCATTTCTTCGTCAGCCTCGGCCTCCCGGCCATCGCCCAAAAACACAATAAACTCAGGCAATTACACACCACTTCCCATTCTCATCCCCCTGAAAATAACACCAATATAGCTACTGCGGCAGACATCCCCGCGCGTCTAAACCGACCAAACCGATGTCAGACGTACATTGACATCGTTGGTACAAATTCCGGAGCGACGACTTTAGTCGTCATCAAGCCAATGCATTAGTAGTTGTTGCAACCGCTTCAATTCTTACATTAATCTCTAACGTATTGATTTTACGAAGAATAAAACCGCTCGCTCCATGCGCCTCAGTTATACTTCCCGACTCTTTACCTTCGTTATTAGCGTCCGGGATAAAATTGTGATTCCAAAGTGCTATGGAGCGAGTGTTTAAACCATTGCATCGATAACTGATATCCATGAAACGCGGGCTAATATTGCGTATCGCCTTGAGGCTCCACGGAAAATTAAATCGGTGTCCGTCGCTACGAGTGCGATGGACACCGATAGATAAGCCTGTGTGTATTCAGAGTTTATAAGAGTTATTTTATAACCGATTTTTCGACTGAGCCGTCATCATAGACAATTATGTTGACGCCGCGTTGCGGTTTGTCATAGCGACGGCCCCACAGATCATAATATGCGACGGCGATGCGTTCGCT
>CAPFSK010000036.1 GCA_948614045.1 uncultured Candidatus Saccharibacteria bacterium | reverse complement strand
GCGCTGCGTAGTTTCGGTCGCATGTATGGAGGTGTGATGCGCTTGATTCTTTTATTGTCTTTTTGACCCTTAGTTACTACTTTCCTTTTCTTTTTTCGCAATTTTATTTAGGACAATATTGGCTTAGAGAGTAGAAAAATTTGAAAAAGAGAAAAAAAATTTGGCAGGTTCAAAAAAAGTACCTACCTTTGCATCGCAAAAGCGGTAAGACACCGCTCTGCAAGGTGCCATAGCTCAGTTGGTAGAGCAAAGGACTGAAAATCCTTGTGTCCCCGGTTCGATTCCTGGTGGCACCACCTTAAAAATCGCCAAGTATCTAAATCACAGATACTTGGCGATTTTATTTTTGCTCGATTTTGGGCGAGTTACCTATAAAGTTACCTATGGATTGCGGCTGTAAGTGCTTGTAAATCGGTGTGAATTGAATTGGGTGGAGATTGGTATTCAAACGCATTTATTTTGTGGATTTGATTGAATTTTGAGATTCATTCGTAAAAATTTTATAGGTAACTTTTGTGACCACATGGAAAAGTTACCTATAAACTGAACTACATTGTGAGTTGTGTGCCGGATTGTTGGTTGTCGATGTGGTCGTAGTGGGATTGCTTGCCGACTTCCCATTCGCGGTTGGCAGAGTGGGCGGATAAGGTGTCGTGGGGCATGAGGCGAGTGAGGACGGTGCATTGATGTGAGGTGAAGGCTTTGGATTGTTCCGGGGTGTAGTCTGATTGACGGAGAGGGAGAGTGATGCTGCCGGTTGATTTGGCGGTCAGTTCCTTTATGCGGTTGGTCAGCTCAGTGGCGTCCTCATGGGTTATGCGGAGGATTGCGAGTTGATGAAGATAACCGTTTGCTGCTTCTCCTTGCAGTCTCGCATGGCAACGCAATTCATCGGCAGTCATAGGGTATGTCGCCGAGAACCCATCTGTTGATACAACGCGGATTGCCTTAACGCCATTGCGCATCTTGATTATGTTGACGCTTCCTATTCTTGCGCCGATGTCGATTATAGGATATTTCAACAGGACGGATTCAAATATCTCGGTTGAAAACATGGTGGCGGCTATCCGGATTGCCACATCTTCCCTTTCACTTTCGGGCGAGTTGAAGTACCATGCCGATTGACGTGGCGACATCGTGCGAGTATGTTCTGAGCCGTCGAACAACCGGATTGACATTATTCCATCCATGCC
>CAPFSK010000035.1 GCA_948614045.1 uncultured Candidatus Saccharibacteria bacterium | reverse complement strand
TTGATAAAGGTGCAGATCAAAAAGGTCAGCCGTGTAATGTATTTGCTCTCCTCCGTTTCGATCAGCTTTTTATAGACTTCCGCCGTCGAGCGTTTGTTCAGTTCATAACCGCGCGCAATAAGCTGTTCGCGCAGATGAAGCAGATAATCCCGACCGTCGGCATATTGAGAGTAGGTATATATCAAATCGGTCTTGTGCTTCGCGTGCACCTGCTTTTTGTCGTCGATTCGAGAAACATATTTCTCCAACTCCTCTTGCGTATAACGATCACTTCTGTGATCTTCGGTTATCCCGAAATGTTCGACATACGAAATCTTGTCGCCTTGTTTTATGCGGAAGTCGGGCGTATAGGGCTTGTTCGCATCGAGGATAGGATACTGGTATATCGACTCGTACTCGTATTCTATCTGATACATATATAGAAAGTTTGCGATACGCACCTCTTCCATCGACCGCAGAATTTCATTGTTCAACGTCTGCGTTTTCAGGGTCTTGCGATCGACGATTCGTTGCACATATTCGCGCAGATTGTCTTTCAGGGTCGAACAGTCCGCTTTGGCGACAAATTGGAAATATTCGTTGAGTTTTTCACCTTCATAGGGTGCGGTAAAATAGGAGCCGAAGAATAGAATCAATTTGTCTACGACCTCCGGATTACCCAGCACGGACGATTTCAGATAATTATTGATTACCGTGTACATATATCCGCCCTCGACAATCTTTTTGCGCTCATCCTCGCCTTGTCGCAAAATCGTATAACCGATAGAGTGAAACGTACTGATGGGACAAGGTATTCCCAAATTGCCGTTTATGCGTCCCCGAAGCTCCTCGACGGCCTTATTGGTAAAGGATATAACCAAAATCTGAGATGGGGCAATGCCTCTTTTTTCTACAAGATACCGCACTTTGGCCGCTACCGTAGTCGTTTTACCTGCTCCGGCTCCTGCGATGACCAACGTATGGTCCTCTTCCGAAAGCACGACTTCGCGCTGTTCTCGGTCGAGCGATATGGCTGGATCGCACGCCTTGAGGATGTTATCGAGATAGAGCTTCTCCGATTCGATATGACGCGAAATATAAGCGTCGTTGTGTTTTCGGATTGTTGCCGATTCCGCTGCAAGGTCTGCAATTTCATCGAATCTTGTTCGGAAACAGTTTATAACTTCGATGTTGAGATGGTGCTTGGCGACATACTCGTTCAGTATATTTGATCGTGCGAGTGTTGCGTATGATTCCGATAAATTGCGGTATTGTTCTACGAGGTGTTTGTAATCGCTTCGGGCTATGAATTTGTCTTGAGATAACAG
>CAPFSK010000034.1 GCA_948614045.1 uncultured Candidatus Saccharibacteria bacterium | reverse complement strand
TGCGTTATAAGTATTGCGGCTCGACCAATCAAAAACAAGGGGTGCTGTTCAGCAAGAACGGACTCGAGTTTTCAGGCTCGAAGATAGACCGGCAATTCAGCTACTCGAAGCTGAACAGACACTTTACGCAGGCACAGCAACAAATCTGCTATCGGGCTACCCTTGCCAAAGGATTCCATGCGGCCATAGGTAATTATAGGTCGGTATACACCGACTTATTCGGCAATATGGGCGGTGGAGGGAATAAGGGCCAAGCGGATGCCGGTTCGATAAACTTCGGCAGCAGTATCGGAGCACTGCCGTTGCCGCCCAACGATTCGTCCGTCGGATTGTCGGCAGCTCAACTCCAACGCAAGCCCGGCGAAAGCCCCGAAGAACATATCGCCCGCATTACGGTACTGCTCAACAACGCCGCTGAGGCGATGGCGGTAGCAGCCATGGAACAGAAACGCAAACTGCGCGAACGTAAAACCAAAATGAAATTATAACCCTAAAACAAGCAACAATGAAAGAAAACGATATGATGTCTTATGAAATGTACGAAGACTTCAAGGAGACGATGGTTAAAACCATCAAAACCGAACTGTCGGCAAAGCATAATCAATCGACCGATACGGATTTGCCGCAACTCATACACTCGGAACACAAACATAGCAGAGAAGCGATAGCCCAGCTTGCTGGACGATTAGAAAGCATCGAACAGAGCAACATAAAGGTCCAAGTTGGGATAGATAGCTTGCAAGCATCTGTCGAATCAATCGAAATCCCCGTCGAACTACCGCAGAGAATCGTGCAGAACAGAATATCGCTCGCCATCGAATCGAAAGGAGTATTCTGGACGATGATAGGCATGATGTCGGCTATCGTACTGTTGTGCACGATGCTGTATTGGACCGTGAAACCGAACTACGACCGCATCGACAACGACCTGAAATACCGCTATATCAAAATGAAAGGCGAAGCGCTACCCGAACGTATCGCCGAACTGGAAGAAATATTCGAACTAAACCGCGACAACGCAAAAATCCGAGAGATGAAAAGAGATGTCGAAGAATATGAACGAACTATACGACGCAAGATGCAGTTAGAAGAACAAGCAAGACTGAAAGAACGGGAAGCCAATCGCCTGAACGAGAATGCCTCCCGACTGAAAAACAAATAAGCCATTCCCTTCGTCCGCAAAGGTATTGCCGCCGAAAGAAATCCGCAAGGTCATGCAAGTTGCTACGCAAACCTTGCGGATATTCTTTCCGGCAGCATCGGCTGGTCGCTACCAAAGGAAATGGCTAAATCTGGAACGGCAACTTCTATTTTGCAGTCAATTTCCGTAATATTCAAGAGAAATACATAATATTCTCAGCACAATGTCGATTCTGAATCACAGACAGGAAATTTAAACCTAATATTACAAATCAAAAGAGGATA
>CAPFSK010000033.1 GCA_948614045.1 uncultured Candidatus Saccharibacteria bacterium | reverse complement strand
CGCGGCGATGAAATTCACCGGCGGCACGGCGCAGGAGTTAATCAACTGGCAAAAGACCGAGGGCTACAAGTTCCCCGTCATTGCCATAGTGGACAACCTCAATCCAAGCGATTTGCTTGAACTGATACGAAGCGGCGGAGCGGTCGATGCAATCCAACGCCCAGCTATCGACAAGCAACTGGTGGAAACAGTTGACAAATACGTCAAGCCGGAACGCATAGTAATTCAGCTTGACAATGCGCTGATTCCTCGACGGAGCGCGAAGTTCAGGGAGATTGAACAAGCTATCGGGCGTATCGCCGAGACAAATGCCAACTGCATCATCTTCGGTGAGAGCGGCATGGGCAAGGAGCAGATAGCACGGCAAATCTATCTCCAAAGTTCCCGGACACAAAAGCCGATAACGGTTATCGAGGCAGGTGGAGCCGAACTCGTCGGGCTTCATGACCCTAAATCCGACCGCAATGAGATGTATAACCGCATCAAGAGCTACTTTCAGAACGCTGACGGCGGCACAATCATCGTAAAGAATATCCAGTTACTCAACTTCGAGAAACAATCGGTGCTTCTGCATATTCTCTCGGAGGAACATCCCGATGTCAGGATGATATGCACCGCCAATGGCTCGCTGATGAAGATGCTTTCCGAGGGAGATTTCCGCGACAATCTTTTCTTCATGTTGCGTCAGTCATCCATCAACGTACCGCCGTTGCGCGAGATGACGGACGATATTCCGGACATAGCCGATTATCTGCTTGCCATATATGCGCAGAAAATATCACAAGGAAAGAAACGGCTCAATGCTTCGGCACTCAAGGCACTGAAACTGCATCCGTGGCCCGGCAATATCCGCGAACTGAAGGACACCATACTCATGGCCGCCTTCCATGCCGGCGACGATACAATCTCTGCGGATGATCTTGTTTTCAGCGAAATCCAGCCTGATACCGCCGAAGACTTGACACACCGCAATCCGAAAGCGGAAAGAGACCGAATCATCAAGGCTTATATCCGTGCCGGAACTTGGCGAGGTGCCGCTCAACTGCTGAATGTATCTGAAAAAACACTGATTCAGCTCCGTAAGAAGCACCACATCAATTCCAACGGAGAAATTGAGGCTTGATTACCTCGATAAAAATGCGTAACTTTGCAGCGTAAAATAGCAAAGAATAGCGACTGAGGCGTCAGTCGCATCAAAAATACAGGATAACATAACTTCCGCAGAAGTTCCATTGTAAATCTGCAAATCTAACAAAAGGACGAACTTGGCGTGAGGCTTATGCTATGCTTATCGCATAGCGTATAGTGACTCAAGCTTTTCGTCCGGGCTTTGCAGAGCCTTCAATGGTAAGCGTAGGTTTCTATACGCTATTTTTTTACCATTGTCTAATCCACTTATAGCACTAAAATCCTTTACCTTTGGAAAACCACTGTTGGCTGTTCGCCAACTATCCTGATTTAACATCTTAAAAATTTTACCGCCAAAATCGGCACTATTTCAGTTAGTTATGACTTTAACCATCGTTAAATCGCCCATTCCATACACCATTCGGTTATAATTGCAAACGAGGCGCAATCCTCGACAAGTCTAACTCAAAAC
>CAPFSK010000032.1 GCA_948614045.1 uncultured Candidatus Saccharibacteria bacterium | reverse complement strand
TTCAGCTACACGTTCAACAACGACACGTTCAAAAAATGGTTTGGCGGAGGCGATGACAAGGACAAAAACAAGGATAAAGACAATCAGAATACCCCTGACCGCACTCCAATGGACGACCCTGCGCGCCCGACCAATGCCAACGATACAAAAAAGAACAAGAACGGCATACAGATAGGCGATAACGGCTACATGGCATGGAATGTGCCGTGGAACCTGTCGTTCAACTATTCGGTCAACTATGGATACGGAGAATTTGATTATAATAAACTCGAATATAAGGGCAAGATAACCCAAAACCTGTCACTCTCGGGCAACATACGCCCTACCACAAACTGGAACATAGGTTTTTCGGCTTCCTATAACTTCGACACCCACAAAATCGCTTATATGAACTGCAACATCTCACGCGACATGCACTGCTTCACGATGCGTGCAAGTTTCGTGCCTGTCGGACCATATAAGAGCTACAATTTCCACATCTCAGTCAAGTCATCACTCCTCTCCGACCTCAAGTATGACAAACGCTCTTCATCAAGCAACGGTGTCCGCTGGTAAGAGACTTTGCTTCGCAAAAGGTTATAAGGTTATGAGGTTATAAGGTTAGCCTGCGGAGTTATTCGTTCACTTTATTGAAAATTATGATTTTGCAAAGCAAAATCATAATTTTTCTTTATAACCTCGCAACTACATAACCTCTAATCTTATAACCTCATAACCTCATAACCTTTTGCGAAGCAAAGTAAACTATTTTATGACTATTAATGTTATTTAAGATGTAACATTTTTTTATTCGTCCTAACAACTATTTACGTTATGAAAAAGTTTCTACTTGTTATGTGCGCGGTGCTCGGCCTCGCATTCGGAGCAAGTGCCCAGAAAGCCCAACTCCAGATCGGTTATGGCGGCTACACCCAGATGGACTGTACCGACATGCATGACGGCGGTTCAATCAACAACGCATGGGGTGCGCTGACTGCCGGTATCAACTTCAAGGTTGCGCCATCGTTTACCCTCGGTTTCACTTACACATTCTCCTCTGCCTCCTATAAACACCACGACGATGCCAACGCCTACTATCATGTAGTGATGCTCAACGGTAAGTATGACTACTGGCGTAACTCTATCGTCAAACTCTATGCCCACGGAGCCGTCGGTGTCGACATCACCCACATGACTCATGACGACTGGAGCAAAAACAAGTCTTATTTCGCATTTCAGGTGTCACCGTTAGGTGCCGAAGTCGGACTCTCGCGCGTAGCTTCGATGTTTGGTGAACTCGGTTTCGGCGCACAAGGTCTCATGCAGGTCGGTTTCCGTCTCAACCTTTAACAAGCAGAAACACATGAGCGACCGCATCTCTTATAAAGAACGCGAGGAGCTTCCCGACAGTGTGTACGGACTCCCCGAACGCCGTGAATATCCTATGCCTGATGCCGCCCACGTGCGTGCGGCCGAAGCATATTTCCGCTACTGCCCCGAAGAGCTAAAGCCAAAACTCGCCCGCGCCATACTCGCCCGCGCCAAAGAATATGGCGTGGATGTCGAAAGCCCGACCGTGCTTGACTACGCAAATAAAAGTTTATAAGTTTATAACTGTCCGCTAAACCATAAAAAGTCGAGTCCAACTTCTTGAAATGTAGAAGTTGGGCTTACTTTTTGTATAGGA
>CAPFSK010000031.1 GCA_948614045.1 uncultured Candidatus Saccharibacteria bacterium | reverse complement strand
GGAGGCTGTGTCAAAATGGCGCAGCCTCTTTTTTTGTAACATGCAGTAAAACATAAAACAAAGCCCTGACTTTCACAAGCCGGGGCTTTGTCATGTCAAAAAGTTTTTGTAACTTTATGACAAATAAAAATTAAATGTCTACTGCAAATTTACATACAAAATCTTACAGTAACAACGACAGACTGTTTTTTCTGTTGAACCCCAACGAGGATATAGCAGAAAACGATCCTGTTCGCGTTGTCGATGCCATAGTAGAGGGTCTTGACCTGAAAGAGTTCAAAAAGCTGTATAAGGAGAAAGGCCGTTGTCCCTACCATCCGAAGATGATGCTCAAAATCATCCTCTACGCGTATATGAACAACATTTATTCCTGCCGCAAGATAGAAAAGGTGGTTCAGCGCGACATCCATTATATTTGGCTTGCCGCACAGGAGCGCCCCGACTTCGTGACAATCAACCGCTTCCGCAATCGCGTGAAGAACGAGATAAACAACATCTTCACACAAGTGGTGCTTGTGCTGGCCGACAAAGGCTTCATTACTCTCGATGTCGAATATATCGACGGCACGAAAATAGAGTCCAAAGCCAACAAGTACACCTTTGTATGGCGTAAGACCGTGGAGAAGAACCGGGTTAAGCTTCAGGAAAAGATACGTGTTCTGCTGGGTCAGATAGACGATGTCATCGCTCAGGACAAGGCCATCGAGTCTGATAAAGTTGACTTTACACCCGAGACGCTGACTTCTCTTATAACGGAACTGCAGGATTCCCTTTCAAAAGAACCCCAGCCTACAGATAAGGAGCAGAAGAAGCAGCATCGCGAGAAAAAGAAGCATATAAAGGAACTGGAGAAGCACCGCGACAAACTCGGCGAGTATAACGACCGTCTGGAGCAGATCGGCGAGCGCAACTCAATGTCGAAGACCGACCCCGACGCCACGTTCATGCGCATGAAGGAAGACGCGATGAACAATGGCCAAACCAAGCCCGGATATAACTTGCAGATCTCCGCCGAGAACCAGTTCATAACCGACTTCGCCCTATTCCCCAATCCCACCGACACTCTCACACTCATACCGTTCTTCAACTCATTCCTCGACCGTTACGGGCATCTGCCTCAGACAGCAGTGGCCGACTCCGGCTACGGCTCGGAAGAAAACTACCGCTTCATGGACGAGGCCGGAATGGCGGCTTACGTCAAGTACAACCGTTTCCACCTCGAACAGCGCCCTCGCTACAAGCCCAATCCGTTCCATCACGACAATTTTTATTACAACGCCGCCGAGGACTATTATGTATGTCCCATGGGCCAGCACATGACGCGCGTCGGAACTTCCCACTCCAAGACCGCAAGCGGCTACTGCAGCGAAAATGCACGTTACCGCGCACAGAACTGCAAAGGCTGCCCGCTGCGATGCCTGTGCTATAAAGCTAAAGGAGACCAACGGACAATTGAGGTAAACCACCGGCTCAACGAATACAAGCGAAAAGCACGCGAACTGCTGACCTCGGAGGAAGGCCTCAAATACAGAGGACGACGATGTATCGAACCTGAGGCCGTTTTTGGACAGATGAAATTCAATATGGCGTACCGCCGCTTCCGCCACTTTGGTAAAGACAAGGTCACAATGGACTTTGCCTTCTTCGCCATTGCCTTCAATATAAAGAAAATGTGCTCTAAAATAGCGAAACAGGTCAAAAACGGGGGTAATACTCCCCAAAATGGACTGTTTTTGACTGTTTGCAGAATTTTACCGCATGAGTACCGAATATTTTGGAATAATCCTCAAAAATCAGTCGCCTGAAAAATATCCGAACCTCAACTTACTAAAAAAAGAGGCTGCGCCGTAAAACCTTAATTACGACACAGCCTCAT
>CAPFSK010000030.1 GCA_948614045.1 uncultured Candidatus Saccharibacteria bacterium | reverse complement strand
GGTTCTTCGAACCGCGCAGTTCGCCGCCGCCCCACCGCGGCGGACTGCAACTCGCTCAAAGGCTCGCGCAGCCCTCCGCCGTCGGCGAACAGCAGGCCCGCGGACCCGAAAAACACAAAAAAATACATCGAATAGCAAAAAAAGCACGCAAATTGTTGTACGATTCAATTATTCGTACTACTTTTGGGACAGCGATCCGTCAAGAAAGACGTGAATCGCGTTGCTGTTTCAGTAAACGTGAGAAATTTACAGTAAAGCAGCAATAAGAAGATGTCCTATTTCGGGTCGTTACCCACGTCCCGAGTGGTAGAAGTACATCTAACTACTGCGCCATGACGGGCGTGGACTTCTTTGCGTTATTAAGCTTTACGGGTATCTCACGACCTACTGGAACATAGTAACGCTGGCGCATTTAATGCGGACTTTTAGTCAGGTTCACGTTTCGTCTTTTGTTGTTTTTATACGGGTCGCATAACTTAAAATTGATATAGTTATGTTACCTTTGTGGGAAAGTACGGTTCCACCGTAACCGTCAACATATTCTAAAGGTTAGGACAAACCTTTATGCCTTTCTGGTAAACTTCGGACTGCTGTAAAAAGCAGGTTTAATGTCTGGCGTAAATTTTGTCTGAAACCCTCGCTATGCCTGCGGCCGCAAGCCGTGGGCGGGCTTGGGCGTAAGGGCAGTTACCAGACTAAGGCTCGCGAGGCCGGTGAGTGGGGCTGCACCTGCGCCCTTTTTTTGTGCGAAATCATTTGGGTTGATTTAATTTATATTTTTTTCGGGGCGGCGGACAACGTTCTTGTGTATACTATTTTACTAATTATTTCCGTCCGTCGCCCCGTTTTTAATCAACTCGTCGGAACAGGCTATTTGATTATTAAAAGATTAGCATTCATCGATTTGTCATATAGGAGCCTTTCCGACGAGTTTTTCATAACCATCCGATTCACTAAGATATGAAAACGTTCCGTACCGACGAAGAGTTATTGGCCGCCCGCGATGCCGCCTTTCAGCAATGCCGCCGCGAAAACATCTCTGCGATAATAGATTGCCTCACGGAGTGTAACGAATTCGATGTTGTCGAATACGACTTTTCTATTCGCATCGACGAGGCGGTCGTGTTGGTCAACAATATAAGTTACATAGACAAGGAATCGTTCCGAGTGGACTATTCCGAATCCGATTTCGATGGCGACGAGAGTTCTATTGCCAATATAGGCCGTTTAGTGGGTCGCGACCATTCTATCGTGATTCGTCAGGGCGATTGGGACAGCGCGTTTCGCTTTCCGATAGAGAGTCTCGTTCACCTTCGTTTCTTGGTAGAGTTCGTCGCCCGCGTGGGCGACTCGGATTTCACCGACGAGGAGTTCGACGAGGAGATCGAGGGCAAAACGACGACGGAGTTGATGAAGTTGATGTTTAGGTTATAGCCGCAAAGTTTTGCGACTCGCAGAGTCGTGCGGGCCGCAGCCTCGGCGCGCGGAGGCCCGCTATTCGCATTCGCTCATTGCGCGAGCCCCCGCAGTCCGCGGCCCGAATATCGATGCCTTTTCGTAAAACAGGCGTTACGCCTGCGCGCAGTTCTTCGAACGGCATTGATTCACATGCGTCAGCACACCGCTTTGCGGTGTTATCTTCGGCGGATCGCACTTTCGGTGCGCCTCCCCGCAGCCGCCGAAGATAAGTTTTGAGAGGCGGTTCTTCGAACCGTATTTTGCTTACACCTCCACCAGACGGTGGCGGATGGCGTATACGACGAGGCTGGCGGTGTTCTTGCAGCCGCTCTTTTCCAGAATGTTGGCGCGGTGCTTGTCGACGGTGCGTTTGGAGATGAAAAGGCGATCGGCGATCTCCTGAGTCGAGAGGCCCTGACATATCGCAACCAGAATCTCCACCTCGC
>CAPFSK010000029.1 GCA_948614045.1 uncultured Candidatus Saccharibacteria bacterium | reverse complement strand
TTTATGCCTTAAAAAGTTTTGATGTTGTAAAAAATTAAGATGCGTCAGCCCTGCTCAAAATGCACAACAGTATTGCGAAAACAAAAAAAACTCACTACCTTTGCATACACAAAACATATGCTTAGTCATGTGAGCCATCGCCCGGATGGCGGAATCGGTAGACGCGACGGTCTCAAACACCGTTGGGGCGACCCATCCCGGTTCGAGCCCGGGTCCGGGTACTGATAATGGCTGTTAATCTATTGATTTACAGCCATTATCTCTTTTACAAGGTGTACTAAAAGTGTACTATCGGCGAAAATCGAGCCATTGAGGAACAAACGGTTTTAGGATTTTTAAGTGGCGTTAGTTATATTTAATTCGATTCCATTTGATTAATTAACCGTTTTTTAGCCTTTGAATTATAGTAAACTGCAATATTGTATGTATCTTTGTATTCGGTTTGGCAAAGGCCAACCATTACATTTCGAAAACATAAGAAGCGTTATGCTTATCTTGTAATTGGAAACGTAGGAACTTTTCGAGCGTGCAATGATAGCATAGTGGTTCTCACGCATATGCGTGGGTCACTATTGTTACATCTGCACGGCAGGTTTCCTACGACCTCCAATTACGACGTGGCATAGTTGGCTCACGTTTTCTTTCACTAATAATAATCTCTCCATCGAGCCAACTGAGAAATATCAACATGAAGAAAATCTTAGTATTTATAGTTTTTATTGTATCGGCAGTCTATACGTACTCGCAAAACAACTCAATAGCCGACAATCCGGCTGATGTGCAGACGAGCATCAGTAGTCATAGTCCACAGCAGCTCCCGCCAATGCTGATGAATGATGCCTACAAGAATACCCCGGAATGGGGCAAATATAAGGCATTGCGTGCCGTTGGCTGGACTACATTCAGCGTTGGCATGACTGCTACCGGAGTCGGGGCTATCGTGTCATTGGCATTGAGCAGTATTCATGGTTCTAACCATGATAAAACTCAAGCCGGGCCAATTATTATATATTCGGGTCTTGGTTTGACGGCAGCAAGCATACCGATTCTGGTGAGTGCCTATCATTATAAGAACAAGGCCAAGAAGATAGGCATGAGCATGGGCGTGACTCAACTCTCAGCACCAACCTTCGGCCAAAATCTATCATACACTCCTGCAATGAATTTTACTATTTCTTTTTAATTAGTAATAGTCAAAAATATGAAAAACGGCTATCTCGCCAAATTAGCGTGGATAGCCGTTTTTATTAGTAGATTAGTATCGAAGTCCTCGGCTGAAAGTTTGTTTTAGGCGTTGCCATTGCTCTTTGAGCCACTGGAACACACGGGTACCGTTGATGTGGAGGTGAAATTTGTTGTCGGTTGGATTGCGCTTGATTTGCACCTCTGCGTTGGACACATCGAAATCTTGACGGTATGTTTCCGAATGTATGGTTGCTCCCTCCTTAAAATATCGCGGCTTCTGGTCAAGCAATGCACGGGTTACAGTGTCCGACAAACCGACCTCTCGGCATTCTCTCGCCGCCTCCAACATCGGGAGCACATCGGGGAAGAACGTGTTGAGGTCGGTTTCCAGATAGTTGTGTATCCGGATAGTGGAGGCTTCACTCTCCTTTTGTCTGCGGAGGTTGTCGGATAGGTTGGACATCTCACGGCGAAAGTCCTGCTCCCTTGCCTCGACACGGTCTTTCAGCTCCCGGATTTCATTATCCTTCCGTGCAACCTCGGCTTCAAGCCGCTTGGTCTTGCTCCCGGTGAAGATGTTGGCGATGTTGCTGACGGCTTCTTTCCGTTGTGCGTCACGCTCGGCTTTGGCTTCATCACGTTCACGCATGGCGGTTTCTGCCTCCTGCCGTGCCTCGGTGGTCTGTGCCTCGTATGCCTTTTTCTCGACGGTCAGCCTTTCGGTGTCCGCTGCAAGATTCTCCCGCTGTGCCGAAAGTCTTGTGGCTTCTTCCGAAAGTCCGGCATTGGTATAGGCAAGCGATTTGTTTTCGGCGGCGAGAGAAGAATTTGCCTCGGTCAGCCGGGTGTTCTCGGAATAGAGTTCGCGGTTTGTCTGCCGGATTTCCTCGTTTACCTGCCTC
>CAPFSK010000028.1 GCA_948614045.1 uncultured Candidatus Saccharibacteria bacterium | reverse complement strand
AACGGCGGAGAAGGACAAGACCATAGAGCGGTTGCAGGGTGCGCTGAAATCGAGCAGGGACATACTGAATATTATTGCGGATATTCTCTACAAGGCAAGCGAGGTGTTCAGGCGAGCCATTGACGCGATTATACATTTCGCCACGGAACGGCACAAGTCCCTCTTTTAATTTGGTTTAACCAAACTTCTTTGTTGAGTGCCATTTTTATTTGCGTTTTTGTTCGTTTTCAATTAGTTGTGCATATAAATCGGGGTGCGCTGCAAGATATTCGGGCTCATTGCGCCGATAATAGTCCAAGTCCTTGACAGCCGCACCGTGTCCGCGCTCATGCTCGACAAGCCGTTTATAAAGTGTCGGATTGTCTCGCAGTTCCTCCGGGGCAAATTTGCGGTACATTTCAAGCGTCCATCGGCTTTTGTCTTCCGGCAGACTGATTGCCTGAGACAGCCGAATCGGGTTAATCATACTATCAAGCACACCGCGCAGAACCTCAACGCCCAAACGCTCGCCGATATGCCGGAACGTGCCGCGCTCCATCGGCATTACTTTGTTTTGGTTTTGGTCTAACAATCGTTCAATTTCAGCCTTTTGCGACTCCTTACGGCCTTTGCAATATCCACGGAAAGCCTTGATATTACCCTTTGCCATCGCCATGAAGCTTTTGCGGTCGTTTGCCGAAATCAATCCGTTACTAATTGCTTCCTCAACTTCTTTTTCAACGCTTGTGGGCTCGTTTAGCAGCTTTTTGATATGCTCGACAATATCCTTGTCGGTCACAGTCTCCGAAAGCCCTAAAACGTCAATTATGCGCGTCCTGAGCGTGTCTGCATCATCGTCAGCCCCTGCGCTTGCGTCCTTCTTAAGTTCCGACAGCGTTTTAATGGGCTTCCGACCCTTTTTGAACAGTTTCACGGCGTTCTCGTTTGCCGGAACGTCAACGATTGAAATTTCAATCAAATCACATTCGACAATAGTTGATATTCCGTTGATTGTCTCGCATTTGCAATTTTCGATACCTATTGAGGCACTGCGTAAAAAGCCGCTTTCGACCTGGTGCTTTACCTTTGCACCCAGTTCCGTAGCGTCGTCAAAGACGGCCACGGCGGTTAGCTTGTCGCCCTCTTTTGTGATGTTTTCCCAACGTCCGATAACGCCTTTGTCGCGGTCGTGCATCTAAAGCATTATCGGATTGCGTTGAAAACGGGCGATGTTGATGCCGGAGGTGAGAATAACGCCGCCGTAACTGTTTAGCGTCTCATCCGACACCGTAAATCTGTTGTTTGCCATATTTTTGCGGTAGTTAATATTTTGTGGCTCAAAATTATGTACTGTTATTGAAACATCCTAAAAAGTGTGCAATGGTTGCACACTTCTATGCAATGGTTGCACACTTTTTGTGTGAAAGCCTTGCAGACTTATTATTTTTGCCCTTGAAATTTTAGTATATCAAAAAAAAAGATTACTTTCGCAGTATCCTAAAAATGCGAGTATGAAACTAATAAACAAAATCCCTAAAAGATATTTGCGGCCTATGGTGCGGAGCGCGGAAACGCCCCGGCGCTTTACTCGTAATAGCGTAGGACACCTAAGGGTCGCATTTTTATTTAACTTCCTAAAATTTACGAGTTATGAATTCAGTTTACAACTGCGTTGACAGCGTGGCAAAGAACGCCAACCGCTTCAACCTCGACGACCTGTTAAAGGTTATGGTCGAGTGGAACGACCCCGAAGATGTGCGCAACGACCTCCAGACTATCTACTTCAACGCCACGGAAGCACTCTTCGGCAATGACGGCTCAACAAACCTCACCGACGATCTCCACTGCGCTTTCATCACAATGCGCAACCTAATCGAGGCTCTGTCAACCGCCAACGACCTCAAAGCCGCAAAACTGGCGGTAACAATCAAATAAGCACATTTTTCTCACTTATCCCGAAGCCGCCCGATGCAACGTCTCACCTCCGGGTGGCTTTATACCAATGACAAACAAAGAACGCATCATAGAACAGCACGGCATGTTTACGCCGGAAGAGATCGCCGAAAACATCGGCGTTAGCGTTTATTATGTCAACAGTGTGATAAAAGGGGTCAAGCCGAAATGCCGGTGCATTTGTTAAAATTCGAGAGTTGGAAC
>CAPFSK010000027.1 GCA_948614045.1 uncultured Candidatus Saccharibacteria bacterium | reverse complement strand
ATAAGGGAAAGGAATAGGATGCAAGTCATCATCGGCACCAAAATTGGTATGACCCAGATCATCGGCGACGACGGTATCGTCACTCCTGTGACGATTTTGCAAGCCGACCCCTCCACAGTGACTCAGATTAAAACTGTCGAAACCGACGGTTATAATGCTGTGCAACTGGGGTACGGTCAGGGTAAGAATCTGAGCAAGTCGGTTTCCGGCCACGTCAAAACGGCTGGAGTCACTCCTAAAGTTCTCCATGAGTTCCGCGTTGAGGAAACTCCAGAACTGAAGGTTGGCGACAAAATCAGCGTAGAAAACTTTAAACTCGGAGACAAGGTGAGTGTCACCGGCGTCTCAAAGGGTAAAGGCTTCGCTGGTACTGTCAAACGCTGGAACTTTAATGAGTCACGCAACACTCATGGTTTCAAGGGGAACATCCGTCGCGTCGGTTCTATCGGCTCGATGTATCCACAAAAAGTTTTCAAAGGTAAAAAGATGCCAGGCCGTATGGGCCACGATCAGGTAACTGTCAAGAATTTGGTAGTTGCCTATATTGATGCCGAGAATAACCTCATCGGCCTCAAAGGCGCTGTTCCTGGTCCGAAAAAAGGCATCGTAACTGTCGAGGGAAAGGAGTAATATGGCTGATTTGAATAAAGACATTTTCGGTCTGGACGTTCAGAATCACGAACTCCTCAAGACCGCCTACGACGCCTATCTCGCCAACTCTAGGAGTTCTCACGCGAAAACTCTTAAGCGTGGCGAAGTTCGTGGTGGCGGCAAGAAGCCATGGAAGCAGAAAGGCACCGGTCGTGCTCGTTTCGGTTCGACTCGCAACCCGATTTGGCGTCATGGTGGTGTCGCTTTCGGTCGTACTGGTGAGGAAAATTTCACCAAGAAAATTAGCAAAAGTGCCAAAAAGCTCGCTGTCAAGCAAGCCCTTAGTCTGAAAAATGCCGAAAAAGCTGTTATTGTCGAAAGCGTGACAACTACCGGCAAGACTCGCGAAATTGCGAAAAAGCTCAAGGATCTTAAGCTCGATGACAAGAACGTCCTCATGGTCGTTAGCGAGAAAGCTCCGGAAGTCTTGCGCGCCACGAACAACATCGCAAACTTGAAACTCGTTCGCGCAACCTATCTCAACGTCTTTGATCTGCTTAACGCTGACGTTATCGTCTTCAGTGAAACCGCCTTGAAAGACACCGAGAACTGGCTCTTAGATAAGGAGGAAGCATAATGAGAACTGTACAATATATTCCTCGTGCCACTGAAAAAGCCTATGTCGAACAGACTAAGAATACTTACGTTTTCTACGTTCCGATGAAGGCTAGCAAACAAGAAATCGCTAAACAAATTTCTGCAGCTTTCAAGGTTACAGTGATCGACGTTCGTACAGCCGTCCGCAAAGGCAAGCCAACTCGCTTCAGTCGCGGCAAGCACGCTTATCCTGGCATCACTAATCGCCAAGACAAGAAAGTTGCTTACATTACAGTCAAGGAAGGCGACAAGATTCCAGTCTTCGAGGAAGTGAAAGACGCTAAGGAAGATAAGAAGGAAGCGAAAAAAGCCGAGAAAGCCGACAAGAAGGCAGATAAGAAAGCTAAGGAAGCGGAGGAGAAGAAATAATGAGTATTAAAGCTTATCGTCCAACTACTCCAGCTCAGCGCCAGAAGACTACACAGGATTTCGACCAGATTACGACTCGTAAGCCAATGAAGTCCTTGCTCGCCAGCAAGAAACAAATGGCTGGCAAGAACAATGCTGGTCGCATTACTGTACGCCATCGCGGCGGCGGCGTCAAACGCCATTACCGTATCTTGACCTACAAGCTACCAGCTGACAGCAAGTTCGAGATTATGGAAATCGAGTACGATCCAAACCGCAGCGCTCGCATTGCTCGCGTTAAAGACCAAAACGGTACATATTATTACGTTATCGCCGATGGTAGTATGCGCAAGGGGAACACTTTTGAAACCGGCAAAGATGCTGCAGTTGAAACTAGCAATCGCCTACCAATTGAGAATATCCCTGTTGGTACATTCATCTACGCCATCGAGCTTACCCCGGGTCGCGGCGCACAAATCGTCCGCTCTGCTGGTACTAAAGCACAGCTCATGGCGAAAGAAAATGGCTACGCTACGATTAAATTACCGTCTGGTGAAATGCGCAAAGTTCTCGTGAACTGTGAAGCTAGCATTGGTGTAGTTGGCAACGAACAACATCAGAATATCAAAATCGGTTCAGCCGGTCGCCGTCGTCGCAAGGGCATCCGCCCAACCGTCCGCGGTGTCGTCATGAACGCGACCGATCACCCACACGGTGGTGGTGACGGTGGTCGCCATGGTACTGGTAAAGCACCACGTACACCATGGGGTCAACTTACACTTGGTTATCGTACCCGTCATAATAAGAAAACTAATAAAATGATCGTGCGCAGTCGCCACGAAGGAAAGAGGAAATAAT
>CAPFSK010000026.1 GCA_948614045.1 uncultured Candidatus Saccharibacteria bacterium | reverse complement strand
TTACAACCCAAGAAAACCAAATTCCGCCGCGCGCAAAAAGGCCGCATGAAAGGCCAGGCGCAGCGTGGCAACCAGTTGGCCTTCGGTTCGTTCGGCATAAAGACCTTAGAGTCTAAGTGGATCACCGGTCGCCAGATTGAAGCCGCCCGTATCGCTGTGACACGTTACATGCAGCGTCAGGGTCAGATCTGGATCCGCATCTTCCCAGATAAACCCATCACCAAGAAACCTGCTGAAGTCCGCATGGGTAAAGGTAAGGGTGCTCCCGAAGGATTCGTAGCTCCCGTGACCCCAGGCCGCGTTATAATAGAGGTAGAAGGCGTATCTTACGACATCGCTAAGGAAGCTCTCCGCCTCGCCGCACAGAAACTCCCCGTGACTACCAAATTCATTGTTCGTCGCGACTATGACCCAACCCAAAATGTGTAAGCAATCATGAAGAAAGAAAAATTCACTGAAGTCAGCACTCAAGACCTCCGCGACCGCTTGGATGAAATGGAGAAGGACTATGTCCAGCTCAAGATCAACCACGCTATCTCGCCCCTTGACAGCCCCGCTAAGATTACACATGCGCGTAAGGCTATCGCTCGCGTAAAGACTGAGTTGCGTCAGCGCGAACTTAACAACAAATAAACTCCCCACATCAAATGGAAAAGAGAAATTTAAGAAAAGAACGCATCGGGGTTGTTTCAAGCAACAAGGGTGACAAGACCATCACTGTAATGGTGAAATGGAAAGAGAAGCACCCCATTTATGGCAAATTTGTCAATAAAACAAAGAAATACCATGCCCACGACGAAAAGAACGAATGTTCTATAGGCGATACCGTCCGCTTGATGGAAACTCGCCCCTTGAGCAAGACTAAACGCTGGCGCTTGGTAGAAATCATCGAAAAAGTGAAGTAATATGATACAGACTGAAAGCCGTTTAACCGTAGCCGACAACAGCGGTGCTAAAGAAGCACTCTGCATCCATGTACTGGGTGGAACAGGCCGTCGTTATGCATCTGTGGGCGACATTATTGTAGTATCTGTCAAGAGTGTCATCCCTTCATCAGACGTTAAGAAAGGTACAGTGTCAAAGGCTGTAGTTGTGCGCACCAAGAAGGAGATCCGCCGTCCCGACGGTTCTTACATCCGCTTCGACGACAATGCGTGCGTGCTCCTCAACAACGCAGGTGAACTTCGCGGAACCCGTATCTTCGGCCCCGTTGCCCGTGAGCTCCGTGCTGCTAACCAGATGAAGATCGTTTCACTTGCACCCGAGGTCCTCTAATCGTTCGTAACCGTCAAAAACATTAAAGTAATGAGCAAATTACATATCAAAAAAGGCGACATCGTTTATGTTCTTGCCGGCGAAGACCGTGGCAAGGAGGGTCGTGTGCTCAAAGTGCTCAGAGAAAAGCAGCGCGCCATCGTTGAAGGTATCAACATGGTGACTAAAGCTACTAAGCCCAACGCACAGCATCCCCAGGGCGGACTCATCAAGATGGAAGCCCCTATTCACATCTCCAACATCGCTCTCATCGACCCCAAATCGGGCAAACCTACCCGCATCAGCTGTCGCAGAGACGAGAAAGGTAACGTTATCCGAATCGCTAAAAAATCAGGAGAGGAAATTAAGTAATGAGCACCCAAACAGTTAAAAAAGACTATCAGGAACGCATCGTTCCCGCCCTGACCGAGAAATTCAACTACACCACACCCATGCAGGTGCCCAAGTTGAAGAAGATTGTCATCAACCAAGGTCTTGGTGCCGCTACTCAGGACAAGAAACTCATCGAGACTGCCATTAACGAAATCACTGCCATCACCGGTCAGAAAGCTGTGGCAACCTTGTCCCGTAAAGACATCTCTAACTTCAAGCTCCGTAAGAAAATGCCTATCGGTGTCATGGTGACACTCCGTCGCGATAAAATGTATGAGTTCCTCGAAAGACTCGTGCGCGTGGCTCTTCCACGTATCCGTGACTTCAAAGGTATCGAAAGCAAGCTTGATGGCCGCGGCAACTATACCCTCGGTATCTCAGAGCAGATTATCTTCCCGGAAATCAATATCGACACCATCAACAAACTCATGGGTATGAACATCACCTTCGTTACCTCAGCTAACACTGACGAAGAAGGTTACGCCCTGTTGAAGGAATTTGGTCTCCCTTTCAAAAACGCTAAAAACTAAGCATCGTTATGGCAAAAGAATCAATGAAGGCACGCGAAGTCAAGAGAGCTAAACTCGTGGCTAAATACGCCAAGAAGAAAGCCGAGCTTAAAGCTGCAGGCGAATACGAAGCTCTTCAGCTGCTGCCTAAGAATGCCTCAAGCGTACGCCTCCACAACCGTTGCTCTATCACCGGTCGTCCCAAAGGCTACATGCGTCAGTTTGGCATTTCTCGTATACAGTTCCGTGAGATGGCTTCTGCCGGTCTCATCCCCGGAGTGAAGAAAGCCTCTTGGTAATTTTCGGAATTCCGCTGTAACGGTTACCCCTGATATCCCCGTAGAGTCGGCGGCTCGAGAGTCGTTACCTCTAAGCGGAACGGACTTCCTTCATAGAAGTTACTCATCCCTCTGGAAGCCCCCGCAGCCGTTCGACACCGATGGGATAATCCCTCAGGACAACCATCCTCCCTCTCTTTCCTCCCCACTAAGAAAAACAGTGAGTATTAAATATTGTTGGGATTTACCCCAATCAATTTAAACAATTTTTTAAAATGACTGATCCTATAGCAGATTATCTGACAAGATTGAGAAATGCAATCAAG
>CAPFSK010000025.1 GCA_948614045.1 uncultured Candidatus Saccharibacteria bacterium | reverse complement strand
TGTCGTGAGATGTTGGGTTAAGTCCCGCAACGAGCGCAACCCTCGTCCTTAGTTGGATAATTTGGTATACTGGGTTATTCCTCTCTAGCGAGACTGCCGGTGATAAACCGGAGGAAGGTGTGGACGACGTCAAATCATCATGCCCCTTATGCTCTGGGCTACACACGTGTTACAATGGGTAGGACAGCGAGCAGCGAGACAGCGATGTTAAGCAAATCTCTAAAACCTATCCTCAGTTCGGATTGCACTCTGCAACTCGAGTGCATGAAGTCGGAATCGCTAGTAAACGCAGATCAGCACGCTGCGTTGAATACGTTCCCGGGTCTTGTACACACCGCCCGTCACACCATGGAAGTCGACCACGCCCGAAGTACGTGAGCTAACCTTTTGGAAGCAGCGTCCTAAGGCAGGGTTGGTGACTGGGGTGAAGTCGTAACAAGGTAGCCGTACCGGAAGGTGTGGCTGGATCACCTCCTTTCTAGGGAGACAAAATTTCGGTAGAGTGAAGCGAACGAAGTGAGCGGAACTCGTAAGGTGGAGAAATTTGGAATGAGCGGCAAGATTTGAAAAAATCTGAAGCGAATGAAAAATTACGACAACCCGAATATTTTGGGAAACCAAGCCGAAAGTATCTCCAAGGTCGTCAATCGAAGAAGGTAATGAATAGAGAATCAGTTCATTATTGGAGATTGGAAGTTAATAAGTGAAGTTTCAGACTATTTTGTCTTCAGTGTTTACACTGAGGATCGCACATTGAAAATTGCATAAGATTATAAGCGTATACAAAGCGTTAGCCGATGTGAGCCGGAGTTGACACACGTGAGTGTGGCAAGCAGGGCGAACATAATATAGCGACGTAAGAGTTTTTGAAAGAAAACTCCACAGGAGCTTTAAGGTTAACGTGAGATATAAATATAAGATAATAACTGTTATCAAATATAATATCTAAAGTAAACGTAATCATCAATGAAAACTAAAAGTATGTTGGAATCCAAAAAGGAGAACGATATATAATAGGTAAAGCTACAAAGAGCTAATGGGGGATGCCTTGGCATTGACAGCCGACGAAGGACGTGTAAAGCTGCGAAAAGCCGCGGGGAACTGCTAAAAAGTCTTGATCCGCGGGAGTCCGAATGGGGAAACCCTATAGATGTAATAGTCTATAACCCACTAATGAATACATAGTTAGTGAGGAGGAAAGCCTGTGAACTGAAACATCTTAGTAACAGGACGAAGAGAAAATAACCTAATGATTCCGAGAGTAGCGGCGAGCGAAATTGGAAGAGCCTAAACCTTTAATACGTGATAGCCTGTAAGCGTTGTATTAAGGGTGTTGTGGGACTTACAGGATAAGTTACAGCTTATTGAATCAGTTACAAAATTATTTGGTAGTTGAAGACAACTGGGAAGTTGCGCCATAGAGAGTGATAGCCTCTTAAACGAAACTAAATAATCTGATGTAAGGATCCCGAGTAAGGCGGGGCACGTGAAACCCTGTCTGAATCCACCGGGACCATCCGGTAAGGCTAAATACTAGTCAGTGACCGATAGTGAACGAGTACAGTGATGGAAAGGCGAAAAGAACAGTGAGAAGCTGAGTGAAATAGACCCTAAAACCGTTAGCTTACAATCAGTTAGAGCCCTATTGATAGGGTGATAGCGTGCCTGTTGAAGAATGAGCCGGCGAGTTAATTTATGTTGCGAGGTTAAGGAGTTAATATCCGGAGCCACAGCGAAAGCGAGTTTGAACAGAGCGTTAAGTAACATGAATTAGACCCGAACCTTGGCGATCTAACCTTGACCAGGATGAAGCGTAGGTAACACTACGTGGAGGTCCGAACCAACCGATGTTGAAAAATCGGTGGATGAGTTGAGGTTAGGGGTGAAATGCCAATCGAGCCAAGAGCTAGCTGGTTCTCCCCGAAATGCGTTTAGGCACAGCGTTGGACTTATCTTACCGGAGGTAGAGCACTAGTCTGGTGCGG
Organism: uncultured Candidatus Saccharibacteria bacterium; assembly: GCA_948614045.1. Classification (GTDB taxonomy): domain Bacteria; phylum Patescibacteriota; class Saccharimonadia; order Saccharimonadales; family Saccharimonadaceae; genus Nanosyncoccus. The sequence continues at coordinate 1,085 of CAPFSK010000025.1, read as the reverse complement.
GCGGCGAAATGCCGTACCAAATCATGTTAAACTCCGAATACCGGTAAAGTTACTATCCAGCAGTGAGGCTGCGAGTGCTAAGATCCGTGGCCAAGAGGGAAACAGCCCAGAACGCCAGTTAAGGTCCCAAATATATGCTAAGTGGTTAAGGAGGTAGAGTTGCTGAGACAACTAGGAGGTTGGCTTAGAAGCAGCCATCCCTTGAAAGAGTGCGTAATAGCTCACTAGTCAAGCGACTCCGCGCCGAAAATACACCGGGACTAAAGCATATAACCGAAACTGCGTCATATAACTTGTTATATGGGTAGGGGAGCGTACTGCAGTAGGACGAAGTTAGATCGAAAGGACTAATGGACGAGGCAGTAGTGAGAATGTCGGCATAAGTAGCGAAAACATTGGTGAGAATCCAATGCACCGAAAACCTAAGGTTTCCCACGGCAGGCTCGTCCGCGTGGGGTTAGTCGGATCCTAAGGCGAGGCCGAAAGGCGTAGTCGATGGACATCAGGTTGATATTCCTGAACTGGCTAATAATCATTTGAAAGGCGGAGGGACGCAGGAGGATAAACACGCAGCCGACTGGACGTGGCTGTAAAGATGTGTAGGTAGGTTTTGTAGGAAAATCCGCAAAGCCGTAATAAACTGAGGCATCGAGTAGGACCATCTACGGATGGGAAGGTGTTGACTCCACACTGCCAAGAAAAGCTTCGCACTTGAGATTATTGGTTATCCGTACCGGAAACCGCCACAGGTAGGTTGGTAGAGAATACTAAGGTGCGCGAGATAACTCTCGCTAAGGAACTCGGCAAAATCACCTCGTAACTTCGGGAGAAGAGGTACCCTGGTAGCGTGAAGCGATTTACTCGCAGAGCGTGATAGGGTCGCAGTGAATAGGCCCATGCGACTGTTTACCAAAAACACAGGTCTCTGCTAAGTCGATCAAGACGAAGTATAGGGGCTGACGCCTGCCCGGTGTCGGAAGGTTACGTGGAAGGGTTAGACTTTAAGTCGAAGCTCTGAAACTAAGCCCCGATGAACGGCGGCCGTAACTATAACGGTCCTAAGGTAGCGAAATTCCTTGTCAGGT
>CAPFSK010000024.1 GCA_948614045.1 uncultured Candidatus Saccharibacteria bacterium | reverse complement strand
GAATCCATCCGCTACGGACAAAAGCCAATGGTAACTGTACTATGGTGGTGGCGCCAGGGTTAGAAGTCGATAGCTTTGAGAATGTCTTTGATATGGCCTTGGAGGTCTTCGACGGAACCATCATTGAGGATGAAATAGTCAGCCATGGCGATGGGGCCACCTTTTTCCATTTTTTCGATTTCGCCGTAGTCGCGCTCGCGGATGGCTTGAGTGTCAAATGGGCGGTCGGGGCGCTTCGCGACGCGTTCATAACGCATAGCTTTCGGGATAACAATGGCGAGGAGAGTGAGGCTGCCCGGAAATTCGTGTTGGAAGGCGCGATATTCGGTCCAGGAGTAGAGTCCATCGAGAACGATGTGTTTTTGACCAGCTTTAATTAGGTCTTTGGTTTCAGCTATAGCTTGGCGAGCGACCCAATCTTTGCCCTCGGTTTCGCGGATCATCTCGCGAAATGCCTTTTCACTTTTACCATCGATAGTGCGTTCAATGCCGCGTTTAGCCATTTCTTGGTAAATCATGTTACCGAAGTGAACTTTGGGATAACCGAGTTTAGTAAGATATTCGACGGCTACGGATTTGCCACTGCCGCTCATGCCAACAACGGCGAGAATTTTAACGTCTTGTGCTTTCATATAAGGTAATTATAGCATGGAACGTGCTATACTGTATTTATGAAGCGTTTGGTACTTATTGACGGAAAATCAGTGTTTTATCGAGGATATTATGCGATGGGGGCGCTTTCGACAAGTGACGGTACGCCGACGGGTGGAATTTATGGGTTTGCGGCAATTGCGATGGAGATTGTGCGACAGCTCGACCCGACGAAGGTGGTGGTGGCATGGGATTCAAAGAGTTCGACGTCAAAGCGGAAGGAAATTTTCGCAGAATATAAGGCGGGGCGGGTGAAACCGGGGGATGATTTTTATGTGCAGATACCGTATTTGAAAGAGCTGGTCTTGGCTTTGGGGTGGAGTTTTGTGGAGTGTGATGATTATGAAGCGGACGATATTATTGGGACTTTGGCGCTGCAGGCAGACAAAGAGGGGGATTGGGATACGATTATCGTGTCGTCGGATCTGGATATGTTGCAGATCGTAGATGAAAATACCCGGATGTATCGAATTTTGAAGGGATTTTCAAAGCTGGAAGAGATGGATGTGCCGGCGGTGGAAGAGAAATATGGAATTAAAAAATCGCAGTTTTTGGACCTAAAAGCATTAAAAGGTGACGCGTCAGATAATATTCCGGGGGTGGCGGGGGTAGGAGAGAAAACGGCGGCGAAGTTACTCGCGGAATTTGGGACGCTGGATGGGGTATATGAGCACTTGGATGATACTTTGCCGGCGACGCGACGAAAACTAGAGGCGGGGAAGGATAATGCGTACATGTCGCTTGCACTGGCGCGGATTATGACGGATGCACCGGTGAAGTTGGATGATTTGCCGGATTTGGAGTTGAATCAAGAGAGAATTTTGGAGGCTCTGAACAAGCTGGAGTTCCGGTCGCTGGCGCGGAAGTTTTTTGCAAAGCCGCGGGGGGAGAAGAAGCGGGCAAAAAAGGCTCAGAAAGACGCGCAGGAGGCTCTAGGAGAGCTGGGAGACTTGGATGACTATATGGAGGCGGAAGACGAGAAAAAGCCGTCTACGAGCCGGAGAAGGGGCAAAATCGTGGCTTTGGGGCCAGATTTGAGTCAGCAGACATTAGAAGTGGTACAAGAACTCGCGGATGGGACGCTAGTTTCTTGGAATGTGAAGGACTTAATGCATAAGAATGAAGGGGTGGCGCTGTCGGTATTAGAGGGAAAGAAGTTTTGGGATTTAGGCCAGGGAAGATTTTTGCTTGATCCGTTGGCGCGGACGATTGAACGGGGGGAAGAAAAAGCGGAATATGAGGAGCAACAGAGGGAGTTCGAGAAATTTCCGGCGCTGTATAATATTTTTGTTCAGTTTGACTTACCTCTGATACCAGTATTGTACAAGATGGAAAACTACGGGATGTTGATTGATCGGGAGTATTTTACGCGGCTGAAGAATGAGTTTGAAAAAGAAGTTGGAAAGCTGGAGCGCGAAGTTTGGGATTATGCGGGAGAACAGTTTAATATTAATTCTCCGGCGCAGCTGGCGGAGGTGCTGTTTGTGCGATTGGCGCTGCCGACAAAAGGGATTAAAAAGACGGCGCGAGGGTATTCGACAGGGGTGAAAGAGCTGGATAAGTTGGAGGGGGAGCATGGGATTATTGGAGCGGTAAAGCGGTATCGTGAGGCGGCGAAGCTATTATCGACGTATATTGCGCCGTTGCCAGAGTTGGCGGACCGAGAGGGGAGGATTCACACAACGTTTAATCAGAATGTGACGGCGACAGGGAGATTGTCATCAACGAATCCGAACCTGCAGAACATTCCAGTACGAACAGAGGTGGGGAAGCGGATTCGGATGGGATTTGTCGCTCCGAAGGGGAAGGTGTTGGTAAGCGCGGATTATTCGCAATTTGAGCTTCGGCTTGCGGCGGCGCTTGCGGGGGATAAAGGGTTGATTGATGATTTTAATAAAGATGTAGATATCCATACGAAGACGGCGGCGGAGGCGTTTGGGGTGGAGATGGAAGATGTGACGAAGGAGCAACGTCGGGCGGCGAAGGTGATTAATTTTGGGATTCTGTATGGTATGAGTATCCGAGGACTGTCACAAGCAGCGGATATGTCATTCGCAGAAGCGAAGGAGTTTATCGAGAATTATTTCGAGATTCGGAAACCGATTAAGGTGTATCTGGAGAGGGTACTGGAAAAAGCACGGAAAGAAGGGTATGTTGAAACGCTATTTGGTCGGAGGCGGCCAACGCCAGATGTTTTGTCGAGTAATTTTGTAGTGCGGACGGGGGCAGAGCGGGCGGCGCAAAATATGCCGATTCAGGGAACGGAGGCGGATTTGATGAAAAAGGCGATGATTCAGGTTGATAAGGTGTTATCGGAGGGTTTCCCGGGTGCGAAGATGGTAATGCAGGTGCATGATTCGTTGATTGTGGAATGTGATAAGGGTATGGAGGGAGAAGTTGGAGAGGTATTGAAGCGTGAGATGGAGGGGGTGGCACCAGAATTGGCTGTGAAGTTGGCGGTGGAAGTGACGTGTGGAGGGAATTGGGGAGAGTTGTAGGGCTTGGTGCTCATAATTCACTATCTAGCCATTCTCTAGCTCACCCCAGCCTAGTTTCCGGAATGGGGCATTTCGTGCCGGGGATACTTTTTAATTTTTCCTTTCAGGACGTAAAAGTTCCACGGACGTGACCGTGCTGACTTTTACTAAAAATTAAAAAGTATCCTCGGACTTAACGCCTTTATATTCCAGAAACTAGACTAGAGTAAACTATGAATAGGTTAATTAAGGATTATAAAACACCAAG
>CAPFSK010000023.1 GCA_948614045.1 uncultured Candidatus Saccharibacteria bacterium | reverse complement strand
CCGGAATAATCAAGCTGCTGAAATCCGACGCTTACGGACTTTCAGACTGGATGGCCCGCCAGATATACGCTGACGCGCTCAACTTCTTTTATTCCGAGGAAAACGTGCGACCCCGCGCATGGGCCAACCTATACGCCGAGCGATACGAGAAATGGGCCGACCTTGCCGCCGCTATGGGAAAACTGAAGGAGGCTAAAAGTATGTTGCACGAGGCGGCGAAACTCCGGGGCTGCTACGATGAAGCCACCCCGGAGATTCCTCAGGAACTTCTCGACGCTTCCCCCGTCGTACTCTACACACACGACCCCGAAAGCATGGGCGCACCGAAGGCCGACCGCAAGGAACTGGAGGCATTCATTGATTCGATACCTGAAATCCCGGAGATTAGCCGCCGCCGCGTGAAGGAGGATGCGGGAATTATGAAACGCAATCTTATTCAACGAATGATTGACGACGAAAAGGAGTTTGGCGATGAAAGCGAATAAAATCCCCGAAGTACCTGTAAAATATGGCTCTGACGCGCTTGTTTTCTGTGATTGGATAAATACCACCAACTTTATAGCCATTGGCGGCCGTGGCGTGGCTAAAAGTACCGTCATTATCGCCCGGCGTTCCGTTAAGTGCGTCCGGCTTATGCCGGGTGCGCCTATTGCCATTGTGGCCGACACTTATTCAAACCTTGTAAATAACATAATGCCGGCGGTTCAGAATGGATGGAAAATTGATGGCCTTATAGAAGGTGTTCACTATGTCAAATACAAGCGTCCACCACTGGAGTGGCAACGCCGTTGCTCTGTCATTGTCGATGATTACAAGCACGTTTTTTCATTCTGGAATGGTTCTGTAATTTTTCTCGGCTCTCTTGACAATCCTTCTTTGCTTGCCGGTAAATCCGTGGCTCACCTGATTTTCGATGAAGCCAAATACGCCTCCGATTCAAAGGCCGCCCGCGTTATGCCTATTCTCCGAGGCGACGCAATCACTTATGGACGCTGCCACCTTTACGGAGGTGTTACGATTACAACCGATATGCCGGACGTTACCGAAGGGGAATATGACTGGTTTTTCCGTTACGCTTCTGAAATGAAGCCGGAACGCATTGTCAGGATCGTACAGGCTGCCGGAGAGTTGAACCGTCTGCAACTGAAGCTCGCACGTGCCAACCGCGAGACCGTGCCGGACGTTAAGAAAATCGCCCGGCTTGAAAAGCGTATCGACTACTATACCGAAGGGCTGCTGAAGCTGCGCAAAGGGCAAACATTCTTTATGAATATATCAAGTTTCGTTAATATCGACATTCTTACCGTTGACTATGCGAAACGTCTCTATAACGGCGCACTCGAACTCCACGAGTTTCTTAAATCCGTTATGGGTATGCGTCCGGGCGTGAGGAAGGACGCAAGATTTTACGTGCTTTTCGGCGATACACACAAGTACACCGACGGAACGATTTCAGGAGAAGCCGCGTTCAACTGTTCGCAACTCCGTTACCTCGACCCCTCCCGACCGCTTGACGGAGGTATGGACTTCGGCAATATGCTTTCACTGGTTATCGGACAACCTGACGGCCGCCGTTACCGGGTACATAAAAACTTCTACGAGATACCGCCGGGCTGGTTCCGCGAGCTTGCCGACCAATTCCTTGACTTTTTCAGCTCCCACACGTTCAAGACCTTAAACCTCTATTACGACCGTTCCGGCAATAACTTCCAAAAACAAGGTGAGGACTATGCCGGAAAGATTAAGGAGGCTATCGAAAAGGATGCGGCCGGCCGACGTACCGGCTGGACTGTCGTACTGAAATCGCGCAAGCAAGCCACGATTAAGCAAAACGCCGAATATGATTTTATGCACGAACTCATGCGAGGCGAGAACGAACGCCTTCCCCTGTTGCTTGTCGATGTTCTGAACTGCCCGGAAATGGTGTGCAGTATCGAAGGCGCAAAGGCCGAAGTCAAGCACCGGGGCCAGCAAAAGGTGGTGGCGAAAGTCAAGAAAACCGAGAAACTGGAGGCGAAGAAACTCCCCCGCCTGTCGACCAACTTCTCGGACGCTTTCAAGTACCTGATGATGCGCCGCGAGTGGCTGAACGCCGCCAAAGCTGCACCATCCGCTGCTTCAGGAGCGGCCGAACTTGCCGAACAGTGGATGGCCGGCCGATTCGGAGACTGACACACTTACCGGCTCCCTTACCGATTATATTACCGCCCGACGGCCGACCATGCCGCCGGGCATTGTTTTGCGCTCTCTGTGTCACCGGGTAACGCCGTAACAAATCCAAATTCTCACATTTCACTATTGGTAAGAGGCGGTAATTACTTTTCCACTTCAGAGCGGCCCGCACTTCGGAATGTGTCGTTTTTTGTAATTTGGTTTTCAATCAAATATAACGCCCTGACATATAAATATATAGCCCTGAGACAAGCAAAATTTCACATTAAAAAACGCGTTTTTACTATTGCAATATTGTATTTTTCGTCCGATTACCAAAAAAAAATGCGTAATTTTGCGTTGCAACAATTTATATTTGCGTTACATCGGTTTATAAATGTTCTTGTGTGTGTTTAATCCATAATAGATACCATGAATAATTTTGTAATACTTGAACTGACTTGGGCTAAAGCGTATGGAGAAATATACTGTCACCATGCCTCTTTGTTTATACCTCAAAACAATAGTCTTTTTTCACCAGATACTGTCTACATAGGAATTACGATACGAACTAATATTATAGAGAAAGGGAATATTATTTCTTCAATTGATAACAAGATTGATAATTTCCTCCATTGCATTCCGATTGTTGGTGGTCTAAGAATTCCCTTGAACTCAACCAAGATCATTGAGGCTATTAGTCTCAATTCATGGACCACCCTTAAAGGGAAAAAAAGAGGCACACCAAAAGAATTTCCCTTATCATTTTCATATAAAGTTGAAAATTGTGAAGAACAATATTTCTATTTTGATATTGATAATAATTCTACTCCATATTTGGCGTGTGAGGACAATTTCGCTCAACTGCGAGAAGGGGAAAAATTTAATGTTGCTTTAAAATTAGAACAATGAGCTGTTTATTTGTAGCACTTGATGTTGAAACCGCTACTTATGAACGTATTTCAATATGTGAAATTGGAATTGCTATTATTAATAACGGTAATATTACTGAACGTAGGTCGTGGTTGATCCAGCCCCCTAATAATAAATATGAAGCGTTTAATTCTTTTCTGCATGGAATAAGGCCTGACGATACCAAGGACAAACCATTTTTTCCGGAAGTCTGGAAAGAAATATATCCATACGTTCAAAACAAAATTGTCGTATGCCATAATGCAGCTTTTGACATGGGCGCTATTAGAGACGCTCTAGAACATTATGATATGGAATATCCTACATTCGATATTATGTGTACGATACGTTTATCAAAGAAAACATTGCCTGGCTTGAGTTGCTACTCTCTAGATTCAGTATATAGAGGCATGTTTGACAAAAAGATGAACAATCATCATCGCGCGTGTGATGACGCCGTGGCTTGCGCTGAAATTTTATTGGAGTGTCTTAAGCGAAAAAATATTATTACCCTTAATGATATTGAAACAGAATTTGCCATTAAGATAGGTCATATATCGCATGATTCTTATTGTAACCAACACGCAATTAAATCAGCGAAAAACAATAGAACTAACATTAAGGCAACAGATATTATAGGTGATTCACAAAAACAAGATCCTGATAATTATTTTTATGCAAAATTAGTATGCTTTACAGGAGCCTTTTCTTTTTGTTATCGTAAAGAACTTCAACAATATATTGCGGATATAGGAGGGACGCCTGTACGCAGGTTCAACTGGCAAGTGCAAAATTAGCGATTTGTTTGAAGAACTCGGTCTTCGGATTTGAAAAACCGAGTTTTTTCCGCGGTCTGAGGTTGAGTTTCTTTGCGACATTCTTGATGTATAGGTCAGTGAAATCATTGAAATTTGAC
>CAPFSK010000022.1 GCA_948614045.1 uncultured Candidatus Saccharibacteria bacterium | reverse complement strand
TGAACCGGTCGCAATTTGCGACCAGTTCATCTTTCTCCTGATTTGAGAGCTGAAATCTGAAATGTTCTGGAAAACGCTCGACATTCCTTTTCACCTGTTCGTTAAGTCGTTTGGTCTCAACTCCATACAACTCTGCCAAATCCCGGTCTATCATCACTTGCTTGCCTCTCAGAGTAAGGATACGGTTTTCTATTGGCATTGGCAACTGGTCACAGTATGTGACCGGTTTCTTGTCTGATGTATTTTGGCTTGATAATTTGTTTTCTTGTGTTGGTCCCATACGCAAAATTACCTATAATTTTTGAAATCAGAGGCTATATATGAACAATAACTTCCAATCGGCACACAAATTGTACCGATTGGAAGTTAATCACATTGGAAGAAAACCGGATGAGGCATAAGGCTCATAATGGAATCTCCGTAGAAAGAGGTTTACATCCTCCTGAGTGTACCAATATTTATCTCCTTCTCATGAATATCCTAAATATCCGTTGTCCAGTAGTTTTTTCAGATACTTGTCCTTGATAGAAGGGTCATAAGAGATTTGTTATTATTACTGTCCGCCAAACCGTAAAGTAGAGAGTCCAACTTCTGCCTTTCATGAAGTCGGACTCTCTACTTTACGGTTTGGCGGACAGTATAAAAATTTTTAGAAGATTTTTTGAAATAAATTTGGCGGGGATTGTAATTGTTGCTATTTTTGTAATCATTACAAAATGAGGCGAAGATGACCACAGAATATTCGATAGCGAAACTCACCGAAATGCTTCAGGCGAAGGGGATACGTCCTTCGGCTCAGCGGATTGGGGTGCTCGGTATTGTGGCCAACAGCCACCGCCATCCGTCGGCAGAGGATATCTATTCGAATCTCTCGAAGCTCTTTCTGTCGCTATCGCGCACAACGGTCTACAATTCCCTGAAAACGCTGACAGAGAAAGGATTGCTGCGCGAATTGGAGATTGAATCGGGATGTTCACGTTACGACATGGCCCAGCAGCCTGCTCACAGCCATTTCATTTGCCGGCGATGCTCGCGAATCTACGACATGCCCATGCCCGGCAACCTGGCCGAGTGGATGTCGCCCCGATTTGACATCGATTCGGTGGATGTGACCTTCCGCGGGCTGTGTCCGGATTGCATAAAACTGATTGACAACCAATCGACAACCAAATAATAACATAAAAAAATACCTCAAAAAAACATGAAAGATTTAAAAGGAACAAAGACTGAACGCAACCTTCAGGAAGCGTTTGCAGGCGAATCGCAGGCTCGCAACAAATACAGCTATTATGCATCGAAGGCCAAGAAAGACGGCTACGAGCAGATTGCAGCCCTCTTCGAAGAGACTGCCCACAACGAGAAAGAGCATGCCAAACTGTGGTTCAAGCTTCTGCACGGCGGCGAGATTGCCGACACCATGACCAACCTCCGCGATGCCGCCGAGGGCGAAAACTACGAGTGGACCAACATGTATGATCGCATGGCAAAAGAAGCCGAAGAAGAGGGATTCCCCGAAATCGCCTTCAAATTCCGCGCCGTTGGTGCCATCGAGCGCCACCACGAGGAGCGCTATCTGCGCCTGCTCAAGAACATCGAGGAGGGAATCGTATTCTCGCGCGAGGGCGACACCATCTGGGTATGCCGCAACTGCGGTCACATCGTCGTAGGCAAGAAAGCGCCGAAGGTTTGCCCGGTTTGCGCCCATCCCGAAAGCTTCTTCGAAATCAAAGCCCAGAACTACTAATTTCGAAAGAAAAAGAAGATGAGCAGCAACGCACTCTATGACATCACCTACGGGCTCTATGTGGTTGGATGCTATTCCGACGGCAAGCCCGCAGGGTGTGTCATCAACACCTGCTTCCAGGTGACGAGCGAGAATCCCACCCTGGCTATCTGCCTCAACAAAAAGAATTTCACGCTCGACTGCATCAAGCGCAATCCGCGCTTCAGCCTGTCGATCATCGCTGAGGATACCGATCCGTTTGTAATCAGCTCGTTCGGCTTCCGGTCGTCGCGCGACGCCGACAAATATGCCGATTTCGGATGTGAAGACCTCGATGGCGCTCCGGCCGTGAAAGGGAAATTCTGCGGACGCCTCATCCTGGACGCCATCAACTTCGTCGACTGCGGCACCCACGTGATTGTCATCGGCAAGCTCGTGACCTCCTATCCCGGCGAGGGCACGCCCATGACTTACGCCTATTATCATCGCGTGATTAAGGGGAAAGCTTCCAAAAACGCACCCACCTTCCGCGCCGAACCCGAGCCCAAGCCCGAAGCCGAAGCTCCGAAGAAGTCACGCCGGTTCAGATGCGACGTTTGCGGTTACATTGTGGAAACCGACGGCGATCTGCCGGCCGACTACGTTTGTCCGATCTGCGGCGTTGACCGCTCGCACTTCGAAGAGATCTAAAGCCGATCGACCGACCTGCATTCCCGGAACAGGAATGAGCCCACCCCCGGCGGTGGCGCCACCTTCCGAGTTGCATTTGATCCATTCTTACACGACTTTCAGGGAGATGTGCCTTTTCAGCACATCTCCCTTGTCTATCTCGAAGCGGCTCTAAAAAGCGCAGAAACGAAGACGGAAAAGGTCTCAGTTGCACTTTCTTCTTTATGAATGATTGCTGACCGATAAAAAAATCTTTGAGGTTTATGTGGAGGAATGTCATTTTAATGTAATCTTCTACTATGTCAAAGATGGTAATTTTTATGGCATCCATTCCGAGAATTGCCCGCGACCCGTTTTCCGTTTCAAAAAGGAGAAGGCCGAAGTTACTATCTACAAGATAGGCAATCAAGATACGCACGACTACGAAGACGGGGGAATCCTCTACAACGTTCCCTGCGACCAAAGGGTGTGGGATGTCGTGAAGATTGACTGCAAATCGATGGAAGAAGTGCATCAGGACTCCTATATCGTCAACATCAGCTAAAGTCGACAAATCATCAACTCAGACTATCCTCCGGAATCCCGATCTTTCCCATGGAAGACGGATATTCCGGAGGATGGTTTTGCGTGCTGTAATTTGGACAAACAAATTCTCTCAGACCGATTGTGCCGGTAGAACATTATCCTCCGGATTTTCCTCCTGCCCATGACTTAAGACCAAAATTGACGGTTGAACAATGGACAAACAAATTTCTATGTCTTCCGGCGCAAAATCGAATATAAAAATCAATGGACAAACAAATTCAGTCTTGTTTGTCCATTGATTTATAGAGTTTTATCTCTTGTGCGACTGTTCAATATTCCTCCTCGTTGAAGCGTAATTTATATCCATATAATCAATAGGTTAAGTAATTTTTGATGACCGTTAGCCAAACATATTTGTCTATCTATGTCAATACCTGTCACTTGGTCAAACAAAAAACTGGTATTTTGGCAAAACATTGGTCAAACAAACATAGTTGGTCAATAATGTCGGAGATATTCATCTTCGTAACGAGGATTTCCTCCTTTTGTGACAAGTTTATTATTGTAAAATACAGTAATTCTGCAATTTGTATTGTTTACATAAACTTGTCAGGTAAGTTTATTCTCGCAAAAATTGCCAATTCTTGATCACTTCACATCCTCAAATTCGGCAAAACATTGGTCAAACATTCCCTTTCGACGGTCAATTATTGGTCAAACAAATGGACAAACAAATCTATATATCACTTTCTTTCAGTATGATATATGTTTTACCATTAAGAAATCGGTGAAAGGTGTGGAGGTCTTCCGTATTAGCGGCGTAATGCCGTCGAAAGGTATAGGGCGTTGCCTTAAACCCTACGACCGCATCGCGCCTATTGCTCCGGCGGAACACCGATAAGCGGCAACGCCTCATAGGTGAGCATCGGGGACGCTGCTTTCACCATTGAGACTTATTGCCGCTCATCCGTGTTCTTATCGCCTGCGCTTACAAGGACTTTTCCGACCTCCACACCATTCACCGCTTGCAGTAGCATCCCACGTGGCGAGACACTGACGACTCCGTTGCCCTGCATCGTCAGAGACTCGCCAATTCCGGGGATGACGTTCTTTCCCTTTTAGTTTTCAGTTTTTTATTTCATCATAAGTTTTCATGGGGATTGGCGACTGATGCGTCGCCATGCACTGCAATGTCGATTTTTCGCTGTCTGTATTTATCGGGGTTGCCATTTCAATCAAGGCATCAGATTGACGGATGGGCAGTAGTATAAGTTGCTCGCCTGTGGGAACGAATGGCCAACGGAGGTTCATTCATCCCGTCAAAAATCTCCACACTCTGCGAGGTAGTATTTGTTGCCGTGCTGCCTGAACCTCCGTTCTTTGCGTCCATTCGTCTATTTTACGTCGAGCAACTCATACAGGCCACACCGTCATTGGACGCATGGTTAAAAAAAAGC
>CAPFSK010000021.1 GCA_948614045.1 uncultured Candidatus Saccharibacteria bacterium | reverse complement strand
CCCCCCCCCCCCCCCCCCCCCCCCCCCCCCCCCCCCCCCCCCCCCCCCCCCCCCAGGCTTGCGATGCGTCTTGTTGGAGTTTCTAGGGTAAAATCGAGAAAAAGGTTTGCTTTTTAAAGAAGTATGGTATAATGGTCTGTAAGAGTGATAACTCGATTGTATAATCCCCGGTAGCTCAATGGTGGAGCAAGAAGCTGTTAACTTCGAGGTTACTGGTTCGAGTCCAGTCCGGGGAGCCAGATTTTGTACTATAATGGGCTATCTTGCATGAAGTCAAACGAGGTGCGTTTCTAGACGAGCGGGTGATGATTGAATGCAAAATATCGCCATTCTAGCTACAAAATTTACCAAACTCTGAATGTGAAATTGGGGGTGGTGATTGTTTCTAGGGTAAAAGTAATACGCGGAAAGGAGCTTTGAGGATTATGGGAAAGACTGATGGGGCGACGGATTCTGCGGAGAAAGTGATTCGGATTGCCGGTTCGATCACGGTGGATGAGTTGGCGCAGGCTTTGGGTCTCGCGGTGACGACGTTGATTGGTGAGCTGTTTAAGAATGGTATCGTGGCGACAATTAATCAGCGGTTGGATTTTGAGACGGCGGAAATTATGATCCAAGAGCTCGGTATGACAGATGTTAAACTGGAGCGGAAGAATACAGCGTCGAAGTTGTCGGAGACGGGGCAGCGAGAGTTGAGCAAAAATGCGGTGTCACGACCACCAGTGGTGGCAGTGATGGGGCATGTCGACCATGGTAAGACGACGCTACTAGATAATTTGTTGAAGAAAAAGACGGTGGAGACGGAAGCTGGGGGGATTACGCAACATATTTCGGCGTATCAGCTGGAACATGATGGACGGAAGATTACTTTCCTAGATACTCCGGGGCATGAGGCTTTTGCGGCGATTCGGCAGCATGGGGCGATGCTCACGGATATCGTGGTGATTGTGGTAGCGGCGGACGACGGAGTAAAGCCGCAGACGGTGGAGGCGATTAAGTTCGCACAGGGGGCGAATGCGAAAATTATCGTAGCGATTAATAAGATTGATCGCGAGGGGGCAGATGTCGAGAGGACGAAGGCGGGTCTCGCGGAGCATGGTTTGATGCCGGAAGAGTGGGGCGGTGATATTATTATGATTCCGGTGAGTGCAAAGACTGGTGAGGGGTTGGAGAAGTTGCTGGAGAATCTTTTGTTGGTGGCGGACGTTGAGGAACTGAAGGCGGATGTTGAGATCCCGGCGGAAGGTTTGGTGATTGAGAGTCACATGGAGACTGGCAAGGGAAGTGTGGTGAATTTGCTGGTGACGGGCGGGGAACTACGGGTCGGAGAGTTTGTCGTGGCGGGGGGTGTGTATGGAAAGATACGGACGATGACAGATTTTCGAGGAAAGCCGAAGGGTAAGGCTGGACCAAGTACGCCAGTGACAGTGACCGGGTTTAAGGATTTGCCGAATTTCGGTGACCGATTCTTGGAATATAAGGATGAAAAGAGTGCGCGCAAGGCGGCGTTGTTGAATGCGCAGGGCGCGGCGGATGATGCGGCAAGCGCGAACGTGACGAGCATGGATTTGCTGCGGATGATGAATGTCGAGGATAACTCAAAAGTGTTTAATGTGATTGTCAAGGGGGACGTGCTTGGAAGCGTGACGAGTGTAGTGGATAGCCTGAAACTGATCGATACGAAGGGAGAAGTGACGCTGAATATTGTTGCGACGGGTGTGGGAGATGTGACGGAAAATGATGTATATATGGCAGCGGGTGATAATACTGTGGTTTATGGCTTTAATGTGAACGTGCCGACGAACATTGCGAAATTGGCAGCCCGAGACGGGGTTGAGGTGCGGAATTTCCGGGTGATTTATGAGCTGTTGGATGACGCGCGGAGTAGTATGGAGAAGTTGTTGGGTGAAGAAGTTGTCGAGACGGAGGTTGGGACGATGGATGTGATGGGGGTGTTCCGAGTGGCGAAGACGGAGCTGATTGCCGGGGGTAAGGTGACGAGCGGAAAGCTGGTGCCGGGAGTAATGGCACGTGTGATGCGGAAGAAGGAAATACTGGGCGAGGCGGAAGTTGAGAGTGTACAAAAAGAAAAGATTGATGCGAAGGAATTGATTGAAAATGAGGTTGGGGGGCTCATGATGAAGACCGAGAAGAAGATTTTGCTTGAGGTCGGAGATAAGTTAGAATTCTTTACAAGGGAGAAAAGGCAGAAGAAGTTGGGGGAGTAGGGGGTGTGGTTTTGTGTAGGGGCGACTAAAAAGAGGGCTTGGCCTACTGTTTACAACAGTAGGTCGCCCTCAATGGTCTCATTGTAGCATGTTTGGCTGTGTGATGCAAGGCTATTTTTTGTAGGTCCTAAGCGTTCCGTTACGAGTAATGATATGCATGTTGCGTACTTTGCGGGTATTTTTGAAGCATTTTTCGAGAGTGGTGACGGCGTCTTCCTTGCCTTTTGCACGACGCAGATCTATGATGATACTATCGGATTGATTGCTGGCGCTATAGAAGAGTCGTTCGATTGATCGATGGTTGGTAGTAGTGGGGCTTTTAGCTTCCCAGATTACGCTATCTATAATACAGTCGGCGTTTTTATTATATGGCGTATTGGATGGCATGATTAGTTCTACATTTTTGCCTAGGTTGGTAAAGAACAAAAATGTATCCCATTCATGGGGTGTGGGTTTAACACCATTCGGAACAACTTTGCCGGTTTTGGATAATTTCATTGTGCTACTCTAGCATAAAGTATGGATAAAATACACCCCTAGGGTTGAGTAAAAAATGTGTACAGTTTGGGTGGAGGGTGTACTTTTTTACAGGGGTGCGATAGAGTGAGGAGATGAATAATAGGAAGATCGGGGAGTTGGCGACGAATGGTGTTGTTCTGCTATTACACGAATACGATACGGTGTTGTTTTTCTTGAGGCAGGGGCGAAATGTTGAGCTGATTCCACCGTCAAATACTGTCCACGCGCGACGACCAGATTTTGCTATGGATGGCTTAGAGTGGGAGATGAAGAGCCCGGAGCAAGCCGCTAAAATGGTTGTGGAGCGCGCATTTGATAAAGCCTTAAGACAGTCTCAGAATATTGTTATTGATTTGCGCAGAGCTAAGGGAAGAGAAGACATTGCGATTGGGCATTTACAAAAATGTTTCATGTCTTCTCGGCGAATAAAAAGATTAATGATAATTACAAAGGAACAAGTTTTGCTTGATTTTAAGAAGTAGTTGCCTTATACTATAGGTATTGAGGGCGACCTAGCTGTGTTACTGCTAGGCCAAGCCCTCTTTTTTGTGTTTAGAAAGCCCTCGGCCTGTCCGAGGGCTTAGTCGCGGCTCAGAAATTTAACATAAAAAGTATTGACATTGCGCTCACGCTTTGACATAATGGGAAGTATATAAGGTCACGTTTATAAAATAAGTTCACAAAAAGGACGAAGAAAATGAAATTAAACAAAACTATCAAACGCGGCTACCTCGGGCTGGTAGGATGTTGCGGTGTGTTGGGTCTTCTCACCGTAGCGATGCTCTGTCCGATTAGCAGCAATGGGGCGAGTGCATTAGTAACAGATGATGGAAGTCCGACGACTGTGGCGCAGTCAACAGAGGCGCGGATGTATATCCAGTCTGTGGTTTCTGTGTCGTTGCAGAATTCGGTGGAGTTTGATATTACTCCGTCGACGGCAGGGACTTTTGGTGCGGGTACGGCGCAGCTCTCAGTGAATACGAATAGCTCGGACGGGTATTCAGTATTTATGAAGACTGAGAATGGCGAATCGACCTTGAAGAATGCGGCTGGAAACACGGTTGGTGCGGTGAGTGGCACTCAGACGCCGAGTGGTTTCGCAAAGAATACTTGGGGTTATGCTCTAGGTAAAGGGATCAGTGCAAGCACAGCATCATATAAAGCAGTTCCGACGAGTGCGGCTACAGCGGTGATTACGACGGATACGTCGAGTGCTGGTGGTGCGTCTGATAACTATACTCTTGCTTTCGGCGCGAAGATTGGTACGGATTTGCCGACTGGCGAGTATACGAACAATGTTGTGATTAGTGTGATTGCTAATCCAGAGACAGTGACGAGCTTGACCCAGCTTACAAGCATGCAGGAAATGACGGCTGATATTTGTAAGACGACGCCAGAGCATGCTCAGAAACAATTGATTGATGATCGTGACGGTAATAGTTATTGGGTGACCAAGATGAAAGATGGTAACTGCTGGATGACGCAGAACTTGGCCCTTAATATTAATAGTGCGAACGGTGTGTTAGCAAGTAATGCTAGCGGTAATGGAACCTTTACTTGGAAGGGGACTGGCGATGGTACGAATAATTTGCCGAAGACTACGGAAACTACGGTGCCAGCTGCAGTAACTGGCGGTGGTCCGCAGACTGATACGCGAAGCTGGAACCTCGGTAAATATGTCCTGTCTAACCCAAGTGATGGTACGAGCTGTACGGTGAATGCGGGTGAGAGTATTAGCAAGTGTACTCGGTTTATCGATGTGAGTGGAGCGGATTGGAAGCCGACTTTCCAGGCGACGACGGATGCAAGTGGTAACATTACGGCTTATGATGCAGCTGCGAAGACGTACGATGCGCATTATCTCATAGGCAACTACTATCAGTATAATACTGCTACGGCTGGTACGGGT
>CAPFSK010000020.1 GCA_948614045.1 uncultured Candidatus Saccharibacteria bacterium | reverse complement strand
ATCTGGCATACGCTATAATCCATTCATGATCCTGTGATATTCCAAAGGGGACATCAGTCTTTGCTGTGCGTTTGCGCCAAGGGAAAGATGCGATAAAATTGTCTTCCCCGAAAATTTCATCGCATATTTTGGAGAGATTTTCTTTTTCGTTATCATCTATCGAGATAAAGATAACGCCGTCCTCGGCAAGAAAATCGCGAGCGACTTTAAGGCGAGGATATATCATATTGAGCCAATCGGTGTGAAAGCGACCGTTGGCTTCAGTGTTGCGCTGCATGGGGTCGATAGTTTGATTACCCTCGGCATCAAACAGACCACTGGTTTGCTCGAAGTCCTCGCGTCCCTGAGCGAAATCGTCGTTATAGACGAAGTCATTGCCGGTGTTATATGGGGGGTCAATATAAATCATTTTTACCCTACCGAGATAAGTTTCACGAAGGACTTTGAGGACATCGAGATTGTCGCCCTCAATATAGAGATTTTCGGTTGTGTCAAAGTCCACAGATTCCTCGCGGCAAGGGCGCAGAGTAAGGTTGACCGGCTCGTTGGCGAGTCGGGACGCTGCCCGCTTGTCGGGCCAAGTGAACTGATAGCGTTCCTCGCCGTCTTCGAGCGCATCGTTCGACAGTTCCGCACGGAGCTTGTCAAAGTCGATGGCCAGCTCTGGCTTACCATCTTTATTTAGTCGCTCAGTGACGCAGTGTGGAAACAACGCGGCTATATTTTCCACGTTCCCGCCCACAACATCACGGCTTTGCATTTTCAGTTTATCCATTGAGAGTATGTTTTAATTTCTTTATTTCAGAATAAAGCTCGCGTTGTCGGCGATGTTGAGAGGTGGATCGCATTTGACACTCCAACGACTCAATCTGACGAATGAGCCGAGCACGTTCATCGTCAACGTGGATTTGTTCGGCGAGTGAGTTGCCTGCGGCAACTTCAAACGAGCCGACATAAGCGACAATATTTTGCCAAACCGCATCGAGGGATAACCCTTCAAGGGGTACAGTTACATTGTCGACGGGCTGCCATGATGAGGTAAATAGCTTGGAGTGATATACGGCAAACATAACTTCGTCCTCGAAATGGAGGAGGTAAATTACACGCTGGGGAATACTCTTAGCGAGCAGGACTATGTTCTTCGGGTCGTAGTCTCGATTTTTGAGAGAGACTTCGATAACGAATATTTCCTTAACTTCGACACCCTCGGCGATAGCAGGGAGAGTGCGCGGTGCAATCCAGTTGACAAAGTCAAGACGCGACACTTCACCATCGAAACTTTCACGTTGCGATGGTTTCCAGTCGAACCGCTTATAAAGCTGCACTTTCGGTAGCGGTCGCTTGACTTCAGTTGATTGCGGCAGTCCTAACATTATAGACTTGAATAATGACTACATATTACTTCCCATACATCCAAACTTGTGGGAATGGAAATTAGTCTATCCGAGTGACTTGGGGATGTTCTTAGGCGCATTAATCCGAATGAACCTATAATATCTTTATTATAAGTTTTTGAGAAATGAATTGTTCCATTAGTTATAAGCTCCTCTATCTGCTTAAAGGCACTTATAAACTCATTTTCAAGTTGTTTGCTATCTTCGTAACAAATTCTCACACTTGTCCCTCCAAGTTCTGATGGTTTTATAAAGTCAATTGGGAGAAGTTCCAAAAGAACATCTCCGATTAAATAGTCTTCATTAGAACTGTTTTGCGCTATTAAATCTTGTAAGTTTGCCATATATTATCTTATTATTAGAAAGCAGATTAACTCAAAATCATCGAGACCGCGGACTTCGCCCACGAAAAGCGAACCGCTGTCGCCGTCGAGGAAGGAAAAGAGGTCGGTTGATTCTTTTGTCTTGATAAGTGACGAGATTGCATCGCCGAGGAGGCGGGAGTAGGTACCCATACACTGACCGTCGCGGGTTTCGGCGTTGAACTTTCGACATAGCTCGAGAATCGGCTCGGACTTACCACGGCAAAGGTGGCGCATACGGTCGAGAAGGTCTTTCGGATCAAGGTGATCTACAATCACCTCGGAGTCCTTCGAGATATAGACCATATAGAACGGGTGGAGCCTGTTCTTGCGGTCGATGTTGATTTCGTTGTTACGATTTTTGAGAACGAAAATCACACCGGGAGGAGCGTCTTTGTCGGAATTGGCAAGAGCATGAAGCCCCATCGGGGTATGTTCGATGTCGTGACCTTGCTTCATATAATCCAAGAGGTCGAGGCGGAACTCGTTAAGGCCTAAGTCCATGATGGAAACGCCGGTATTCATTTCCTCAATATCGACGACTTCCTCTTTGAGTCGTTCCAACTGATCACGGCGATATTTGAGGTCGCCCTGTTCTTCGGCAGAAAGCGGGTTGTCGTCGCCGGTGGCGGTGAGGACGGACACTTTCATGCGGGCCTCGACTCGACCTTTGAGATTGATATAATCGTCAAGGTCCATGTCTGGCCAATAATTGACCAACTGAATAACCGCGTTGCGCGAGCCGATACGATCAATACGACCGAAACGCTGAATGATGCGCACGGGATTCCAGTGAATGTCATAGTTGATGAGGAAATCACAGTCTTGTAGGTTCTGGCCCTCCGAGATGCAATCGGTGGCGATAAGCACATCTATTTCCTCGTTGATGTTAGGATATAGTGAAGCTTTTTCTTTTGAAATGGGAGAGAAAAGCGTCAGGATACGGGCAAAATCCTGTAGGGACATGCCTTTGGCATGTTGACCCGTTTTAACATCGCGAAGCGATGTCCCTACATTGTCGCCACTTACAATACCAATGTGGGAGCCAAGTGCTTTTACCACAGGCGCGATGTTCTCGTAGAGATACTGAGCAGTGTCGGAGAAAGCGGTGAATACTATAATCTTTTTGTTTTCGCCGTTTATTGGATTGGCAAACTTGTTGCGAATCTCCTCAATGAGCATTTGAAGTTTGCTGTCATGTTCAGGGGTAATGTCGGCAAGCATGAACAGCAGCGTGTTCAGATTGTCGAGGTCTTTGGCGAGATAGCCGCGCCACTGAACATAGTCCATATCCTCAAGCGCGATCTTCGTCTTCTTGTTTCCGATAAAGACCGTATCCTCTCTTTCGTCGAAGTCAAGACCATAAGAGAAATCGTAATCGCAGACCATTGAATTCTCATGTTTAGAAGCAAGTTCGTCGATGGCTTTTATCGTGGCTTCGATATATTTTCTGATTCGTTCAAGGGTTAGTCGGAACGAGTTGACAGAGCTTTCAAGGCGTTTGAGCAGGTTGATGCTCATAAGCTGCCTGATGCCTCGTTCACGACCGCTGCGGGAGAGTCCTATAAAACGACCGTCTTCGCGCTCTTCCATATATTTCTCCAGCTTGCTCGGCAAAATGAAATCCGATGGAGTATATATAGCGAGGTTAAGCTCAGTCACACTGACAAAAATATCATTAAAGCTGACAGCCGTAGGCAGGTCAGTGAGTTTTGGAGCACGTGAGATCGGTTTCAATCGCTCTGGGAACTTGCCGATGTCGGTGGTATCGTAGTATTGCTCGATATGTTTGCGGGAGCGGGCAATGGTAACGCTGTCAAGGACTTCAAAGAAATCGAAGCTCAACATTTCAAGCAATGTCTTTGTGGTGCGCTCCTCGGCAGGAAGTTTGGACCAACGGTTGAAGGCTGTTTGTGCCTGGCGGAAAATATCGTCAAGGGAGCTTGATGTTTTGAGCTGCGCGTCCATAATCGAGCTGTCACCCTCGTAAGCGAGGGCAAGTTGGTTGCGCAGGTCGTTGAAGCGATTGTTGACGGGGGTGGCCGACAACATAAGCACCTTGGTCTTGACTCCGGCACGGATAACCTTGTTCATCAACTGTAGGTAGCGGTTCTCGCGCGGGTTTTCGTCGTTCTCATCAGTGGTGATTTTGCCGCCGTTGCGGAAGTTGTGGCTTTCGTCAATTACAACAAGGTCATAATTGCCCCAGTTTATATGTTCAAGGTCAAGGCCGTTGCTTTGACCTGACTGACGCGACAGGTCGGTATGATAGAGTATGTCATACCTTAGGCGGTCGGCTACAAGGGGGTTGTTGATATAGTTACTGCGGTAAGTAACCCAGTTGTCATGCAACTTCTTAGGGCATAGGACGAGAACGGATTTGTTGCGGTTCTCATAATACTTTATGACCGAGAGAGCGGTGAACGTCTTGCCGAGGCCCACGGAGTCAGCGAGTATGCAGCCGTTGTATTTTTCCAACTTGTTGATGATGGCGAGAGCCGCATCGCGTTGGAAATTGTAGAGCTTGTTCCAGATTACGCTCGATTTGAAGCCGGTGGCTTCATTAGGCAGCACGTCTTCCGAAATATCTTCGAGAAACTCGTTGAAGATATTGTAGAGTGTAACAAAATAGATAAACTCCGGGGAGTTTTCTTTGTAAGCGTTGGTGATGTTGTCAAGCACTTCCTCGGTAACGACCTGGAGCTTATCGCCGTCGTTCCAAATCTGATTGAAGATTTGAAGATACTGTTGAGAGAATGGAGCCTCCATCTTATTGATTGCGATAGCGAGGCTATTGCCGCGCTCACAACCTAACTCAACCGTGGTAAAGCCGCCAAGCGGCATATAGGTTGTCTCATCAATGGTGGCAAATGACGGCATCCCGGCATTGGTGCGGTTAGATTTGAAGCAAACCTTTTTACGAATCCACTCAGCGCACTCTTTGGCTACAGCTTTCAAAGAAAGCTCATTGCGAAGCTTGATTTCAAACTCGGAGCCATAGAGGTCGCGTTCACGATTGAGGCGAGGAATATAAAACTCACGCTTCTGCTTGTCCGCCTTTTCTGTTATGAAAGAAGGGGAAGTGAAAATAAAGCGAAGTTCGGATATGTCAGAGAGTTGCTCTTTCAATTCTTGAAATGCGTATATGGAAAAACAGGACGCGGCTATAGCCACCTTGGAGCCTGTGCGCAAGGTAGTTGCCATATCGTCTTTTAACGTCTTATTTACGTTGTCTATAAATTCCATATAAACAAAAGAGAACATCCAAGTAGCATCTGAAGGCCGACCAAAGCCTGTAACGACTACGTGGGTGTTCTCAAAGGGTTCGGCTCGCGCCGTATGTCTTTGTGATAATTACTTGGTCATTTTCAGATTGGCGTTACTATTCCTAATTACAAAGTTACAAAGAATTTTTGAGATGGCAATGACATAAGCTGAGGAATCGAATAGTTTAGGCTTGATTATTGGAGAATTAGACGCTATTTCTCGGCCTCGTAGAGGCGTTTCAGGCGGTCGAGGGAGTAGGCTCGGCGGAGGGAGTCGCGGACGACGATGTCGCGCTGCCATTGGCCGTTGTGCCACTGGCGGTATTGCTTGGGATAGTTCTCGCGGTA
>CAPFSK010000019.1 GCA_948614045.1 uncultured Candidatus Saccharibacteria bacterium | reverse complement strand
TGGTGGTCCAGAAGGGACACTTCTTGAACCTGCCCCCATTGTAGCAAAACTCCTTGTGGAACGCAAATATGGCAGGATTTTCAGACTCCCAACCATTAGGACATCAGATGCTCCAGAGTTGAACGATGAGTTTGAATACATCTTGTAAGTAATTAGCCACTTTTTTCTAGAACCCATACAAGCAAGGTGAGCAAAAGAATGAGTGCACAAAAGATAACAGGTAGAGAAGTAAGTGATTTTGTATATCGAACCCAAAGCTAATACCCCCTCCCCTTGTATTCAGGTGACTACCCTGAAGCCCTTACTTTCAGGCTGTGCCGAAAGATTTAGCTTTTGCTGTATTCACTTCTTTGTTAAACAGCCTAAAGTTCGAGTTGTTCATATGCAACCCGTTTTTGATGGTCACGAATGTTTCTAACGATATAATCTCTGTCCATATATACCCCTAAGCTATCGTCATAGTCTCTAATAATTTCTAAGTCGCAAACTAGTCTGTCGCCATTAGCAAATGCTTCTTCACCACTTAAGACACGGTCCCAAAAAGCGTCATCTGCAATAGTTGCATTTATCTTATTCCCCTGATAGACGAACTGCCATTTACGATTACGATTGTCGAGCACGAGTTTACTGATGACGAGTGTTGCGGGAACAGTTGAGGTTTTTGAATCTTCAACCAGGACGGTGCGTCTCTTTGCTAAAGTATCGAAGGCTTCTTTTTTGATGGTGACAACATTATTGCCGTTATGATAGGTGACCGCTTCAATTTCTTCGTCATCCTTCACGGCCTGGAATTGTGCAGAGACGGCATCATTGATGGTCTGATTGTTAAGATATATGTTATATGTCTTTTTGTTCGTCTGGAATACGATATTGCCGTTAGAGTCTTTGATATTAACCGTATCACCTCGTATGTCTATGCCGCTATTTTCTTCCCCAGTTTTGTCCCCCAAATGCATCTTGAGTTCAATAACTGCCACCACGGTGCTTACAACTGCGGCTAAGGCTGACACTCCAGCGAAGAACAAATCTCCATTATCTTTTACGATATTGGCAATCTCTAATAGAACATCAAAGCTCCCAGGCTTTTCTGCTATAACACGAATTTCGACTTCTCCACTGGTGGAGTTTGTTTGATAATTGACTTCTTTGACCATCGTATTAAGAGCAGTCAACGACTTTACATAAGTCTCAACATCTAACGAATGGGACTTTTTCTCGAATTTAATATTAAAGCTATGTTTGTTTTGATTGTCCATACCATCATTTTATCACTTTTGGAGTTTAATTGTTTAACAAAAGCACTATGTGGCTGTTTGTTTTCCCGCATTTTCTGTTTAGGCGATGTGAGTCACATGAAGTATGTGAGGTGGGACGATTATGTGAAGACCATTTTCCTGTGTTTTCTTAAACATTCAGGGTTTCTGTCTAGGAAAACTCTCTTTGCTGTTTTGCAGCATAAGCATAGGAAATACTGGGGTTGAGTAAGGTTTGGCTGGGTGAACGTTTGGTGAGTTTGGGCTTTGCCAAAAACGCTTTTGCCTTTTGGTGATAAGATTAAGCTATTATGGCTAGACCTACTAAATACACTCCCGAACTCACCAAACGCATCAAACAATACATCTCCGATGGGCTAACCGTGCGTGATGCTTGTTATGGTGCAGGAATTAGCGAAGACACGTTTTGCCGTTGGCGAAGGGAGAAACCTGAGTTTGCCAAGCTAGTGCAAGAAGCGACTGAAGCTCAACGCTGGAGTAGTGCTGGTTTAGCACGCACCAGCGAATACCGACGCTATCAGAGACGGCTAAAACGCCACCAGACACAACCGGAAAGCCAAAAAGGCTCAGATACTCAACTCTGTGCAGAAAGTGCCCTAAAACAGGCTCTAAAGGGCTCACAGGGCTATTCTAGTAGTAGCAGCTTAGCTTCATCTGGCTTTGGTGTTAGACTAGAAACTAGAACTAACCCACCGACTAATGATTTTGGTGAGCTAGTGTGCTGTGAGCCATACTACAACTCTGAGACAAGCAAAGTAGAGTGGGTAGAGCGAGAAACCTATGGCAAGCCAGTCTTCCATCGTTGTAGCGTGGAGAAGTGGCAGGAGCGAATGAGAGCTAAGGCTATGTGGTAAAACACCAAACGCAAGCCGCAACACTAATACCAAACAAATCACAAGTATAGCAAAAGCCCCATTACTGATTTTCTGATTGGGGCGTTTGGCAGCATCTTTACCCATCTCGTAATACCAGCGAGGGTCCCAAGAATCATCTTTTGACATACTATACTATTCCCATTCTACATTTTTACTATTTTACACTTAGGCTACTCATGACTAATAAGGTAATGCCTCAAACATTGTTACTTCCGCACTACTATTGTCGTAGCTAAAATTACTCGTTACGCAGTCCATATTGTAACGAATTTCACCGCCCTGTATGGACTGCACCGTAATGTCTAAAGTGTAGACCCATTCATCGTCGCCACGTGCTGCATCATAAATAACGCCAGCTATGTTGTGAAACTTAACCTTGTAGGGGAAGAAGTAATTTTCTGCATAGTGTCGGCAAGCAAGATGCGCTGTTACTTGCCTAGAACTTTTATTTTTATCATCTTCTTCTTTCTTGCAAGTCTCGTATTCTGCCCACAACTTACTTTTCGTGTCAGATTCAGTCCAGCTCGACTTCTCTACGCTTTTTAACTCTTTGACTACATTATCATAGGCACACCGCCCAATGATAGTTTCCTTATCAATAGTGTGGCCCTCACTCTTGAAGGCTTCAATTACCCCATCAATATAAGTCTTTGCTTCTGGCTCTTGTCGCTCCTCCATAGCCTTTTGGGACTGTTCGGCTTCTCTTTTCTTGCCGCTTTCGATATTGTTACTTATAATGCCCCATGCAATCACACATATCATCGCCACTAATCCAAACCGCAAGATAGCTCCTGTAGATACGTCTTCCATCTTTATATCTCCAATAATTATTCATTACTTCCTAGACACTTCAAGCACATCAATATAAATGAAAGGACCAAAAACTTTATCATCCTCAATAATTTGATACGGTTTACCAAGCAGAACAACATCTTGTTTTGTTGTAATAGACATACCATTTAGCCCCTTATCCATACAGTTACGACCATAGACCATCCCCTCGTCAATGTCGACAGGCCCAAGCTTGACTGGTGTCTTTGGGACATCGAGAGCGCATGCAGTATTGCCAGTATCAGAAATCGTGCCCTGAATTTTTATAAGTTTACCTTTATAATGTTCGAAGTTTTTAGCTAACTCGTCAAATGAAACTGCTGGAGCATTATCCCACTCAGCTCTAATACTGTCTCTCTTATTTTGAGCATCAGCTTGATACTGCTTGAGCACCTCGATGTCCTTTCCATTTAGTTCAATGACTAGTTTCAAATCATAAGTCGCTACAGTTTTTCCAGCCTTATCCTTGAGGGTGAAACGATATAGATACGTAGTTCCTGCGTCTCCATTAATTTGCTGGGGACTTGCCGTGTATTTGCCATTCTGATTTTTCTTTGCCGTCTGAACAACTCCGCTTTCGGTAATGTTTTCAAAATCACGAGCAAAGGCAACCACTCCGTCAGCCATAACAAGATTTAAGGTATAATCTTTTATTTCGCTCTTGTCGGTAATAACCTGACCTTTACCGACCAGCATTAAATTTGCTCGCTCCACGGAATATGAATCAATGTCTGGGTATTCAATTTCCAAGCTCCCCAACTCAGCATCATATCTACCAGTTATCGTCTCAGTTTTACAATAAAGTGCATCGTTTTTATCGGAGGGGGTTTGTATCTCATGGAGTGCTAGAGATTCCTCATCAAATATACAACTTGCTCGCACGCTACCAGAGTAATGCCATACATCACCGATTTTTTCTGATGTGGCATCTATGCTATCCACAAAACTTATGAGAGGAGACGACTCTCTTGTGAATAGTAGATACACTGCGACGATAATTAAAATAATGATGCCTGTAATAGGGAAACCAATTGTTAATAACAACTTCTTTACAGCGTTGTCTCGCCCTTGTTTTTTGTTGCAATCAGTAGGTGAACTTTTTTGAGGCTTTAATTGTTGTGAGTTCTTGCTTTTTGTTATTTTAGATTTCTTGGCTTCTTTTGTCATTGATTACTCCTATACTTATATAATCCGTGACTTCGCTACCCACAAAAAGCAGCCATGCACGGCTGTTCAGACCTTATCGCAACTTCGACTTTTTGAGCCAAAATACTAGTGCATGACTGCATATTTGGTTCAAAAGCCAACTATCACTGACTATTCGAAGCTGCAATAACGATAAAATCTGAACACTTTTATTATAACACGGTAAGCTTAAACTGCCAAAGACATCTTGAATAACAGAGGTAATTGTGCTATAATTAGAGCAATTTAAGGGAGAAGTTTTAATGGATGATTATGACGAGATGGGCTGCCCATTGGCAGATGCCGCAAAAACACTTCGAGATATTCCGGACCGAGGCGAACCTTGCGACCGAGAAATTGCAAGCGATGGGACGGAAATTATCTTAGAGAACGATGATATATAGTAAACCGAGGTCAACTTATGAGAAAGCGCCCCCAACAAGAGCAGCCTGGCAGTTTTGCCAGGAAGGATTTGAAGTTCGTTCTCTATGCTCGCAAATCAACTGAGGAAGACACAAAGCAGGTCCACTCTACAGACGACCAGATTTCAGCTTGTAAGGAATACGCTAGTGCTGCCGGTGATATAAACATTGTCGATGTTGTAGAGGAACGTAAGTCGGCCAAATACTCTCATAATCGTCCTAAGTTTACACAAATGATTCAGGACGTTAAAAACGGCAAATTTGATGCGATTATCGCCTACGCTCCAGACCGTCTATCTCGCAATATGCTGGAGGCCGGTGAAATCATTGATATGCTCACTCCCACCAAAGAGCGAGGTTCGATTCTACTGAAAGACCTCGTTTTTCCCAGTGCAACCTTCGGCAACGACCCTGGAGGTCGCTTGTCGCTCGCTGTGATGTTCTCCCTTGCCACTCAATACTCCGAGCAGTTGTCTGAGCGTGTCGCTCTAGGACATCAAAAGAATCTCAAGCGTGGCATCTCCTCAGGCACACCAAAGTGGGGATACACTCGTGACGAGTTCTCTGGACATTATGTTCCCAGTCCTATTTTCGATGCCATCAAGGAGTGTTGGAAGATGATGCTTGACGGCAAGTCTCAAGCCGATGTTCTGCGGTGGCTAGTGAAAAATAAGATTCGCAGGCAAACAAAATCTGGAAAACTCATCAAACCGACCAAGCAAATCCTTAATAGCATCTTTGATGATAAAATCTACGCTGGTATCCTAGAGCAAGGGGGTGAAACTGTAAACCTCTGTGAGGCTCAGCCAGACTTCGTGCCGATGGTGACTGAGGCAGAGTTTGAGAAAGTTCAAGAAATGCGTAGTGGTCGCTACCAAGTCCACATAAAACACAAGGATGGCTCAAGTGTCGAGTTGCCACTTAAGGGGATGGTCTTTTGTGATGTCTGTGGTAGTAAAATGTACCCTGGAGCAAGCAAAGGTCGTCTGCCAGGTAAGAAGTTTGTGTATTACACCTGCCAGAACAAGGAGTGTCCTCGCAAGCCAAAAGGCATACGAGCGAAGGATGTTTTTGATGATTTTTATAAAACACTAAAAACAATGGAAATAGATGGTGATGCTACATACACTGCTTATGAAAAAGAACTCAATGAAAATATCAAACTCGAACTAGATTCTCTGAGGGAGGAGCGAAGGAGGCTTGTCGGTCTCAAAAACCAGCATAAACGAGACTTAGACCTTGCTAATGCCGACTTCACTCGCTTATCCGACCCTAAACTCAAAACTCCAGAGGCTACACTTGAGGCTTGCCGTGCTCGTATCGATGCTGCTGAGACGGCTATGAACGACATTGCCGATGACATTGCTGAAATCGACAAGACTCTGAACGACCAAAACTCCATCAAGATGACGAAGGAAGATTTCTTGAACCTGCTTGCCACCTCTGCTGAGAAACTCAAAAACGGCACTTTTGCCGAAAAAGACGCCATTGCCAGAATATGGCTCTTGAACCTACGAATTGGAGAACAAAAAGAGGTCTCCTACCTCTGTAAAACCGAGCTAAAAGACCTCGTCAAATTTGAAAATGTCTTGACTGGTGG
>CAPFSK010000018.1 GCA_948614045.1 uncultured Candidatus Saccharibacteria bacterium | reverse complement strand
TTAAGTCGTAACAAGGCATCGGTACGAGAACGTGTCGATGGATTACCTCCTTTCTAGGGAGATTGATGCGCAGTATATAGTGATATGTGCTGTAGCTAGGTTGATTGGGATAGTGTTCGGAAGCTTGGAACACTAGACTGGAGCAATCCAGACCCAGAAAAGCTTTACGACTGTCGATGAATTGCACAACTAAGTTGTTAATCTAAGGATCACCCGTGAGGGTGATTTTTGGTGGATGCGGTGTTTGGTGAAAAGCGGCTCAGATGATGTTTCGTCTCTTAAATATGGTATAATTATAGGTAGTATGGAGAACTTGGAAACAAAAATTGATACACGGAATTTGCAGGATGAATACAAAGGTATGCCGAATGAACAAGTTTTTGCTGAATTGGACAAAAAGCGGTCGGCATTAGAGGTGGCAATTGAGAATGTTGAACATGATTTCAATGTAGGGACGATTGTGCGGAGTGCAAATAATTTTAATGCGGCAAAAGTGCATATTATAGGGAAGAAAAAGTATAATCGTCGGGGTGCGATGTGCACGGATAAATACTTGGAGGTAGTGTATTGGACGGATGTAGAAAGTTTTTATGCAGATCAACTGGGGAGAGGGCGGGAAGTGGTGGCGATTGAAAATAATGATAGTCGAGTGAGGCCGCTGGCGCGTAAAAAGTTTGTACAGAAAACGACATTGCTTTTTGGTAGCGAGGGAACAGGTTTGACGGAGGAAGCGCTTTCGCAGGCGCAAGACGTACGAGAAATTGAGAATTTTGGCTCAACGCGGTCGGTGAATGTAGGGGTGGCAGCGGGGATTGCGATGTATGAGTGGGCTAGGCAATGCCTTCTAGGAGGTAATGGTGGTGAAGAAAGGTAGGAAGACGACTCAGAAACCGATAGAAAGAGGAAGCGGAGGCCGAGAGCGTAAGGTTGAGAGTGAGAGGGTAGGGGATGAACATGTACGACGGACGAAGATTACCGTAAAAAGACTGACCATTGGTCAAAAAATGCGGGATTTTAATATTTTGTTTCCATGGTTTAAGGTTGTGGCAGGGTTAATGCTGGTTTTAACGGCAGTGTTTTCGGCATGGGGGATGTTGCGACATAGTGAAATGACTCCAGGGGCGCAGGAGGAAGTGATGGTGGCTAAAGAGGTGATGAATGAGGATAGTGGAGAATTGAATGCTATTGATGATGCGGAGGGGGAAGGGCAAGGGGGATTGCGCGTGGGGGTGTCATATGCTCGCTCAAAACCAGCGAATTTGCCGGTGCGTAAGCCAAAAGATAAGAAACTGATTGCGTTAACGTTTGATGATGGGCCTTCGCCAGCAACGACGCCGCGGCTGTTGGATATTTTACAAGAGAAGAAGGTGAAGGCGACGTTTTTTGTCATAGGGCGGATGGCGCAGGCGGCACCGGAGATTTTGAAGCGCGAGGAACAGGCGGGTCATGTTGTCGGAAGTCATACGATGGGGCATGTGGATTTGACGACGCTGAATCTAACAGGGGTGCAGCAGGAAGTGGTGGCGATGGATGGGATGTTTCAGGCAAATTTGGGGCATATATCGAGGCTGACGCGTCCACCATACGGAGCGATTAATGATACGGTGAAGATGGGGGTTCAGCAACCACTGGTGATTTGGACGATTGATCCGGAGGACTGGAAAGTCAAGGATGCCGCGGCGGTGCGGAAACATGTGACAGAAAGGGCGTTTGATGGGGCGATTGTGCTCATGCATGATATTTATGGATCGACGGTGGATGCAGTGGGAGGGATGATTGATGATCTTAGAAAAGAGGGGTACGAGTTTTTGACGGTGTCAGAGATGGCGCAGGCACGAGGGGTGAAATTGGACCCAGGGGCGGTTTACGGGAGTTTTCGGCCTTGATTTTTGCGTAATTATGGGGTAAAATGAGTACATTGGGGATATAGCTCAGCTGGTTAGAGCGCTAAACTGATAATTTAGAGGTCTGTGGTTCAAGTCCACATATCCCCACCAGTTGGTTCGTTACAATGTTATATTAGGGGTAATAGCTCAGCTGATTAGAGCGCTGCCTTTGCAAGGCAGAGGTCCAGGGTTTGAATCCCTGTTACTCCACCATAGCAAAAACGCCACATTTGTGGCGTTTTTGCTATGCACTGAAGTTTAAGTTTTGCGGATATTGCTGTAGGAAGGTTTGTTAATAACTTAGGCGTAGAAGTGGCGGACTTTTTGGCTTTTGTCCGTAGCGGTAGTATTAGCATTGCGGATGCCACTGTAGCTAATTTCGGCTACTACGGATACTATCGTTCATCTATTGCTATTTCTAGTTCTGACGCACGTTTTCTTAATCTTAATACAGCAAATATTTCTCCGTCTGGTAGTGGTTTTCGTTGGCGTGGTTTCCCCCTCCGCTGCCTCTACCCAGGTAGTGCCTAATGGAGGAAAGAGGAAGCACGGCAGCGGAGGGGGAGGCCGTACCAACGAGAGTTGTCACTGCCTGATGGGAAGACGATTGTGTGATTTGAGTCGAAGATGTAAACACGAGTGGATGAGATGGATACACGTGACCAGAGAGCAGCTTCGTTACCATTGTTACCAACGCGACCGTATTCTAAGTTTACATACCCACTACGGACAAAAGCCAATGGTAACTGTACTATGGTGGTGGCGCCGGTAGGGATATTGGTGTTGAAATGAAGCTGCATGGATATTATAAAAGAATAAAATCACCCTATATAGGATGATTTTGATAGCTCAGTGAACTTTCAGCGACCTCGCAGTAGTTTCGCTTAAAGTTATATCTATTTTATATCATGATATGCATAAAGTCAAGCGGTATTTTCCACAGGGATGCGGAAAAGTCTAGGAAATGTGTTCGGCTTGAAAAATGTGATAAAAACAGATTTTTGAAATAAAACAAGAGGGGAATTTTAGGGATTTTTATAGGGGTGATATGTAGATTATGACATATTTTTAGCAAAAACATATTGACAAAACTAAAGCAGTATGCTACAATGATAGTAACATCCAGAAATCATGGTGTCTAAGCATGATGAGAAAAGGGTGGTTAGATAATAGTTAATTGGTGGGCAAAAGGAGAAAAAGCATGTCAGGAACGAAAGCCGGTGGCTTGAAAGCTGCCCAGACTAATCGTGAGAAGTATGGTAAGGAGTTTTACTCCCAGATCGGTCGTAAGGGCGGTCAGAATGGTCATACTGGTGGCTTTGCCGCAAATCCAGCTTTAGCACGTATTGCGGGTGCGAAGGGTGGACGGATTTCCCGTCGTGGTCCAGCGAAGAAAGCTGCTTAATTTAGAAATAGCTTTAATTAACTGCCTCAGAGTTTGAATCTGGGGCAGTTTTTTGCGGGTTGATATTTTGCGACGTTAGATAAAATGCTTGTGATAGGAGTTTTGGGCGTGGCGCGCTATAATATAGGTATGGTTGGAGGTTCAGATAGTGGCTTGGTGGAGTTGGATAATTTTGTATGCACTTTGAAGAAAGATTTTTCACAGTATAAGTTTTTTAATGGTAAGCGGTTTACTTTTCGGCCGCCGCGAACAATTATTTTGGGGCCAGCGGAGGATTTTTTGGAAATGCCTGAAAAATATAAACTTTCGGTGTTGCATGAGTTAGGGCATGCAATTTCTGAACACAAATTTTATGCAACTGACCCGGAAAGGTTAAAAATGGAGAGAGAGGCGTGGGAAAAGGCGAAGGGTCTGTGCTCGAGATATGGGGTAGTTTATGATGCGGAATATGCAGAAGAGGAATTAGATACCTATCGAGAATGGTTGCACCAGAAGTCGAAGTGCCCGGAATGTGGATTGACGCGCTATCAGACGAAAGATGGGCAGTATCATTGTCCGGGGTGTGAGGGGTAGGCGGGGAAACGTGATTGAGGCAAAATGGTAGACAAACAGAGTAGAGTTTGTTATAATGGTAGATAGATTTTGGGTTCGTTCAAGGATTTCGAGAGGGATGGCTGCCTTGGTCGAGGTTTTTGAACGAACCTGAAGAAAGGATAATTATAATAATTATGGCAAAAGCCAAACTAACAATGGATGAATTGCTGGCGGGCGCGGATGATAGCGTGAAGCGGGCGATTGTGGGGGAGACGGTGACGGGTAAAGTCCTGTCGATTAAGAAGCATGAGATTTTGATTGATCTCGGTGCGCGCGGGGTAGGAGTTGTTCCTCGGAGAGAGGTGAGCTTTGCTCGCAACTTAAATATTGGGGATGAGGTCTCGGCTTCAGTGATTGAGTCGGAGATGGGTGATGGCAGTATTTTGTTGTCATTACGTAAGGCTGCGAAAGAAAAAGGTTGGGACGAGATTCAGGAACGTCTGGATGCTGGTGAAGTGATTGAGGTGACGCCATTTGATGCGAACCGAGGTGGTTTGTTGGCAGAGTACGAGGGAATTCGTGGATTTTTGCCGGTGTCACAGTTGTCGGCGGAGCATTATCCGCGAGTTGGTAGTGCTGACAAGGATGAAATCTTGCAGAGGTTGAATTCTTTGGTTGGCCAGCCGATGAAGGTGCGGATTTTGGATGCGAATCGTAAGGACAATAAGCTAATTTTCTCTGAGAAGGAGGCCGTGAAAGATGGTCTTGCGGAGCGGTTTGCGGAGTTGAATGTTGGCGATGTCGTGAAAGGCGTTGTGACGGGTGTGGTGGACTTCGGTGCGTTCGTGAACGTGGACGGGGTTGAAGGTTTGATCCATATTTCTGAGATTTCTTGGGAACGCGTAAATAATCCGGCAGATTACGTCAAGGTTGGTGAGACGGTCGAAGCTAAGATTATTGCGATTGATAAGGAGCGTTTGTCTCTGTCGATGAAGCAGTTGACTGAGGATCCGTGGTTGTCCGAGGTTGAAGGCTTGAAGCGTGGCGATGAAGTCGAAGGCACGATTACGCGGATTACGCCGTTTGGTGCGTTTGTGCAGATTTCGCCAGCGGTTGAAGCATTGGTGCATGTCTCTGAGCTTGGGGACGGGAACGATGCTGACCCAGAGAAGGTCTTTACCCTAAATGAACGGAAGAAGTTCCGAATCTTGGATGTTGATCGGGATGGTCGGAAGATTAGCCTGACTATCGGGTAATATATTAGGCAAAAATAGCGCGGTGGGGCGCTATTTTTTGTAGGGTTGAGGTGTTTATGCCACTAGTGAGGGTTATTTTTTGGTGGATTTTCGTGATTTCTTGGGGTCGAGGATGCTGGTTTCGTAGATGACCCGGGAGAACTCCTCGATGATGGTTTGGCGGTCGAGTTTGGCGGGTTTTTCGATGCGGACGAAGGGGAGGCGGGCGCTGCGGAAGAATTTTTCCATATCCTTGGGGTCGCTACCGATGTCGTTGCTGGATTTGGTGCCGTCGTCGAGCTTGACGGCGCAGACGGGGCGGAGAGTGCGTTTGTTGCAAAACACGAAGTCAACAGTCTTATTTTCGATAAAACTGTAGGCTTCGTGGCGGTTTTGGCTGCCGACTTTGTGGCTCAAGAGAGCGGAGAGGCTGACGTCGGGGATGATGTAAAACCGCTGGCCGAAAATGTCGTTTAAGAGCTGAAAACAGTGTTTTTGGCTGCCGACCATGAGTTGTTTTCGGGGGCGGTAATGGAAGCGATCAATCGCGTCGCGGCGGCGGCGCTGGGAGGAAACCATGACAAAAATCGACAGTACGAGAAAAGTGGCGGTGGCCACACCGGCAATGGTGATAAAAATTGTGTCCATAGTCAAATAAAATTAGCCACCCTGTACTTCCATTATAGCACAGATAGCGTAAAAAGTCAATCTTCACCTCGTGGATGTGCGTTGTGGGGCGTAAGGACTGAAGCGGGTTGATTTTTATGGAGAAATATGCTAAAATTATGGTATTCGGGAGTACTTTGAGAGTGTGAAGTGACGATTTGCTGAAAATAAGGCAACATCTGATAAGATGCTGCTGGATACTTATATTAGGAGGTGGCTGATATTGATTGAAATTGTTATTAATGCAACGAAAATGCCAGAAGGGCTGACTTTTGGGCAGAAAGTGTGCTGGCAGCGGCGAGAGTTGAAATTGACGCAGGAGAAGCTGGCAAATTTGTTAGGGTTAGACCGTGGGACGATTATCGAGTATGAGAAGGATCGGACGGTGCCACGGACGCCGCAGGCGAAGCGAAAGTTGGCGGAGGTGCTACAACTGGAATATGACGCGTTGTACGACAACACGCTCGGAGCGGTGGCGGTAGCGCCTAAGAATCCGAAAGGGATTGGTCTGAACTTTGGGCAGCTTCGGAGAAGTTTTAAGGATAGTAGTGGTCAACAGCTTAGGGATTGGAAGCGGATGTTTAAATATCTGCTGAACTACACTGAGACCCTAACGGATGATGACCGGCGAAATATCTTGAGCTGTGTCGAGGAAATAAATTCCGTAATAAAGGGACGGAAAAAAGCAAATCGGGGGGGGGGGGGGG
>CAPFSK010000017.1 GCA_948614045.1 uncultured Candidatus Saccharibacteria bacterium | reverse complement strand
CATCCGCTACGGACAAAAGCCAATGGTAACTGTACTATGGTGGTGGCGCCGGTGGGAGGAAAGGGATGATTTCCTAGAGAAGTATGGTATAATTAGAAGTGGAAGCGTGGCCGAGTGGTTGAAGGCGCACGACTCGAAATCGTGTGGGCGTTTACGCGTCTCGGAGGTTCGAATCCTCTCGCTTCCGCCAGAATAATCATAGGTCAAACGGTTTCTGGTTATAAAAAATAACACTCGGTTTCGGGTGCTATTTTCGTTTTTACTCCAAAATCTACTCCATTTCAGACGGAAATCCCCGATTTTGTGAGGCAGTTTTCATAATCCTCTCGAGCTATCGCTCTTTTCTCGGGCGTCAGTTCAAAAAGCAAGTTTACTTGCTTTTTTTGTCGCGTTCCTACGAGGTTCGCTTCCGCTAGGAAATTTGAGCCAGGATTGGCTCTTTTTGGTTGTTGTATTAGTTGATAATGGGCTAATTAGTTGTAATTTCTCGTAAAATAACAGAGGCAATTTTGGGTTGAACTAGTACGCGTTGTACGAGTTGGGCTAGAGCCAGCGGAGGGGGAAACCATCATAACGATTACTGCTATCGGACGGATTGGCGTTATCCGGATGTATGCCTAAATCATATGTGCTAGTCGATGATTTAGAAGTTTTGGACCAACCATAGCCATTAGCACTAACATTAAGGATAGCGCCACTTGGTGGATAGATATACCCACTACGGACAAAAGCCAATGGTAACTGTACTATGGTGGTGGCAGGAAAAAGTAAAGCCCCGCTGATACCATAAAGGTATGAGTGGGGCTGGTCTACGTTGTTACTTTTTCTTATGCTTCGCGAATGCCGAGTAAATCTAACCAAATTTCCAGATGGGGGTCGACCTGCAGGCCACGCAGGTTGTACCAAATCTGATCCTGATCCCAAAGTTCGTTGAGAGCGTTTTGGATGTCGCCAAAGATATAGAAAGCTAAAAAAGTGTCTTCCCATTCTTTAGCGCCACTGAAACTGATGCGGATTTCACCAGTAGTTTGGTTCACTACCTGTTCGCTGCCAGCAAGTAACGCATCATCGTCTTCGGTAACAAGGATGTCGTAAGGGATGCGAATCCCACCATACCAATGCGTCAAGCCATAGCGTGAGAGAATATCCCAGTAACTGTTGTCCAACTCAGTCAAACGTTGCATATGAGTTAGCTTGTTGATGATCGGGCAAACAATATCGTCCGGAATATACTGTCCAGGCGGGCGTTTAGTTGACCTGAAGTCTTCCATAATTTTACAGAAGTCTTCGGGTGTATCGCCACCGGTAGCTGCGCGTTCCGGGAAATGTTTCAGCATCTGCATTTTGACCGGTGCGAAATCACCGCCGCCCTGATTACTCTGGATATCAAGATGGTAGTAGGGGTGGTCGTTTTCGCTGCGCTGGAATTCGACAAGGCAGCGCCATCCGTTCGGTAAAATGTTGCGATGGCGGCAGACCAGTGCTTCGATTGAGCGCATGATTCTGGCGTTAAGCTGAGGTGTGCACTGTGACTTATATTCTAATACTTTCATGGTAATTCCCTCCTGTGAATAGAAAGAGGATGAAGTAACAAAGTAGATGTTAAGGTGCAGTTTGTGTTACTTCATCCGGGTTGTCGTAGTTAACGGTCGTAGCTGTGGACGCGCATGATTTTCAGCCAATGATTAATGACGGGATTTTTGCGCAGTTCCGTCAAATCATAGTCATGCTGGATGTTTTCCTGAGTACGAGTCAAGGTTTCCTGGATAGCTCCTAATAGCCAAGTGGCAAAGAAGACATCCTGTTCCTGGCTGGCACCAGAGAATGTGATCAAGATTTCGCCTTCGGCGTTTTGAGGCTCATCAGCATTGATGAGGAATTCGTACGGTATACGAATTCCTCCGTACATAGAGGCGATTCCGCAGGTGTCACGTAGCCATTCCCTCTGGATTTTAGTAAGGTGAGCGGGGCTTTCGGCCTTGACGATTTCGTCAACGATGTCGTGATCATCTTTTTCAAGCTGTTCGAGCATGTAAAGGATGTCTTTGGTTGCATCGGCACCTGTGTAAGCCTGTT
Organism: uncultured Candidatus Saccharibacteria bacterium; assembly: GCA_948614045.1. Classification (GTDB taxonomy): domain Bacteria; phylum Patescibacteriota; class Saccharimonadia; order Saccharimonadales; family Saccharimonadaceae; genus Nanosyncoccus. The sequence goes on along the minus strand of CAPFSK010000017.1, from coordinate 5,372 downwards.
CCGGGAATTTCTCTAAAGTGGACATCTTAGCGGCGGCATAGCTACCGCCTGCGCCTTCCTGTAAGTGCAGATGGAAATAAGTTTCTTCGTCAGATTTCATTTTGACGATCAGTTGCCAGCCACGCGGTACGAGAAAATCATATTCGCTGGTGGCGGCTTTTGCGGCACGCTGGATGGTGGTAAGCAGAGACAGATAATACTGCCGGTTGTTGGTTTCATAATGCAAAATGTTCATATTTTGCACCTCCTTTTTAGTCTCCTGCGGTATTTAGTTCACCGCGGGGTAAAAATCTACAGTTTTGATAAACTTTTATCCCGTGGTGAATACAAAAGTAACACGTTAAAATACAAAGGGCGAGGCCCTATCTTTCTATTGTAGCACAGAATTGTAATAATGTCAATAGTATGAATAAATATTTTTGCGGCAACTTGCTTGGTCTTATAGTATAATAGAGGGTAGGAGTTCAACTTAAAGTAGGGTGTATTAGGGTAAAATATGGTGAAAGATCAAAAAACGGCGAGTTCATCTAGTGTGAAGGTGAAAAAGATTACAGAAGTAAAAACAAATAAGCCGTCGGCGCAGCAAGGGGGTCAGGTTAAGGTTGTGTCGAAAGCTGCGCCAAAGGTTGCGCCGAAAAATATGTCAAGGGTGGCTAGGGTGCAGAATGGTAAAAATATTCCTAAGGGTAAGCCAGTTGAAGTTAAATCTGTTGGGGTTAAGTCCGCTGGGGTTAAACCTGAGACAGTCAAGAAACAGGAGAAGCCAAGCGATAAGAACGGCGCGGATGACAAGAGTAAAAAAGGTAAACGCAAACTAAGTAAAAAACAGATTGGTATTATCTGTGGTGTAGCGGCGGTTTTGGTAGTGGCGTTAGTAGTCGTGTTGGTGCTGGTATTTGGCGGGAAGAAATCGGCGACGGGGGAAGTGGATGATGCTGAAACTTCGCAGGATGAAGCGGAAGTTGATTATGATCAGAAAGTAACGGATAAGGATGGCGGGAAGTTCAAGGCGGAGTATCAGGCTGGGTCAGAGGAGAGCTTTGCGGTGCGGTTTTCTGATCTTGAATGTGGGGATGGTTGTAAGAATGTGAGCGAGGTGAAGCTCGGCAAGAAAGCATTGAAACTGGGTGAAGATTATGAAGTACAACGTGGAAGCATCATTATTATCTTGACGGAAAGTTTGATGAAGGGGTTGAAAGAGGGCAAGCACGATCTGATTGTGGCGGTAGTCGAGGATGGTGAGACGAAATTATATGGGGTGAAGTTTACGGTCAAGGCGGCACCGACTTGCGCGGAAGATGAGAAGTTAGAGAAGGGGGAGTGTGTGAAGAAAGACGAGGAAGAGGATGAGAAGGATAAAGAAGATGAGGAAAACGCGGACGAGGGTCAGGATGTAGCGTCGAGCCAGACGACACCGACGACTCCGAGCAAGTCACAGGCGGAGATAGAATGCGAGAACACGGTAGGCCCGACGGGATTCTATGCGGTGCACTGGTTCTCGGAGACTGAGATGACGGATGCGACGTTTAGTGGGGAGGCGGCGGCGATGCATCGAGTGAATGGGGTTTGCCGTCCGTATATGGCGCAAATGAATACTTGGACGGGTAGAGGCTTTGCGGCGTCTGGCTGGCCAGTGGCTGAGAATGCGGATCCAGTGATTCTGGAGAATAAGGGGCAGGATATTATTATGTGGTTCTGGGGTGATGGTTCGACTACAGTTGATAAGGTGCCAGATGCGAGAGGCGTCTGGGGGTATTAAAGGAGGAAGATGAGTAGTATTTTTACAAAAATTGTACAGGGTGAGATTCCCTGTTATAAGATTTACGAAGATGAAAAAACACTGGCGTTTCTGGATATTGCGCCAGAGGCGGAAGGTCATACGCTGGTGATTCCGAAGCTGGAAGTAGACAAAGTCTACGACTTGCCCGATGAAGATTATCGGGCAGTGATGGATACCGTGAAAAAATTAGCGAAACATTATGAGAAAGTCTTGGGTCAGCGGATGCAGATCAAGATTGTGGGGATTGATGTGCCACATGCACATGTGCATGTTTTGCCGGTGAATGAGAATTGGGCGGGGGAGAGGTATATGAAGCCGACGGAAGAAGAGTTCAGGGCGCTGCAAGAGAAACTGCGGATGAATTAGGTGCGGTAGTGACCGGAGGCGAGTTCGGATTCGATGACTTGGGTTTCGGCTTCGTTGTAGTCGGGGTCAGTGATGTCGACATTGTCGTCGAGGGTGCCGATGGCAGCTTCTTCGGCGATTTTGGCGGCTTCGGGATTGTAGCGCGGTTCGCTAAGTTTGTCGTAAATGCTATTGTCTTGAGAGTTGGCGTTGTTTAGACGCACAAAATGCTGGTCGTCGCCGGGTTGGTCGACGATTGCAGTAGTGGATGATGAGACGTCGATAGCTTCGGGTTCGGCGTCATCATCGAAATAGGTGATTTTTAGTTTTTCCATTTTTAACTCCTGTTTGTTTTGATAGAAGATGTGTCGCCAGGGCTTCCGCCCGGTGGACACGTGTAATTACACTCGTAGTATCAGTGTAGCACAGATTCTTGTTTTTGTCAATGTATGGTATAATTAAAGGAATAAGTGATGGAGTTGGTATGAAGTTTACGAAGAGTTATGAACCGGGAGAGTTTGAGCCGCAGATCTATGCGGAATGGGAGAAGGCTGGGGTGTTTCAGCCGCGGAAGATTGTGGCGGAGTCGTATGAAGCGGAGACGCAGGACTGCTATGCTCTCGTCATGCCACCACCGAACGCGAATGGAAATTTACATATCGGGCATGGACTGACGATTGCGATTGAAGATTCCTTGGCACGGTATTATCGATTGAGAGGCAAGTCGACATGGTATATTCCGGGGGCGGATCATGCGGGATTTGAGACTTGGGTGGTGTATGAACGGGCGTTGGAAAAACAGGGGCATACGCGGTTTGAGTATTCGCGGGATGAGCTGTACGCGCGGGTGTGGGATTTCGTGCAGGAACAGCGCGGGAATATGGAATTGCAGGTCAGAGCGCTAGGGGCGAGCTGCGCGTGGCCGGATTTGACGTTTACGCTGGATGAAAATGTGGTTTCTCGAGTATATCAGACGTTTGAGAAGATGTGGAACGATGGGATGATTTATCGGGGGGAGAAGTTGGTGAATTTTTGCCCGAAGCATCAGACGGCGTTTGCGGATATTGAGGTGGAGCATGTTGACGAAGATGGGAAATTGTGGGATATCTCGTATGAAGTAGTATCGAAGCCAGAAGATATGGTAGATGATGCGAGTGATTTCGAGAAGCGTGAGATTATTGTAAGTACGACGCGGCCGGAGACGATTTTTGGAGATATGGCGGTGGCGGTCAATCCAGAAGATGAACGGTATAAGGATATTATCGGGGGGCTGGTGAAGCTGCCGCTGACAGATAGGACGATTCCGATCGTTGCGGATGAGCATGCGGATCCGGAGTACGGAACGGGGGCGGTGAAGATTACGCCGGCGCATGATTTTGATGATTTTGAGGTGGGGGAGCGGCATGGCTTGGAACGACTAAGGGTTATTGGTGAAGATGGTAAGATGACCGAGGCGGCAGGCGAGGAGTTTGCTGGACTGACGACGGAAGAAGCGCGGAAGAAGGTGCTGGAAGAGCTGGAGAAGCAGGGGCTGCTCCGAGGCGAGAAGAAGATTAAGCATGCGGTGGCGCACTGCTATAAGTGTGGCGCAGTGATCGAGCCGATGTTGAAAGCGCAGTGGTTTATTGATGTGAAGCGGCTGGCGGCGGGGGCGATTGAACGATTGGAGCGTGGTGAGATTAAGTTCTATCCGGCGAATAAGAAGAAAGTCTTGATTGATTATTTGAAGAATTTGAAAGATTGGAATATTTCGCGGCAGATACCATGGGGGATTGCGATTCCGATGTTTCGGCAGACGGAGACGACGGCGGCGCCGGAGTGGATTTTTGACCCGCGGACGAATCTCACGAAGATTGAGGTTGGTGGGGTGAAGTATTACCGGGATGAGGATACGTTTGATACGTGGTTCTCGAGCTCGCATTGGCCGATTGTGTGTACGAATTGGTTGGCGGGTAAGGAGAATCCGTATTATCCGCTGAATGTAATGGAGACGGCGGGTGATATTCTGTTTGCGTGGGTGGCGCGGATGATTATGATGGGGGTGTATGTGACGGGCGAGGTGCCGTTCAAAGAAGTGTATTTGCATGGTCTGGTACTTGACGCGCATGGGAAGAAAATGTCGAAGTCGAAAGGTAATGTGATTAACCCGATGGAACTCGTGACGAAATACGGGTCGGATGCGTTCCGGCTAGGGATTTTGCGCGGACGAAGTGCGGGGATGAATCAGGCGTTTTCGGAGAATAGCGTGGTTTCGGGGCGGAATTTGTGTAATAAGCTGTGGAATGTAGCACGGTTTGTGCAGAGTATGGTCGATGAGAGTCAGGCAGGGGGTGCGGTTGCAGTGGAGATGTTGCAGGCTGAGGAGAAGGCGAAGATCGTGAACGAGAATGCGGTGCGGACGGGCGGGGCGATGCCGTATTCGACGGATAATATGGGGGAGGATTGGATCTGCCGTGAGCTCGTGAAATGCAAGGAAGAAATTGAAGACGATATGGCGGCATATCGATTCTCGGAGGCGGTGGAGACATTGTATAGTGTGATCTGGGATAAGTATGCGGATTGGTTCATTGAGAGCCAGAAGATGTATAAGAATGTGCCGCTACTGAAGGCGACGCTAGAGATGATTCTGAAGATGTTGCATCCGTTTGCGCCGTTTGTGACGGAGGCGATTTGGCAGAGTTTGAGCTGGACGAGCGGAATGCTGATTATTCAAGAATGGCCACCAAGGCTCGTATGGGACGAAATTAGCGCGGAGAACTTTGAAAGGCTAATGGTTGTCGTGTCGGAGATTAGAAGGGTCGTAAACGAGCTCTCAGGGGCCTCTAAGGGCAAAAAGTGGACGGTACTGTATGGTGATGATGCGTTGGTGGATGATAATCAGGTACTGGTGGCGAAGCTCGCGGGCGTTGAGGCGGTGATTAGCTGCGAAGGCCAGCCGAGGGGGTTAAGGCTGGCGCTGGCGAATCATGAGGTTTATCTCGATGTGCCGGCAGAGGTTGTCAGAGAGTATCGCGAGAAGCTGGAAGAGCGGGTGCTGGCGGTGGGGCGGGAGCTAGATGCGTTGAATGCGCGAATGATGAACCCGAATTATGTCGATAAGGCGCCGGCGGAGTTGGTGAAGCAGACGCGAGATGGGATTCGTGAGAAAGAGGGGCTAATTGAGAGGTTGAAGGGGGAGTTGAGGGTGATAGAGTAGGGATTGGGTGTTTTATAATCCTGTATTTTAACCCTAGCAATCCAGAAGCTT
>CAPFSK010000016.1 GCA_948614045.1 uncultured Candidatus Saccharibacteria bacterium | reverse complement strand
TGTGCTATTCCACTACGGACAAAAGCCAATGGTAACTGTACTATGGTGGTGGCGCCGGAGGAGGGATGGGGTTATGATAGAATAAGTTTGTGGATGGTTGAGTATCCATGGGAACCGAGGGAAGCGTTTGAGGTCAAGCTCCAGCTGTCGAAAGTTCTCTTAGACAAAGATCGTGAAGTTGCTCTCTCAAGTTTTGGGCTTAAAAATAAGGGAGAATAGTTGAACTGGCTTCGTTCATGGATGAGGTCAGATAGAGTCAGCTTCTTTTGTCTGTGTTGCCCAGATGTTTTATTTCTGGCTTTTGTCCGTAGCGGGTATGTATATCCTCCAAATGGCGCTGTCAACAACGTCGGTAACAACGGCTACGGATGGTCGCGTACTTCTAAATCGTCGACTAACGCATACAACCTGAACTTCAATCCTACGGGTGTCAATCCGTCAAACAACAACAACCGTTATCATGGTTTCCCCCTCCGCTGAGGTGTTGCCCGTGCGGTGCCGATCTTTGAGATGACCCTGCTAGGTCTGGCGGGGTCACTGGTTTTTGTTTGTAGCGGAAGGCTTGAATAAAGTAAGAATGGCGGATGTCGGAATAATGTGTTACAATATAGAATATGAAAAAAGCTAAGTTGCTATGGGTTGATTTAGAGATGACAGGTTTGGATCCGGAGAAGGATCGGATTTTGGAGATTGCGGCGATAGCAACGGGCTGGGACTTGGAGCCTATAGTGCGAGGAGATGAGCGGGCGGAGATGACGGCGGTGGTGAAAGTGCCGGAAGAGTTGATGCGCGAGCGAATGGTAGGGGGGTTTTGGGAGAAGAATGCGGAAAGCCGAGATGGGCTGATGGCGCAGAACGCCGAGGGGAAAAGTGCGAAAACGGTCGAAGAGGAATTGTTGACATTTATTAGTAAATGGTTTGGCGATGAGGTGATTTTGGCGGGGAACTCGATTCATCAAGATCGGAAGTTTATTGATCGAGAATGGCCAGAAGTAGCGAAGCGTTTGCATTATCGAATGCTGGATGTGAGTGCATGGAAGGTGGTATTTGAGGGGAAGTATGGGAAGCGTTTCACGAAACGGGAGGCACATCGGGCATTGGATGATATTAAGGGGAGCATAGAAGAGTTAAGGTGGTATTTGGAGATGATAAAATGATTGATGTGAGGAAAATTACGGGGATCGGGGGGTACGAGGAGAAGGAATGGAAAGATGGCAATGAGGCCAATCAGATCTACGTGACTGAGGGGAATGAAAAGGCGTTTTTAGTAGTGCGGCCGAAGACGATTGAAGTGAGGTGTGAGAAAAATCTGGGGAGGAAGTTGCGCGAGGAGTATGAGAGCGTGATGGAGAGTCGGTATTTTGGGCGCGGGGGGATTGAGCTGGTGATGTGTGGTCAAATGGAAGATGCGGAAATTGAGGATCTCGTGCGACTGAGTTATAATTTGACTTTGGCGGAGCAGTAATAGGTTATGCGGGAAGAAACGTTGAGACTGAGAAGTGTCGAGAAGCGACCGATTGTGGTGGCGATTTTGACGTTCGTACTGACGACGGTGCTTGTAGTAGCGGTTAATAGTTATATACGGAAGGCTTTTATGCCGGAGTATTCGATTAGCCGGTACGTTGGGACTGAGACGTGGAGCGCGATTGTGTTTGCGTTGGCGAATTTGGTAGTGGCGTTTAGCGTGTTGGCATATCTGTATCGAGTGGGGGAGAAGTGGCAGTTTCGGCGGGGGTATTATTGGGTGGTGATATTAATGGCGGTGGGGTTAATCGGGTTGTCGGCGTGTCCGATTGGATATTTTGACTTGCCGGGTGAGGCGTATGCGACAAGCGCGCCGAGTCATGTACATGAAATTTGTTCAAGATTGATGTTTGTCTGTATGTTGGTAGTGGCGGCGATTGTATTATTGTGCAAAAAAGCGAGTCGGGCGACGCGGATGGCAGCAGCGGTGTATGTAGCGTATGGGCTGGTATGCGTTTTTGGGTATTTTACCGAGGGGGCGTGGTTCGTGAGTCGTGTTTTGGTGTTTGAGTCGTGCTATTTGTTTGGGTTTTTGTCGTTTTGTTTAGGGATGCAAGGTAGTAAGAAAGTAGAGGAAGGGAAAGATGAGTAAGAAGCAAAAGAAAATTGAACCGGAAGTGACGCCAGTGAAGTTGGTGAAAAAAGTGACCGAGAGTCAGTTTATGAAGGAATTCAAGGAATTTATTAATCGCGGGAATGTAGTGGAGCTGGCGATTGGTGTGGCGGTTGGTGGTGCGTTTACGACGATTGTGAAATCTCTGGTGGATGATATTATTATGCCGATTACTAGTTTGCTCGCGGGGGGAGCGGATTTTTCGTCATTGGCGATTGACGTGCCGAATATTTTTGGGGCGGATACGACGGCGCATATTGCGTATGGAAATTTTTTGCAGAATGTTGTGAACTTTCTGATTATAGCGTTTGTGGTATTTATTATTGTGAGGTTTTTGAATCAGATGAATGCGAATGCGAAGAAAGTGGAAGAGGATTTGAAAAAAGAGAAAGAGCGCGTAAAAGAGAAGAAAAAATAGCGCAGTGCATTACATTGTATGTACGTTGTGAGTACAATGTAATGCAAATATGAGACGCGGGGCTTAATTAGTCGCCAGGATTGGAATAGGCTTCGAGGTTTTCGTGGATGGTCATGAGGCTACTATGAAGCGGTTCGACGATTTCGAGGAGTTTTTTGTCCTTGGTGCGAGAAATGACTTGGGAGGTTAGAGAGAGAAGCAGGGAGACCTGGAGGTTGATTTGGTTATCGTAGGTGCGATCAAGAATGCCGTTGAGCTTGGCGTTTTCTAGGGAAAGATTAAGGTTGGAAACAAGAGATTCTTCCTCTTCAGCGGTTTTGCCGGTGAGTTTTAGGTCTTCGCTTTTGGTACCTTTGTTGCTGTAGTAATCTTTGAGTTGGTTTGAGGCGCCGGTGAGGACGGTTTGCAGGGAGGAGCCAATAGCGCGAAGGCGGGAAGATTTGAGGGATTTGTTATAGGTTCTGAGGGTAGAGTTAACCTGGTCGGTGCGAGAGTAGAGTTGCTTGGTGGTGTTCCCAACTTTGCTACTAAGATTGCCAAGGAGACTACCGAAAGCGATGATGAGGACAAAAAGGACGATGCCGCCAGCGGCGATTTTGATAATTGTAGTCTTGGAGACGTCACCGGAGGACTTTTTTACCGGGCGGTTGGATTTGGAGATTTGATTCAAGTATTCAAGGCTATCCATAAACACATTATAACACAGCAGGGCGAGTATAATCGAGCTTTTCGGGACACGATGTCGCGCCAGCCCGCCGTCGCGGGTGTCGCGCATCTTCGTCCTCGGCCGTAGCCTCCGGAGATTCCCGAAAGGCCCGATTATACTCAATATGTCGATTATAATGTGTTTATAGATATGCTATACTGAAAGTATGGAGGATGCGAAGGAGGAGATTCGGGCGCGGTTGCCGATTGAAGATGTGGTAGGGCAGTATATTGAGTTGAAACGTGCGGGACGGAGTCTGAAGGGGCGGTCGCCTTGGGGTGTGGACAAGACGCCGTCGTTTATGGTGTCGCCAGAAAAGGGGATTTGGCACGATTTTTCGGCGAATAAGGGTGGTGATATTTTTAGCTTTATTATGGAAGTAGAGGGGGTGTCGTTTCGGGAGGCGATGGAGAAATTGGCGATGCAGGCGGGAGTGGAGCTGAAGCGTTATAGCGGTGGTAATCGGAAGGTCGCAGAACGGAAGAAACGGGTACGGGAATTACTTGAGCTGAGCTGTCGATTTTATCAGTATTGTTTGACGAAAAATGAGAAAGTTTGTCGCTATGTCTTTGAGAAGCGAAATATGACCAAAGGAACGGCGCAGACGTTTCGGATTGGGTATTCGCCAAATCAGGGGAAGGCATTATTGCAGTTTTTGACGAAAAAGGGGTATAAGAAGTCGGAGATGGATGCGGCGGGAGTGTTGAATCGGTTTGGCGGGGATATGTTTCGGGGGAGGATGATGGTGCCGTTTATCGATACGGGGGGTGTGATTGGTTATACGGCGCGGATTTTGGGTCAAGGGGAGCCAAAATATTTGAACACGCCGGAGACATTATTGTTCAATAAGGGACGGTTTATTTTTGGGCTGGAACAGGCGAAAGAGAGTATTCGGCAGAATGGCTACGTGGTGATTGTGGAGGGGAATATGGATGTGATTTCGTCACACCAGGCAGGGGTGCGCGAGGCGGTGGCGACGAGCGGGACGGCGATGACGGAAAATCATTTGAAGATTTTGTCGAGATTGACGCCGGATGTGAGGTTGGCGTATGATGGAGATGCGGCGGGGGTGAAAGCGACGGAACGGGCGATTATGATGGCGGGGGATTTGGGGGTGAATTTGAGTGTGATTTCGGATTATCATGGGGCGAAAGATCCAGATGAACTAATTCAGAAAAGCGAAAAGTTGTGGCAGGAGGCAGTAGCGAAACCGCGACCGGCGGTGGATTGGCTGCTAGATAAGTATGAGGAGAATCTGGATCTGAGTACGGGGGTAGGGAAGCGAGAGTATGCGGATGTGGCGATGAAGTTACTTCGGAATGTGCCGCACGCGGTGGAGCGGAAGCATTATGAGCAGCAGGTGGCGCGAAAGCTGGATTGTAGTATTGAGGACCTTAGAGAACAGAAGATTGTAGAGCCGCCGAAGAGATTAAAGAAGGTGGAAGCGGGGACGGAGAGTGATGTTTTGCAGGGGATTAAGGACAGTTTGCAGGCGATCGTGCTATATGGCGGGGTGACAGAGATAAAGGGGGTGGAGGTGACGGAAAATGAGGTGAAGATTGCGGAGTTGGAATTAGTGTATGATGCGCGCTATAGCGGGTGGACGAAAGAGGCACTAGAGGCGGAAGCGCGGGAGTTGCTGAAGAGACTGAAGGCAGAAAGTGCGAAAGAGGAGGTTGGGAGGTTGACGCGAGAGATGGAAGCATTGGGGGATAGCGAGGAGGACCAAGAGCGGCAGGCAGAAATTTTGAAGAGGATTATGGTGTTGAAAAAGGGGTAGGCGGGTAGGCTCAAGCGTGATATAATAGGGGTGTCCTAAACAATTGAACGATTTTAAGAGTATAGCTCTGGTAATATGGTAATTTTTGTGCTTTTGGTAATGTACGACCCGGGATGCTAGGGCACTGCTCTCGGCCTGGGTACTATGTTGCTTTGAAAGTGCATGGCTATACTTGTCGTAGAAGGTTGTTTAGGACACTACCGAGCAGTGTCCTATTTTGTGCGGAGTTGGCGGGGAGTTGTAAAAAACAGAGATTTTAGTATAATGTGTTGTAATGGATAATGATGAAGAAATCTTAAAGAATAAAAATGCGGCTTTGGACTTGGGGGAACCTGAAGCAGATGAATTAGCGGCAGAGGACGAACTTTCGGATGAAGAGCTCGCGATTACGGCGGATAATGTCGATGCGTTTGCGGATGACTCGGTGCGGATGTATTTGCGTGAAATTGGTAAGATTCCGCTGTTGACGCAAGAGGAGGAGCTGGATCTCGCGAAGCGGGCGATGGATGGTGATAAAAAGGCGAAAGATAAGCTCGCTGAGGCAAATATGCGGTTGGTTGTGAGTATTGCAAAGCGATATGGTGGGCGGGGTTTGGACTTCTTAGATTTGATTCAAGAGGGGAATACGGGATTGCTTCGCGCAGTAGAGAAGTTTGATCCGGATAAAGGCTTTAAGTTTTCGACGTATGCGACGTGGTGGATTCGGCAGGCGATTACACGGGCGATTGCTGATCAGGCGCGGACGATTCGGATTCCGGTGCATATGGTAGAGACGATTAATAAGGTTCTTCGGACGACGCGGCGACTGACACAAGAGCTGAATCGTGAGCCGACGAATGAGGAAATTGCGGAAGCAATGGGGATGGATGTCGATAAGATTGAATATGTGATGCGAATTAAGCAGGATATTGCGAGCTTGGACGCGAGTGTTGGTAGGGATGGAGATGATGAAGAATCCGTGTTGGGGGACTTTGTGGAAGATAGTGAGCGGGATTCGCCAGAAGATGCGACGGCGAATCAGATTCTCAAGGAGCAGATTGCGGAGATTTTGACGACATTGAGTGAACGGGAACAGAAGATTATTCGGTTGAGGTTTGGAATTGGGGGTGGACGGCCGCATACGCTGGAAGAAGTTGGGAATGAGTTCTCGGTGACCCGGGAGCGAATTCGGCAGATTGAGGCGAAAGCTTTGTCGAAGTTGCGTAAGCATAAGCAGACAAAGAAACTGCATGGGTATTTGAAATAGGAGATTTTATGAAGAAGCTAGCGAAAGTAAAAGCGGTGGTGATGGTGGGGATGTTGTCGTTGGCGTCGCTTGTTACGGCGGGTTCAGTGTATGCGGATGCGCCGGATACGAATGTTTTAAAAAATGTGGACGGGATTGATGGATTATTGAAATTAGTGGTGAATATTTTGCTGTATGGTCTTGGGGCGGCGGCGACACTCGGGGTGGTGATTGCTGGGGTGTTGTATTTGACGGCGCGGGATAATCCGCAGCAAGTGGCGCGAGCGAAGATGCGACTCATAGAGATCTCGATCGGTTTGGCGGCTTGGGCGATGTTGTTTATGATATTGAAGTTCTTGATTCCTGGGTTTGATGGTATTTAGTGGGGGTGTAGTGAGTGCTGAAGAAATTAATTGTTGTCTATAATCCACGAAGTTCAAAGCACGCGGCGGTGGCGAAAGAGGTTTTGGCGCCGGCGCGGAAATTGTCAGGTTGGCTCGTAGGGAAATATGAGGTGAAGGCGATGCGTCTGCATGAAAATGCTGATGAGTTGGCGAAGATTTTGAGTGATGGGGATTTGGTGGTTGCGGCAGGGGGAGACGGGACGGCGTCAATGGCGGTAAATGGCGTTATGCGGTCAGGGAAAGATGTTGCTCTTGGAGTGCTGGGATATGGGAATTTTAATGATTTTGCGCGGATGTTGAAGTCGAAGCGGGCGGTTGAATATGGCGGAGAATATGTTGGCGGGGTGACGGAGATCGTTGAGCGCTATGAAGCTGAAAAAACAAAAGAGATTTATCCATTAGAGGTGAAAGTGGATGGTAAGTACTGGCGATATGCTCCATGTTATGTGTCTTTGGGTCTGTTTGCGGAGTCGACGGCGGTGTTTGATGAGCCAAAAGTGCGAGAAAAATTGAAAACCGGTAAGAAGCATTTGGTTTTTTCGATTTTTACGCTGGCAAAGTGGTATTTCCGGAATCGGAAACGGGAATTTTTGCCTGAGGGGAAGATAAAGGAAGTGCGACATGTTGCAGGAGTGACGGTGGAGGCGCCGGATGTACTAGAGGTGGCGGAAACTGCGCAAGAGGAGACTGGGAAGAAAGATGTTAAGGGGAAAAAAGAGGTAGCGGCGGAGGAACGCAAGGCGGTGTTTACGGTATCGGAGGAGAAACCAAAGAAGAAGACTAAGGCAAAGAATGAGAAGAAGGCTGCTGCGGGCTTGAAGCGGGAGTCTAGGGCAGTGAAGGCTACGCGGAATGCGGAGCAGAGCGAGCTGGCGGCAGTGGAGGCAGAAAAACGGGCGGAACAGAAGAAATTTAAGAAGCTACTTAAGACGGCAAGGAAACAGCAGTTACTTGAGATGAAGACTGGAGCACAAGCGAAGATGCTGCAGGCGGGTACGCAGACGAAGGCGAGGTTGGCGGTTGCAGGAGCGGAAGCGAAGACGAAGCTTTTGAATGTGAGGATTAAGGCGCAAGATAAGGTAGTTGGGCTGGGCTCTGGTAAAAAGACGCATGATAAACACGCGCAGGAGATGCCGGAGATTATTATTGAGGGGGCGGAAGTTGTGGAGCGGAGGAAGAGTAAGGGCAAGAAGAACGTGGCGTGTGCGGTCGAGAAAGAGGATAAGAATCGATTTAAGAGGGGCGCGACGGATTATATTGCAGTGAATGGGCCGACGTTGGCGAAGTTGATGCGCGGAGGTAAGTATTATAAGAAGCCATTGGAGTTTCGGAGTACGACGGTGAGATTGGGGGGATTTTGGCGACTTGTGGGGTTTATGGCATGTAGCGTGTTATTGCGGGTGCCGGGGAAGAAGACGCGTGGGGATATAATTAAGTTTAAACAGCGGGGAAATGTAATGATTCAGGCGGAGGGGGAGTATGAGATGTTGGAAGGGGTGAAAAAGGTAGAAGTGAGAAAGGCGAAAAAGGGGTTGAAGGTTGTATGGATGTAGGGATTGGGTGTTTTATAATCCTGTATTTTAACCCTAGCAATCCAGAAGCTT
>CAPFSK010000015.1 GCA_948614045.1 uncultured Candidatus Saccharibacteria bacterium | reverse complement strand
AAGAAAACTAATAAAATGATCGTGCGCAGTCGCCACGAAGGAAAGAGGAAATAATGTCTCGGAGTCTGAAAAAGGGTCCATTCGTGGACTACAAACTCGCGAAGAAGGTAGCTGCCCTCTCAAGCGAAGACCGCACCGTGATCAAGACCTGGGCTCGGCATTCTACGATTTCACCAGAAATGGTAGGTCGTACCATCGCCGTCCATAACGGTAAGGTTCACGTCCCAGTTTTCATTAGCGAAAACATGGTCGGTCACAAACTCGGTGAATTTGCCCCAACCCGTAAATTTAGGCGCCACGGCGGTAAAAAAGCCGCTGAAGCCGCGAAGGGAGGTAAATAATGGCCGACACTAATACTAAGTTTGCTCGCGCCATCATCAAAGGCGTCGACAGCCAACCTCGTAAGACGAACGTCGTCGCGAGCTTGGTACGCGATCGATATGTCAGCGATGCAGTAGTCATCCTCGAGAACACTCCAAGGCGAGCTGCTCGTGCCGTACGCAAAGCTATCGAAAGCGCAGCTGCAAACTTACTTAACAACAGCGAAGTCAGTATTGACCCCAAAACCGTACGAATCGCAAGAATCAGCGTAACTGCTGGCACCCGTATGCGTCGTTATGTTCCTGCTAGCCGTGGCCGTGCTTTGCCGTTTGAAAAGATTTCTAGCAACATCTTCGTCGAAGTTGCCGGAGAGGAGAAGGTTAAAAAAGTTAAGGAATCAGCCACAAAAGCTGATGACAAAAAGGAGAATAAGTAATGGGACAAAAAGTCAACCCAGTTTCTTACCGTCTCCAGATCAGCAAAGATTGGTCGTCGAAGTGGTTCACCCGCAAAGCCGATTTTCGTCATTGGCTGGTCGAAGACTCTAAGATTCGTGACATTATCGAAGCTCGTTTCAGCAGCCGTCCGACTATCGCTCGTATCGATATTGAACGCAGCGCCAACCTCACGACGATTACGATCCTTACCGCCAAAGCTGGTGCCGTCATCGGTAAGCAAGGTGCCGGGATTAACGAGCTCAAAAAAGAACTCGAAAAGGTCGTCAATGGCCCAATTCGTATTAATGTCGAAGAAGTCAAGAAACCAGAACTCAGCGCCAAGCTCGTTGCCGAGAATATCGGTTTCCAACTTGGCAAGCGCATGAACTTCCGTCGCGCCGTCAAGATGGCCTGCCAAAGCACGATGAATGCTGGCGCCAAAGGTATCCGCGTCGAAGTCAGCGGTCGTCTGAATGGCGCAGAAATGTCTCGACGTGAGAAGTTTATCGAGGGGTCAGTTCCTCTACATACCTTACGCGCTGACGTCGACTTCTATGTCTGCCACGCCAAAACCGTAGCTGGAATCGTCGGAGTAAAAGTTTGGATTTACAAGGGGGAGAAATAATATGGCTATTATGACACCGCGCCGCGAGGCGCACCGCAAAGTCCGCAAGGGCAAAAACGAAGGCGTCGCTACTCGCTGCAATACCGTTGCTTTCGGTGATTGGGGCTTGATGTCACTCGATAACGAGCGTATCACCAGCCGCCAAATCGAAGCCGCTCGTCAAGCGATTACGCGTTACGTTAAACGTGGTGGTAAAATCTGGATTCGGATTTTCCCGCATACGCCAGTTACGAAAAAACCGCTCGATGTTAAAATGGGTAGCGGTAAAGGCGAACCTCAGTTCTACGTCGCCAAAGTCAAGGCTGGAACTGTCATGTTCGAAATTGCTGACGTAACCGAAGAACAGGCAAAAGAGGCTTTCCGCCTCGCTGGTCACAAATTGCCAGTTCGCGTCAAGATTATTAAGAAAGAGGAGTTTTAAGATGGCTGGAGAATTACAGGGCATCGTGAGTTCGACAAAGCGCGATAAAACCATTACGGTCTCAATCGCTAGCCGCGAAACTCATCCGCTGTATCGTAAACAATATACCAAAACTCGTAAGTACACTGCGCATGACGAGAACAACGAAGCTGGTCTCGGCGACAAGGTTTTGATTGAAGCTTGCCGTCCATATAGCAAGACCAAAAGTTATAAATTGGTCAAAGTTCTCGAAAAGTCGCATGGTACTGTCGAGCTAAAAGAAGAAGTCTTGGGTGAAAAGGTCGACCAAGAGTCAGGAGAGGAAAAATAAATGATTCAACAGGAAACTAGATTAAAAGTCGCTGACAACAGCGGCGCCAAGGAACTTGGTGTAATCCGGGTCCTCGGTGGTACTAGAGCCAGGTACGCCAGAGTTGGAGACATTGTCACTTGCAGTGTCAAAGAAGCCAGCCCTACTGGCAACGTCAAGAAAAAGGCCGTCGTGCGCGCCGTTATCGTTCGCACTCGGCAGCAAATTCGCCGCCCAGACGGCAGCACGATTCGCTTCGACGATAATGCCGCCGTACTCGTCAATGACGATAAGACACCAAAAGGCACTCGCGTT
Source organism: uncultured Candidatus Saccharibacteria bacterium (assembly GCA_948614045.1). Taxonomy (GTDB): domain Bacteria; phylum Patescibacteriota; class Saccharimonadia; order Saccharimonadales; family Saccharimonadaceae; genus Nanosyncoccus. Next base: position 7,347 of record CAPFSK010000015.1, on the reverse strand, counting down.
TTCGGCCCGGTACCACGCGAACTCCGCGAACTTGGTTTTAATAAAATTATCAGCCTTGCGCCGGAGGTACTATAATGAGTAAGTGTTTGAAAACCGGCGACAAAGTCAAAATTATCGCTGGCGATCACAAAGGCGAAACCGCCGAAATCGTCAAAGTCGATAAGCAAGCTGGCAAGGCAATGCTTAAGGATATTAATGTCCGCGAACGCCATATGCGCCGCACGCAATATAACCCTCAAGGTGGTAAGAAAGAAGTCCATGTCGGCATCGATCTTTCCAACCTCAAGAAGGAGGATAAGTAATGGCTGAAACTAAAAATATGCCAAGGCTAAAGCAGCTATATAACGACAAGATTGCAAAAGAGCTGCAGAAAGAACTTAGCCTCGACAATATCAACCAAGTGCCAAAGCTCGAAAAAGTTGTCATTTCGAGCGGTGTCGGCAAAAAGCGCGAGGACAAACGCTTTACCGAAACCGTTGAGCTAACACTTACGAAGATTACCGGCCAAGCAACGACTAGTCGTCTTGCTAGGAAGTCAATTGCCGGCTTCAAAATTCGTAAAGGTATGGGTGCGCCAGTTGGCTACCTCACAACTTTGCGTAATGATAAAATGTATGAATTTGTTGACCGCTTAATTAACATCGCCCTGCCGCACGTCCGTGACTTCCACGGCGTCAGCCGCAAAGCCTTCGATAAGCAAGGAAATTACAGCCTTGGTCTCAAGGAGCAAACTGTTTTCCCTGAAATTACTTTCGAAGATGCTGCAGTGTTGCATGGTTTAGAAATTACATTTATCATCAAAAATGGTTCAAAGGAAGGGAGCACCAAATTGTTAGAAGCATTTGGAATGCCGTTTGAAAAGGAGGGTAAATAATATGGCGAAGAAATCTGCCGTCCTCCGCGACGAAAAACGACGCAAGATGTACGAAAAGTATAAAGCGAAGCGCGCTGAGTTGAAGGCTGCTGGCGACTTGGAAGGTTTACAGAAACTACCGAAGAACTCCAGCCCAACTCGTCTCAAGAATCGCGATATGCTCGATGGACGTCCTCGCGGTTATATGCGCTACTTTGGCCTCAGTCGTATTAATTTCCGGGAAAAAGCCTCCAAAGGTGAAATTCCAGGTGTAACTAAGAGTAGTTGGTAGGAAAGGAGAAGTATATGTCATTACAATCAACTGATCAAATCGCCGACCTAATTACTCGCATCCGCAACGCTATCATGGTTGGCAAGACCGAGATTCGCGTTCCGACCAGCAAACTCAAAGTTGCTGTTATCGAAGGCTTGATTAATGCTGGCTATATCGACAGCTACGAAGTCGAAGAAGCTAAACCTCGTGGCGTGCTGCATGTGACGATCTGCAAGGATGGTGACTGCGCTAAAATCAGCGAGATTAGCAAAGTCTCCAAGCCAGGTCGCCGCGTCTATGTCGGCTCGGAAGAGATTCCAGTCGTAAAGAGCGGCCGCGGAATTGTCTTACTCAGTACGAGCAAGGGAATTATGACTGGTCGCGAAGCCAAGAAACAACATCTTGGCGGCGAAATCCTAGTCAAAGTCTACTAAAGCTAAAAACGCGCAAAAGATTCCGCAGAAATGCGGAATCTTTTTGAGAAACATTAATCATCTCAACTATAAGCCACATAATAAAAACCGCCACTTTTTCAAGCAGCGGTATTTTATCCAACTAAAGAACTATTCTATTCTTGGACAACGACCGGCGTACCGACCACGACGAAATCATATAACTCCGCCGTAAATTCCGAGGGTAGGTTCACGCAGCCATGTGACCCGTTCGTAATGTAAGTTTCACCACCAAATGTGTCGCTACCCCGCCAACTCGCATCATGTAGACCCTGAGCATAGGCGTCGTTGAACCGCATCCAGTAGTCAACCTGAACCTCGCCATACGACCCACGCATCGTATAGTTCTGTTTCTTCAGAATCACAGAATATATGCCAAGTTGCGTATCATAGCAGTCTTTCATCCCGGTCACCACCGAGCTTTCCATGACGATCTTCTCATTCTCGAAAGCCCAAAGTCGTTGCTCCGAAATGTCAACTACTACCAACTTCTCTGACGCATTCTCCAACTCCTCATAATACTCAGAATTCATTATCTCGGCCAACGCCGAGATCTCAGGCTCAAGCTCTGCCTCCATAACAATAGTCTGCTGCTCTGCTGCACATTCTCCCGCCAACATGGGCTGAGTCTCCCGTCGCACCGTAACATCTGTCGTCGAAGCCACTATTTCTGCGTCATCAAATGCTTCCGCTTCAACGTCCAGCAACACTCGCGATAGCAACATGTCACCCGTGACGACAATTAGACTTAATGCAATACTGCCAGCAGCAACTATCGCCCTTACCTTACGCTGCATGCGCGCCGTCCGCAATTTACCTCTACGTCTCTTATTAATTCGTCCTCTCATTAGGAACCCCCTCCTTCCGCAAACTTGAGCATCAAAAACACCCACTCTTTTCATTATAGCACACTTTGCATAAAAAGTCAATAGAAATACTCCGATATCCAGTATTGCTATTATCAGAGGTACATGATATAATGATACAGAATAATATCTAACGAAAGGGAAACATGAGTCGTATCGGAAAACAACCCATCGACATTCCGGCGGGAGTGACAATCACGGTCGGCGACAAAGACATCGTTGTCGCAGGCCCCAAGGGTCAACTCACAGTTCCGCTCCAGGAAAACGTCAAAGTGACCGTAGAAGACAACGTCGCTACCGTCACTCGTGACAATGACGAACCGAAGTCGCGTGCGTGGCACGGTCTACAACGCGCTTTGCTAAACAACGCCGTTACCGGCGTCACCAAAGGCTTCGAGAAAAAACTCGAGATTAATGGTGTCGGTTTCCGCCTTAGTGGTGGGCCAAAAGAAATTGAGATGGCCCTCGGCTTTTCTCATCCGGTCAAGTACGCTGCTCCTGAAGGCATCGAACTCAAAACCGACAAAATGACAATCACAGTTAGCGGCATCGACAAACAACAAGTCGGTCAAGTCGCAGCTGAGATCCGCGCTCTCAAGAAACCTGAACCTTACAAAGGCAAAGGTATTAAATATGTTGACGAAGTTATTCTTCGTAAGGCAGGAAAGGCAGGAAAGAAATAATGAACACCGCATTTCGCGCAAAGCGCACTCGTGCTAAAATTCATGGCACTGCCGAGCGTCCACGCCTCAGCGTCCATATTAGCAATATGCATATTACCGCACAACTCATTGATGACGACAATAGCAAAACTTTAGCCTACGCAACGACCGTCGGCAGCAAGCTTACCGGTAGCAAAGCCGAAAAAGCTGCCGCCATCGGCAAAGAAATCGCCGCTAAGGCCAAGAAAGCCAATATCAAGACCGTCGTCTTTGATCGTGGAGCAAAATTATATGCTGGTCGCATGTCTGCATTAGCTGACGCGGCTCGCAAGGAAGGATTGGAGTTCTAAAATGGCTGACACTGATAAAAATGCCAAAGTCATTAACAAATCCGGCACCCTCAAGATGAACGACGAAGTCGCCGCAACCAAGTCTCGCAAAGACATCGGCGGCAAACCAATGGGGCGCCGTGGCGGTCGTCGCGACCGGAATCGCAACGTCGACAACACGCCAAAAGAATTTGACACCGTAACTATCAACATTGATCGCGTCTCTCGTACCGTCAAAGGTGGTCGCCGCATGCGCTTCAAGGCTCTTGTTGCGATCGGCAATCATAAGAACAAAATCGGTATTGGTATCGCCAAAGGCGGTGACGTTACTAGCGCCGTCCAAAAAGCAACGACCAAAGCTAAAAAGAACATGATTGAGTTCAATATGGATGGCGAGACGATTTGTCACGAAGTCGAAACTCGCGCTACTGGCGCCGACGTCTTACTCAAGCCAGCCGCTCCTGGTACTGGGATCATTGCTGGCGGCGTCGTTCGTAGTATTATCGGCCTCACTGGCATCAAAAACTTGATTTCCAAGAGCCTCGGTAGCACGAACAAGGTCAACATCGCCTATGCCGTGATTGAAGGCCTTCGTCAGCAAGTTCCTCGCGATGAATGGGTTGGGAACGAAGGGAAGAAAAGTACGAAAAAGTCGACTGCAGAAAAGGAGACTAAATAATGAAGTACAACGAATTACAAGTTAATAAAAATACTCGCCCAACTCGCGCCGGTCGTGGTATTTCCGCCGGTAGAGGTAAGACCGCTGGTCGTGGTACTAAAGGGCAGAAATCCCGTACCGGCCATAGCAAAATGCCGGCTGGATTCATGGGTGGTCAACGCGCCATCATGCAGGCTATTCCAAAGCTCAAGGGCTTCAAGAGTATCCACGATAAGGCTACCGTTGTTTATACCGATCGCTTGAATGACCTCAGTGGCAAAGTCGACAATTTCACTCTCGCCGATCACGGCCTGATTGAAAACCCATATACTAAGGTCAAAATCATCACTCGCGGCGAACTTACCACAAAAATCGACCTCGAGACTCAATTTGCTAGCAAAACTGCAATTGAAGCGATTAAGGGCATGGGTGGTAGCTTCAAAAAAGTTGCCGTACCTAAGCGTATCGCAACCAAGAAAGAAGAAGTCAAAGCCTAGTCCTTACTTACTTCTACAAAAGTGGCTCAAAATAGAGCCACTTTTTGGTATATATGCTATAATGTAAAAAGTATAGTCAGAGAATCCTCTAATTGATGGAGTAATAGGGAACATGAATTTCAAAACTATTTTCAAATCGCTCAAAAACAAAGATATGCTAAAACGCATCGCGATTATTTTGGGGCTCTTAGTTGTCTACCGTTTTCTAGCGCATATTCCCGTACCACTTGGTGAGCCAACAACTTTTCAAGAAGCCATCCAAAATTTGATCCAAAAATCCGACTTTGGCAGCTTTCTAAATCTTATTTCTGGTGGTGGATTGACTGCATTTTCGATCCTGCTCGTCGGTATCTCTCCATATATTACTGCACAAATCGTTGTTCAGCTTATCACGAAGGCTATTCCAAGCCTCGAAGAGTTAAGTCAGGACGGCGAGTCCGGCCGTCGCAAGATTAGCCAATGGACTCGTGTTTTAACTGTACCGCTAGCAATCGTGCAATCTATCGCCTACATCTTCATCCTATACCAATCAGTGATCGCCTCGAATACCGCCCTAGCATATACTCCAACCACAGCGGACTGGATGCTGTCTGTGACCGCCATGGTCGCTGGCTCCATTATCCTGATGTGGTTCGGCGAACTCATGACCGAGCAGGGAATCGGTAATGGTATCTCGCTAATTATCTTCACTTCAATTATTTCGCAACTTCCTACTACACTCGCTAGCCTCGGTAGCGCACTGTTCGATACGTCCGCCGGAACTTTATCGCTATTCGGCTGGATTAATTTACCAGTCAACCCAGCAATGTTCTGGATCATCCTCATCTTCGCCATCGCCATCCTCGTAGTAATTTACTTCTTAGTTAAGCTTAACGAAGCTCAACGCGTCATCACTATCAACTATGCCAAGCGTGTTCATGGCAACAGCGCCTATGGCGGTATTAAGTCTATCTTGCCACTCAAACTTATCGCTGCCGGTGTTGTTCCGGTAATCTTTGCGACCGCTTTCTTGTCACTGCCGGCCCTACTCGGACAATTTATCCAGACAGTCAACCCCGAAGGTACATTCGGAACTACCCTCATGACACTATTTACCGCGCCATCGGCCTCCAATTTTTCAGCCATGTATCCGAATGGCATTACCGCACAGTGGTTCTTCTACCCAGCAGTGTACTTCTTACTAGTCGTAATGTTTACATATTTTTATACTGGAATTATTTTCAATACCAAAGAAATTGCCGACAACCTACAGAAGCAGGGTGCGTTCATCGAAGGCGTCCGCCCAGGTCTTCAGACCGCCGAATACCTCGGCAAAACTATCAACCGCCTCAACTTGTTTGGCGCTCTAGCCCTAGGCCTAATCGCTATGTTACCGTTTCTGACAGACTACATCTTCATTATTGTAGCGGGCGCACCTATGGGGCTATCACTCTCTGGTACCGGACTTCTCATTGTTGTTACCGTTGCCCTTGAAAACATCCGCCAACTCCAGTCTCGTGCACTCATGGTAACTTACGACGATTACAGATAAAAGGTACAAAAAGTGGGCAAAATCGTTACTTCAAGCACAAATCAACCAAAAGTTAAGTCGGCTCCAAATCAAATGAAGCTACCAACTTGGCGCAAGCTTCACTTCAAACCTAGTCATATTATCGGCTCTATTCTTCTATTGCTACTCGTAGCATTCTTTGTGCGTGTCGCCATCTGGGAACACGCCTACCTAGATCGTATGGAAGGCAGTGAGCGCGCCACATCTTCACTTAACGCTGATGTCGAAGGCGACGAGGAAGTTGATAAGAGTGAGCCAAGTAGTACCGAGATCTCCGAATATACTGTCGCCGCCGATCGACCACGCTATCTCAACATACCAAGTATCGGTCTAAACCAAGCCCGAATCGTCGAAATCGGCATCAAGACTAACGGCGAACTCGCTACACCATATAATATATATGATATTGGCTGGTATAACGAGGGTGCGCTACCTGGCAGCAACGGAGTCGTCGTTATGGACGCTCATGGTGGTGCTCCTGGCATTGGAGCTTTTGGCAACTTACCGCAAATTAAATCCGGCGATGAGATCAGAATCGAAATGGGAGACGGACGCGAGTTCACTTATTTAGTTTCTGATACTGCCACCAAAGCCTTAGGAGAAGAGGCGAACGATTACATGGTCACGGCCTTCGAAAGTCCCGAAGATGGCAGGGGGTCATTAACACTCATTACCTGTACTGGGGTATATTGGACTAGTAGTCGTACATACTCGCATAGATTCTTCGCCCGCGCCGTATTGCAATAGAAAAACAAAAAACTCGGGGGTTTACATAGGCGATTTTCTGTGATACAATGAAAAAGTAATTTATGGCTAGTCAAACTAAAGCTACCAAGGCTAAATCTTCTGGTGCGAACCAGAAGGAAGTAATCAAGCTCACAGGCAAGGTCGTTGAGTCTTTGCCTAACACTCAATTCCGAGTGGAGCTTGAGAACGGCCATAGAATCATCGCACACATGAGCGGACGCATGCGCAAAAATTTCATCCGCCTAGTGCCGGGAGACCGGGTAGAGGTTGAACTGACCCCATACGATTTGTCGAAGGGTCGCATCAGCTTTCGATTGCAATAGAATATTAAATGTTGCAAGATTTTTAGTTGATAGTTGTGGTACGCGCAAACCACAGCTAGTTAATTATAAGTTTTACAACAGGTAACGGAAAGGATTTTGACACTGTGAAAGTACGTGCAAGTGTTAAAAAAATCTCC
>CAPFSK010000014.1 GCA_948614045.1 uncultured Candidatus Saccharibacteria bacterium | reverse complement strand
CGACGATGATCGTGGCGAGTCATGATGCACTGGTTGAGAAGTATGCGACGCAGATGGTAGAAGTGCGAGAGGGGAGAGTGGGGGTTGTAGGTGCGAATAGAGGTGAGAATGAAGCGGTGAGGATGGACGATGGGGCTACGACTGCCTGATGCGATGAGGCTAAGTTGGGCGAATATTGCAGAATATAAGGGGCGGAGCGTGGTCGTCGTGGCGACGGTGGCGATTTTGTTTGGGCTGGTAATGGGGGTGAACTTTTTGCTCAGAGGGCTGGAGGTGACGCTGCTCGACGCATCGGTCGCGAAGACGGGAGGAAAGGTATATGTCGAGACAAGTTTTAGGAAGAGTCGATACGGGAGTAATGAAGCGAGGCTGAACGAGCGACTAGAGAAGTATCACGGAGAGAAAGTTGGGGCACTGAAAACGTACTGGTTGGATGGTGAGACGATTGGGGTAATAGAGGTAGAGCCGGGAAATGATTTTCCGACCGAAGAAGAGTATGTAGAGTGGGGAACGGAAAAGCAGGAGATGAACGCGGCGCATTTGTTTGTGAGTGGGAGTACGCCGGAGTTGAAGAAGACAAGTATATTGAACTTGGTGCTGGGAGGCGTGTATGGGAATGCGATTGAAGAGGGAGATTTAGTGATAGACGATGGATCGGGGGAGATAGAAGAATATATAAAAACGCGGGTTGAGGAGATACAGCAGAAGAAGGTGGCGAACGTCGATGAGATGCTGGCGATGGATGTGGCGGAAGAAGCAGAAGGTGGGCAAGAGTTTACGGAAGAGGATATTGTGTATTTTTATGAAGAAGCGGAGAATTGGGAGCCGGAGGTGAGCGAAGAGAGTATTGCGGTGTTTGAGAATTATTGGGATTTGAAAGATTATGTTTTGACACGCGATACGCCGGAAGCGAAGAATTTGGAGCCGCAGGCGTTTGGAGTGGGGAATTTGTTTAGTAATACAGTAGATATTATTAATGAAGTGGAGATGATGCGGACGGTGTTGAAGTTTTTTGAGGTTGTACTGCTAGTGGTGGCGGTGATAGTCGCGACGTTGACGTTTGCGCATTTGATTGATAATGATGCGGCGACAGTGGCACTGTATCGGTCGATGGGGGCGAGTACCGGGGATATTTATGCAATTTATTTCTTGTATTTGGTAGAGCTATGTCTACTGGCGGTAGCGGTGAGTATTGGGATTGGGCTGATACTTGCGGGGATAGTAACGATGCTCGACGTAGGGGATTTGGCGGTGAGGCTGCAGGAGTATTATGGGTTGGCGGTAGCACCGAGAGTGAGATTAGTGGGGATTGATCGGAGATTCTGGGAAGTGGCGGGGATGATTATGCTGGTAGCGCCGTTGGTCCTGGCGCTGACGTCGCGGAGGTTTGGAGCGAAGCATATTGCGAAGAAGCTGAAAGAGGACTAGTGGGATTTGGTGATTATTTGAGATTAGGCGTGGCGGGGATTCTGGCGCAGAAGCGGCGAGTGGCGTTGGTGGTTGGCGTGGTGGCGGCGTTGATGAGTGTGCTAATCGCGGGATGTTTGGTAATACAGGGAGCGGAAGATGTGGCGCTAGAGGAGATGACGCGGGCGACAAATGGTAAAGTGTTGCTGAGTATGAGCGTGGATGCGCGGATATGCGGGGAAGGATGTGATGTGGAAGCGGAGGAGCAGAAACTTAAGGAGAAGATTCGGGGGTATGGCGGAGAAGTGATTGAGGCGGAAACGGTGGCAAATGCGGATGGGATGTTTTATCGGGTTACTGGGGATGATTCGGGTCTTTTCGGGAGGTCTGGTTTTTCTGATTTGACGGAAGTGCCAGAGGGCGAGACTGCGGTCTTAGTATCGATGAGTACGGCGGCGCGGTGGCTGGGGATTGGGATGTATGCGCCGAGCCTGGAAGCAGAGGATATGGTGAAAATCGCGGAGCGAATACAGAACGAGGCGGCCGGAAAGATTGTCGAAACGGAGAATGGAGGAAGATATTATATAGTGGATTTGCTGCCGGGCGGGGCGTTTACGGGTGCGCTAGGAGTGAGTCGGAGAGATGATTATAACCCGCTAGATTTGGTTTTGGAGCAGGTGGAAACGGGAGGAGGCCAGAATTTTGTCGTGAGTGGGAAAGTTGATGGAATAGAGACAGAGGCGTTGCTAGCGGAGTTTCCGGATGTAGAAAAAGCGGAAGAATTTATGCGAGATCCGGAGAATGATTGTATGGAAACGGGGCGGATGCTCGGGGAATGCGGTGAGGACTATCGGTATCAGGTGACAGAAGTAATAAGTAGTCCGGTGGCGACACGGAGAAATATGCGTGGAGTATGGGTAGTGTATGGGGTAGTTTGCGTGGTATTGATGATTATCGTAGTGGCGATTGAGGTGGGGACATATACGCGGTTAATCGGTCAGGATACGAAGACGATTGCATTGTATTATGCGATGGGCGCGACGCGGGGGCAGATTCGGGGAGTATATATGGTGTATTTGTTGATGTTGAGCGTGATAGCGGTAGCGGCAGCAGGGTTGATTGGCGTGGGGCTGGCGATGATAGTGAGCATGGCGAATGGGGAAGCACTGACGCAGGCGTTTGTTTTGGGGTTTGGAACGGAGGCGCGGAAGATTTGGCTAGTGGGGTGGAACTGGCGGATAGTGGTGATGATGGGCGTAGTATTAATGATGGTGCCGCTAGTGGTCTTATGCAATGCGAAGCAGTTTACGAATAAGAAGCTGGCGCAGAAGCTAAAATGAGGGGAAGGAGAAAAATGAAAGGTAATATAAGCAGAGTGATGTTGGTGGTACTGTCGATGGTATGTGCAATGGGGGTGGTTGTGGTGATAGTGATGGCGACATGTGACCGTGACGGAGACGTAGATAATGGGATTGTGGTTGTTGAAGAGCGGGTAAAGACGCAGGCAGAGATTGATAATGAAGATGAGAATATTCCGACGGTAATATCGGTGGTGGACTTTGCGATAGATATTCGGGACCCGGAAATAATGATGGAAGAGGCGGAAGATGTGGCTTTGGTGAGGATTGACGAGATTAGTGGGTTTGGGAATTATGATGAGGTGACGGGTATGTATACAGTGCCATATACGTATGGGGAGATGACGGTTTTGGAGAATTATAAGGGGGATTTGTTGGTGGGTGAAGCGGTGAAGTTTTATCGGAATGGCGGGATATTGATGGCGGAAGAATATTATGCGGGGCTTGGAGAGGAGTTGAAACAGAAATATGGTGAGACGGATGCGGATGATCCGGAACTTTGGACGAAAAAGACGCGATATACGACGAATGAGGACATTAAACTGGAGCTAGGGAAGACTTATCTAGCTTATATGGTGCCGCGCGGAGGTGAAGATGGTGCGTATGTTATAATTTGTGCTCAAGGCGGTTTGCGTGAGGCGCGTTCTGGTATGGATGAAGAGTGGGCGGAAGTATTGAACAATTTTACTGGTGAATGGGAAAGGCTGAGCGACGTAGTGGCGAAATAGTTTATGTTTATTTTTTCGTAAAATTATAGTACAATGAAATAAATAAATTGAACACGGCGCGTAGCGTCATATAATTAGGAGGCAAAATGGCAACAGGGGCTGCTGCAAAGAAAACAGCAACTAAGAAGTCGTCTACGAAGTCAACAAGGGCTTCTAGCGCGAAGAGCGCAAGTGCAAAGGCGGGCGCAAGCAAGCGTAGTGCGAGTACAAAAAATACTAAGCGGAATGATGGTCCGATTGTACGGCGAGCAAAGAGTGCGAGCTGGATGGCGATTCTGGAATCAATTGTGATTGGTGCGCTTGGTGTCTTGCTTTTAATCAATCCAGATGGGATGTTCAAGGTGATTTTCTATGTCGTAGGGATTTTCTTGATTATCAAAGGCGTATATAAAATCATTAATTACTTTGCGGTGCATGGGAAGTATGATTTTTATAATAATGATTTGCTCTACGGTATTATTGCGTTGGTGTTTGGGATTTTGGCGGTCGTGCTTTGGGAGCAGCTGGGTAAGTTGATCGGTATTGCGGTAGGTGCTTGGATGATTTATGGTGCGCTAGTGCGGATGAATACGGCGATCAAGATGCATACAGCGGGAATCAAGGAATGGTTCTATGTCTTGTTGCTTTCGATGATTATGTTGGCGCTTGGTATCTATATGGTGATTAGTGCCAGTGCGGTGCCGATGGTGATTGGCTGGATTATGATTGCGGCGGCGGGCATTGGAATTGTCGATGATATCTTGTTCATTCGGCATTTGGATGCGGTAGCACAGTAGGGAACTTAGGTTTTCGGCGGCCTGCTCGGTAGAGTGGGTCGTTTTTTGGTGTTTTATATCCTCTTATTTTAGCCATCCCTAGCTCACCCCAGCCTAGTTTTAGGAATGTTGAGTCTCACGCCAAGGTTTGTTTTTGGATTTTACCCTGATGGGTCGAAAAAGTTCCGTTCGGTCACGCTGACTTTTTCTAAAATCCAAAAACAGACCTTGGGTTCGACTCTTTTATATTCCTAAAACTAGGCTAGGGCAAGCTATGGAGTGTTTAATTAAAGATTATAGAATACCAAACTTATTTCTGTTAGTATTAGGTTGAACTTGTAACGTAGGAATAAGTTGGATTTTGTCCGGGTAGAGGCAGCGGAGGGGGAAACCGAGCCAACGGTCTTCGCTACCCGAAAAATTAATAGCTGAAGAGCTAAAACCTAAATAGTAAGCGTAAGCATTAGACTTAGTGGTGCGAGACCAAATGTAGCCATTACTTCCTGTATAGCTAACGATTCCGGTATGAATATATGCTATTCCACTACGGACAAAAGCCAATGGTAACTGTACTATGGTGGTGGCGTTGGAGGTAGTGGTATGCTAGTTTTGGTAATTAATTTGTTCGACTTCGATGATTTGGTATTGATTTAGCTCAGTGGAGTCGAGGTTGATATTATGGAGGTTGATAGCGGAAATTTGGTGATTATTATAAGTCGTATAATAGAAGATGCCTTGCTCGAGGTTATAACAGGAGCTATAAAGAGTGTGTTCGTATTTGTTGTCGCCGAGGTCGCAGCAGCCGTTTTGTTGGTCGACGGAGTGGAGGATGTGGAAGAATTGGCTAACGCTGCTCATCTCGTCATTGGCGGAGAGGGAATGGAGTTTAGTAAAGGCGGCTTTGACGAAGCGAGATTGAGAGCTCAAATCTCCCGGAAGGCCGATAGCGCCCATGCCACGGCTGTATTCTTGGAGATTATAGCCGGGAGCGAAAGTGTTAATTGGAGAAGAGGCGGAAAGATGCATATAATTATTGAGACTGAAAAGTTGTTCCGGGAAGGGTGGGTTGTTGGTTAAAACGCCGATCGGGTTGTCGTAGATTTTGAGTCCGTCGGCAACGGATTCAACGACGATGCTTTCTTTGTTGTCGCTAATCATCCAGTGAAGTTCGGCGGCGGGAAGTTGGTCATTGAAATTAAGATTACGAAAGTTCATCTTCGAGAGGAGAGTTTTAGCTTCGGTGACGGTAGCACATTGACTGAGGACCCAGGGAATGAACTCAAACTGGGCAATATTATCTTTGCCGTCGACATGTTCATTATAGACGGTATTGCCGACGAAGTTGAGGCCGGCGACGCCGAGACCCTTTTCGTTGATGGCGTCGTAGAGGAGGGGATAATCTTTGGGTTGGTTGCTGGCACGGAAATTGGCTGGAACTTCGGCGATGTAAGTGATGCCGATCATGGCATAATGTGTATCTTGGACGCCGGCTTCGCGGTAATGAAAAGGGAAGTTACGGGGAATAATGATAGCGGCTTCACCATAGGAGAATTCGTAATCGAGATTGCGACCAAAATAGGAGTTTTTGGTTTTGTAAGTAGCAGCTGTGCACATAGTTTGTCCTTTTTGTTTTTATGACCTATGTTGTCATTATAGCACAAAAAAGGGCGGCTAAGCCGCCCGATGGCTGGTTTATTCCGTGTATGGCGTGAACTCGAAGTCAAAACCAACATATTTAGCGGGTTTGGCGTCGAGGAATTTCTTAATGTTGCGGTCGACGGTCTTAGAAAGTTCGGTGACGCGTTGGTCGGTACTAGTTTCGTCTTCGCTGGCGACTAGTGGAACAATGTAACGATTTTTAGTTTTGACGCTGGTGCAGTAGCGATCCTTTTTCATGGCGTTGCTACCATAGACGCTAGTGGCGCGTTGGAATTCGCGGAAGGCGTTGCTAATGGTTTTGTCGCCACAGCTTAGGATCCAGTCGATGATTTCACGTTCGTTCATAGTATAGAGATCGTCGATTGTGAGATAATCGTGAAGCTCCATAGATTTGATAATGTCAGCGTAGAACTGCATAATAGCGCGGGCATTGTTGCTGCGGTAATCTTCGAACATTGGAAGAGAATTCATAGTAAAGTCGCGTGCGACGTCGAGGTCGCGGAAGCCAAGTTCGTCGATATTGTTTTCGTTTTTCAAGACGGTAAGGTTGTCTGAGAAACGACGAACTTGATCGATATCCCAAGCGCCGTATAGGAAGAGGCCATTAGAAAGGGTGTATTCAAGGCGGTCAGCAGCGAGACCTGGCATATCGTTGTCGGCGAGCGGGAAGAGATGATAATCGGAAACTTCACCAGCGAGAATACCGTCGCGCTTGAGTTGGCGCATGATAGCACGCGAGTTGCGGATGATTTGGCTGGTGCGCTCTTCGGTTGATTCTTGAGTTTCGGAATCTCCGTTGATGAAATCAAGTACATGTTTGAAGGCGGGGTTAGCGATATCGTGGAAGAGAGCGGCAAGAGTTTGTTTCTTGTCGTGGGTAAAGCGCCAGACGATAAGAGCAACACCGATGCTGTGAGCGAAGACAGTATTGGTATGTTCGTAGCTATAGAGACTACTATATTCGATACCGCAGGTCATACCGACGCCACTGAGGCGTTGCATTTCTGGGGTAGCGATATAGCGTAGGAGCCAGGCTGGGAATTCTGGAGAAAGTACACTGAGGTATTCGCGATGGGCGGGGCTGAGGTTGTTGAGGCAGCGTTTGCGGCAGCTGATGATGTTGATGGTTTTTTCGCCACTGCGCGGGCTAATGAAGAATTTTGGACGGGCGGTTGGGGCTGGTTCGGACGCGTTAGTACTATCGGAAGATTCATTTTCTTCGGCCTCATCGGTATCTTCTTCAAGATGAGTTTCGATGACGACATCTTCAACTGGAAGCGCAGCTTTTTTGCCAGTGGGGCGATCGTAAACATTGATCCAGCCTTGGTCGAGCCAGAATTTGATTTCTTCGTAGCAAGTCTGCTCAGTAGATGGCATTTGGAGGATGTCGATGTCGATTTTTTTACCGCGATTGAGATTACCAATGATGACATAAGATAGTTCGGCGAAGGCGCTTGGGCCAATGTAGCCGCCAATGTCATCTTTATCTTCGTTCATGAGGAAGAAAGCGTCGGCGCGGTCGAGATTTTGGTAGAACGAGGTGTAAATGTCGGTAAGGTTTTCGGCATAGTCGCCTTCGGTCGAGACGGAGCTAGGAAAGTCGATAACATCGTAGCCACGACCTTCAAAATACCCTCGCCAATAAGCGGCGCGTTCTTGGAGCTTGGAGCTGCCAGCAATAACTAATTTTTTCATTTAATCCTCGCGTTTATCTGATAACTCTTTGCGTAATTATAGCACGGATTATTGAGATGAGCAAGAGTAATACACTCTGTTACGGATAAGCGCAAGCGGTAAATGTGGGCGAGTATTGCGATTTTGAAAAGAGTTGTTGTATAATTAGGGAGTGGAAGACGAAAAAACTAAGAAGAAGCCAAAGTTGGAGTTTCGGGCGACTTGGCGAGAGATTACAAAGAAGCAGAAGCCGCTGATGGTGGCGATGTTGGCTCTCGTGGTGATGAGTGCGGTGCTTTTGGTGTTTACTCTTTTCACGCTACGACCGCAGAATACCGTCGTGATTGTGGGGTATGGTGATGTGTATGGTGAGATTGCGGGCTTGTCGGGTGGCTATCGACGTGATAGCTGGATGAATATGTTGGCGTTCCCGCTACTCGCGGTGATTTTTGGGGTGGTACATAATTTCTTGACACTGAGGATTTATAAGAAATATGGTCGAGATTTAGCGTTGACGTTTGTGGGGGTGACGATGTTGCTGGTGGTGGCGACGGTAGTCGTGATTTTGCGATTAACAGGAGAGTGGTAAATGCCTGTGTTGTCTCGGGCGAAGAAGGATTTGGAGTTGCCGCAAGGGAAGCGGACGCCGCTGTATCGGTTTTTTGAGATTTTGCCGGGTGCGTTGAGTTATATTGCGGTGATTGCGTTGTTTGTGGTGTCTTGGTTGAATCCGATGTTGGGGGCGATATATGTGCTGATTGTAGTGGCGATTACGTTCGTGAAAGCGATTGCGACGGCGTTTCGGACGATTCAGGGATATGAGGTGATGCAAAAGGCGGAACGGGTAAATTGGGCGCAGCGGTTGGCGGACTTAGAGGATCCGCATGCGGCGTATGAGCGGCTGTATGATCGGAGTGAAGATAGCTATGGTTTGGCGGAACATGTGCAAAATTTGCGCTTAATGTCGACCGTAGAAGGGGATTCTGAACCGAAGCCGCATGAGATTTATCATGCGGTGATTATGGTGGCGTATAATGAGGGATTGGAGACACTGGTGCCGTCGGTTGAGGCGGTGCGAGATACGAGCTTTCCGAATGAGCGGATTATTTTTACTTTGGGATATGAAGAACGGGGGGGTGAGGCGATGGAGGCGAATGCGCAGGAGCTGAAACGACGTTTTGAAGGGGTGTTTAAGGAATTTTTGTTAGTGAAACATCCGGCAGATGTAAAAGGCGAAATTGTGGGGAAGGGCCCGAATTTGACCTATGCGGGTGAGCATTTAGCGAAATATGTTGAAAAAGAACGCATACGGAAGGAAAATGTGATTGTGACATCGCTGGATAGCGACAACCGCATGAGCAAGAGGTATTTGGATTATGTAGCGTATGAGTTTATCGTGCGCCCAGATCGACAGCATTATAGTTATCAGCCGGTTTCGATTTTTACGAATAATATTTGGGAAGCGTCAGCGCCGATGCGGGTGGTGGCGATGTCGAATTCGTTTTTTAACGTGGTAAGTACGATGCGACCACATTTACTCAGGAATTTTGCGTCACATTCGCAGCCGCTGGCGGCGCTTGAGGGGATGGATTTTTGGAGTAAGCGAACGATTGTGGAAGATGGGCATCAGTATTGGCGCTCGTTGTTTTATTTTGAGGGGAAGTATAGTGTGGTGCCGATACACGTGCCGATCTATCAGGATGCGGTGATTTCGGAGACGTTTCGGGCGACGTTGAAAGCTCAGTTCGTACAGCTCCGGCGGTGGGATTATGGGGCGAGTGATGTGGCGTATGTTGGGGTGAGACTGTTTGATAAAAAGCGGCGGCCGGGAATGAAGTTTGTGCCGCTGTTTGCAAAATTTTGGCGATTATTGGATGGACATGTGACGTTGGCGATTATGGCGCCGATTGTGGCGTTTGGAGGCTGGGTGCCGATGTTGCTGAATCTGAGTTCGAGAGGGGTGGTGGCGTGGAGTTTGCCGAATGTGGTGGGGATGATACAGATGATAGCGATGTTGGGGATATTGGTAACAGTATTTATTTCGTTGAGGATGTTACCGCAACGCCCGGAGGGGTTGAAACGAAGTAAGTTTGCGATGGTAGTGCAATGGGTGCTGTCGCCGGTGATTGCGATTGCATATCAGAGTGTAGCGGCGTTTTATGCTCAGACGCGATTGATGACGGGGAAGTATATGGAGAAGTTTGACGTCACGAAGAAGATTGTTAAACACTAGGGTAGTGGTTTTAGTGGGTGGCGGGGTCGTAGATTTGGCGGGGAATGAGCGTCATTTGAAGTTTAGCGCTGGTCTGGTCGGGAGAGATTTCGACGCTCGAGATGTAGGAGAGACTGTCACGATCAATGAGAATTTCATATTGATTGTCGTAGGCGGTATCTGAGGAAAGCAAGCCAATAACTTCGTTGGCTTCAGCGGGGATGTGGTATTCGATGGCGATGTTGCATGATTTACGTAGTGGGTCATCGAAATCGTTGCGGTTGATGAAACTATGGTCTGAGGAGAGGGAAGTACTGGTGAAACCAGTTTCGAGGAAGAGGTTGTTCTTGAGATTCGCAAGGTCGTTAAGAGAATTAATGCCGTAGCTAGAAAAGCTGTCGAGGTTAGTTCCGCGATGAGTAATAAGGTCGATACCGGGGGTGGGTGCAGCCTGGATAGCATGGCGGATGTTCGCAATATCTTCTTCGGCGTTGGCGACTTTTTCTGGGGTTTGTTGACCGAGGATGTCATAGTCCCACTGTCCGCGAGAAACTTGGTTGATGAGGCGATAATTATAACCAGAATAGCGCTTGAGGGCGGCTTTGTCTTCTGGATTGAGACATGGGTCGATTAAATCGGCGTATTCGGTAGCGAAAGTACTGAGTTCAGCGGGCGAGGCGGGTTCATGATAGTCACGGTGAAGCGCGGAGTTAAGGAAAGATTCAACATCAGTCATGCGCCCTTGGCGCTCGATTTCGCGGAGATAGAAATTGCAGGTGCGATTGGGGCTTTTCGTGGGGATATTGATGGTTGGGGCGGAAGTTTCGCCTACGAAAGGAACATCTATTTCAAGATGTTCCTGAGAGTTGACACTGGTTGCTGATTGGGACGGCTCAGATTCTGGATTTCTATTGGTCATAGGGTGATTATAACATGCTTTTGGCTTTTGTCCGTAGCGGGAGGATATATTTAGATTATGGTTGGGTTGGCGGCATGGG
>CAPFSK010000013.1 GCA_948614045.1 uncultured Candidatus Saccharibacteria bacterium | reverse complement strand
CAAGAAACGAGGCGATTGTCAAAAACGAGGAGGAACTTGCAGGAGTGATATTCGATCTGCTCCTCGATGATGACGGTTCAGTCAAGGACTTCGGTCATGCAGCTGAGATACGGGGTCTGATTGACGAAGCCTGGAAGCAACAGGAGCGAGGCATAGCCAACCTTGGCGAGATAATCAGATCCATACCCACAAGCGTCAGGGCAGAACTTGGCGAGGAAGACCGGAAGCTGCTCGATTCCAATTTCAGGAGCTGGAAAGACGTGTTCAGGCTCTATCTCCCCACCTTCGGCATCGTTGGTGTAATAGTCGGGATAGTCCTGACCGGAAGTATAATGCTCTCAAATTCTGCATCAAATACCAAGCGAGAATACGAACAGCGCATCGGTCAGCTCGATAAGTGGTACGAAGACAATGCCGACGCCGTAGCTTTCGGGCAGTTCTACCGCGAGAACTACCCCAAGCAATACCGCCACTGGCACACCGGCCAATGGCAGCAGGACATCGCCTACCGCGACTCCCTCCGCCGCGCCCACTCCCTCGACCGCCTCCGCCGCCTCTACCAATCCGAATAGTAATGGTCATAACGGTTTTCGTCTACACGTATTCACAAGAATACGTAGTTTATTACAACAATCGGCTGTGTTTTACGACATAACCGATTGCTGTCTCGAAAATTCTTTGTAATTTTGCATACTAAGCAATAGTATGTGAAATGACCAAGATTATCACGACATAACGGCGAAAGCCGTAAATAACATTGGAAGCTCCAACGTAGTCGCTTAAAGGCTTTGGTCAGCCTCGCATAGCTGCGCTGGAGTTTTTATTATATGGAAATTATCAACAACGTAAACAAGACGCTTAAAGACGATATGCTTGTCACCTTGCGCTCAGGCTCCAAGGTGGCTATCGCCGCATCTTGTTTCTCAATCTATGCCTTTCAGGAACTGAAAGAGCAGTTGTCTGATATTTCCGAACTGCGGTTTATTTTCACTTCGCCTTCTTTCGTTACCGAAAAGGCTGACAAACAAAAGCGCGAGTTCTATATTCCTCGCCTTAACCGTGAACGCGACCTCTATGGCTCGGAGTTTGAAATCAAACTCCGCAACGAACTTTCCCTGAAAGCCGTTGCCAAAGAGTGCGCTGAATGGATTCGCCGTAAGGTGTGCTTCAAGTCGAACCGCACCAACGCCGGAATACCGCCCATGATTATCGCAGACGATACTTCATATACCGGTGCCGATGGATTTACTTGTGTTGAGCTTGGTACTGAACGGGGCAATTACCTTGCCACTGCCATCACCAAGGCGGAGGCTCCATTCTCTCAGCAGTTCCTCCAAATTTTCAATCATATTTGGAACGACAGCGAGCAACTGCAAGTCGTTACGGAACAGGTACTCGACAACATCACCAACGCTTACAAAGAAAACTCCCCGGAGTTTATCTACTTTGTTACGCTCTACAATATCTTCAATGAGTTCCTTGAAGATATTTCGGAAGATGTTTTACCGAATGAAGCCACCGGCTTCAAGGAGTCCATCATCTGGAACAAGCTATACAATTTCCAACGTGATGCGGCTCTCGCCATCATCAACAAGTTGGAAAAATATAACGGCTGCATCCTTGCCGACTCCGTAGGTCTCGGCAAGACCTTTACCGCACTCTCGGTAATCAAGTATTACCAATCGCGGAACAAGAGTATTCTCGTGCTTTGCCCGAAGAAACTCTATGACAACTGGAACACGTTCAAGAGTCCGTATGAAAATAATCCGTTGCTGCGTGACCGCTTCAACTATCATATTTTCTACCATACGGATTTGTCGCGCCGTTATGGAAACTCCAACGGCTATGACCTTGAACGTATCAACTGGGGCAACTTCGACCTTGTCGTTATCGACGAAAGCCATAACTTCCGTAACGGTGGCAAAGTCACCACCGACGAAAACGATGAGAATCCGCGTGAGAACCGCTATCTCCAGTTGCTCAACCGCGTTATCCGCTCCGGCGTTAAAACTAAAGTGCTTATGTTGTCGGCTACGCCTGTCAACAACCGTTTTAACGACCTTAAAAATCAGCTCGCTCTCGCTTACGAGGGGGAGGCAGGACAAATAAATGCTCTGTTGAACACAACATCGACCATTGATGACATCTTCCGTCAGGCACAAGCAGCCTTCAATCGTTGGTCTGACTTGCCCGACAGCGAGCGCACCACCAAAGCATTGCTCGACTCTCTCAGCTTCGACTTCTTTGAAGTTCTCGACAGCGTGACCATAGCACGCTCACGAAAGCATATCGAGCAATATTATGATACTGCCGACATCGGTAAGTTTCCGACGCGACTTGCGCCGATTACTCGTCGCCCGGACTTGACCGACTTAAACAGCACGGTCAACTATAACGATATTTACGAGATTGTCTCGAATCTCAATCTTGCCATATACACGCCCTCGGACTTTATTCTTCCGAGTATGCGTGACAAGTATTCAAAGGGCGACGGCGATACGTTCTCGAACCTCTCTCGTGCCGGACGCGAGCGAGGCATACGACGCCTTATGAGCATCAACCTGCTCAAACGCCTTGAAAGCTCGGTAAATTCTTTCCGCCTGACATTATCCCGAATCCAAGAGCTGATTTCGGGCACTGTCAACGCCATCGACAACCTCGCCACCGGCGAGAACTCCAAAGTTGATGATTTCGACTTTGAGGGAGGTCTCGACTTTGACGAGCAGAACGATAATGTCTTTATCGGCGGCAAGAAAACTCTGATTGACCTCCGCGATATGGATTATATTCAGTGGCGCGAGTATCTGCAAGCAGACCTCGATTCGCTGAAGCTCCTTTTGTTCATGCTCGCTGATATTACACCGCGGCACGACTCCAAACTGCAACAGCTTGTGGCCGATCTGCGCGATAAGTTCAACAATCCTATCAACGGCACGAATAAAAAGGTTATAATATTCACCGCCTTTTCAGACACGGCTCTCTATCTTTACGATTACCTCGCACCGCTCATTAAGGAGCGGCACGGTCTGAATACGGCTCTTGTTACAGGCGATGTCGAGGCTCGCTCGACTCTCAGACTTCGCGAAAAACTCGACTTCAACAAAGTGCTTACTTTGTTTTCGCCCGTCTCAAAAGAGCGGGCTACGCTTTATCCGAATATCACCGAAGACATTGATGTGCTGATTGCCACAGACTGTATTTCCGAGGGTCAGAACCTCCAGGACTGCGACTATCTCATCAACTATGATATACACTGGAATCCGGTGCGCATCATTCAACGCTTCGGTCGTATTGACCGCATAGGCTCGCGCAACGAGCGTATTCAGCTTGTCAATTACTGGCCGAATATGGACCTTGACGATTATATCAATCTCAAAGGTCGCGTTGAAGCGCGTATGAAAGTGTCGGTTATGACCGCCACCGGCGATGATAACCCTCTTTCAAACGAGGAAAAGGGAGATCTCGAATATCGCCGCAAGCAGCTTGAACGTCTCCAGTCGGAGGTCGTTGATCTTGAAGAAATGAACTCCGGCGTGTCAATCATGGACTTGGGCTTGAACGAATTTAGGCTCGACTTGCTCGAATACATGAACCAAGGGCATGACATCGAGCATACTCCGCATGGTCTCCACGCTATTGTTCCGGCGACTGCCGACACCCCACCGGGGGTCGTGTTCGTCTTAAAGAACCGTAACAATTCTGTGAATATAGACCGCAAGAACAGACTGCATCCGTTCTATATGGTCTATATCGGTCAGGATTCGGAAGTGATTGTAAACCACCTCGAACCTAAAGACCTGCTCGACCGCTTGCGTATGCTCTGCAAAGGGAAGTCGGAGCCTATCATGGATCTCTGTCGCAAGTTCAACGGTGAGACTCGCGACGGTCAGCGCATGGGAACTTACTCCCGGCTTCTCGGTGATGCTATCGCCTCGATTGTCAAAGTAAAGGAGCAAAGCGACCTTTTCTCTTTCTTTGAGGGAGACCCCAACGCGCTTTTCGGAAACGAAGTCCGTGGACTCGATGATTTTGAACTTATCTGCTTCCTCGTAATCAAGTAACGCCATGCTCGGACTACCGCAATCAACAGAAGTAAACCGCCCGATGCCTAAGGCTCA
Organism: uncultured Candidatus Saccharibacteria bacterium; assembly: GCA_948614045.1. Classification (GTDB taxonomy): domain Bacteria; phylum Patescibacteriota; class Saccharimonadia; order Saccharimonadales; family Saccharimonadaceae; genus Nanosyncoccus. Next base: position 7,772 of record CAPFSK010000013.1, on the reverse strand, counting down.
ACTCTATAAAAAGTTTGAGCTGAAACAGGCACAACGCGACGCTTTCGACGCGGACATTGCCCGTATGGAAATCGTCAACTTCATTGCGCCGCAGTCTTTGCCGGGCATTGCTGAGGGTACGGAGGTTAAGGCTGTATTTGTGGTCGATGTGGAGCTGAAACGCTCTGACTACGACACCAAAAACATTCTCCTTATCTCTAAACTCATTCCACATCGCATAATCTTCGCTCTGCGTCATGAAGATAAGGTGCAGCTTGCTGTGTATCACACCAAGCTCTTTACCGGACCGTGGCAACCCCTGACGCCTAATGCCTCATGCCTAATTCCTATCAACGGCTTAAACCTCGATGCGGTTTGGCAGAATATCGTTGCTTTTGTCGGTGAACTGGAAGTCACCGAGGGCAACTCTCTCACCGAGCAAATCCGCGTTGACGAGGAACGTACGAGGCTCATGCGTCAGATTGAGACGTTGGAACGCCAAATGCGATCCACCTCTCAACCTCGCCGTCAACGCGAACTCTATTCTGAAATCAAGAAACTAAAGTCAAATTTATGAATCTTGAAACATTAGACCATAAAGCCAAAGAGATTGTTTCCACTATTGTGGATAGTTATGTCATTGGAGAAAAACAAATCACCAATGGCACAAATGACTATCTTAGTGACGCGGGCATATACGTTCATGCACTTTTTGTGGACTTTAACGGTAAAGACTTATGCAACATTTCTTTTCATAAAACAGACGATGACAATGTGAGTGTTTGCTACACGTTTTCACCCAATATGATTAAAAAACTGCCTAATGAAGATGATTTTGATGCTTTAGATCGATATGTAAATACTGAAAGAACTAGCTTGATTTATAAAATAACGTTGCTAAAATGGCTGTATGAGTCAGGATATGTATTTCTAATTGATGACAAATCATGGAATCTATTTAATACTGGTAACATTACTTCTCATGATAAAGAACAGTGGACTAAATACGGGATAAAATTTTATGAAGAAACTTTGAAATCTCGAAAAATTTTTGACACTCTTTCCGAATTTCATAATTGTCGAATCATACCTTCACCGCAACTAATAAATTATCGAAATAACAAATTTCGCACACCAGAACAACGACGATTTAATGTAAACAGCACCATTTCTGTTGCTGCAATTATCGTATCATTTATCATAGGTATTGGTTCACCTTGGCTGATGACGAAATTTTCCAAAACTTCAATCGAATCTGCACAATTAGAATCAATTATAACTGCTATTCCCAAACAACTTGAAGAGGTCAAACTCAATCAAGAACAAATGGATAGCATTATCACAATATTAAACAAAATAGACAAACCAGATAATGGACAAACTGAAAATGCAAAGCCGTGATGTTGTGGGAGGCAACGTGGAGAAGATTGCCGCGTTGTTTCCTCACTGTGTTGCTGAGCGACTAAATAAAGATGGTAAGCCGGAACTTGCCATCGACTTTGACAAGCTCCGTGCGGAACTGTCGAACGACGCGCTCGAAGACGGCGAGGAACGATATCAGTTCACTTGGCCCGATAAGCGAGTTGCATCACGTCTCGCCAACGAGCCGGTCAATCTTACTCTGCGCCCTTGCCGTGAGGAATCTGTGGACTTCGACACAACAGAAAACCTCTATATCGAGGGCGATAATCTCGATGTCCTAAAAGTTCTTCGCGAAACATACCTCGGTCGGGTCAAGATGATTTATATTGACCCTCCATATAACACTGGCAATGACTTCGTCTATAACGACGATTTCGCTCAGGGTAAAGAGGACTTCGAGCAAAACAGCGGTCTGTTTGATGCCGAGGGCAACCAAACTATCGACCCCATGCAGCGTAACACCGAAGCCAACGGACGCTTTCACACCGATTGGCTCAATATGATTTATCCACGCCTCAAAGTCGCTCGCGACTTGCTTTCCGAGGATGGCGTTATCTTTATCTCGATAGATGACAACGAAGTCGAGAACCTAAAAAAGGTTTGCTGCGAAATATTCGGAGAACGAAACTTTGTTTCCATTATAAATTGGAAAGGTAGAGGAGGAAGACAGGATAGTAAATATTATGCTGTACTGCATGAGTATATTCTTTGTTTTGCAAAGAATATACCTCAGTTTTCCGCAGGCGAAGAAATTAAAGAAGGTGACATTTATCCCAAATACGATGAAGTCGCTAAAAGAAACTATAAAACTCAACTTCTCCGTAAATGGGGTTCAAATAGTTTAAGAGAAAATAGACCGAATCTTTACTATTCTATAACTGCGCCTGACGGCACAGAAGTGTTCCCTACAATATACTCTGAATCAAAGGATAGCGCCCTTGGATTCGTCAGAATCCAAGGGTGCTGGCGCCACGGCGCCAGCACCCTTGGCAAGATAATTGCTGATGGTCGCGTTGAGTTCCTAAAGAACAAATGGGGGGAATGGGTGCCATATGAAAAGATTTTTGAACCTCGCCCAGGAGAAGAAAATACAAAAAAATTCACCACTTGGGTTGACGATATTTCTAATGGCACAGACACTTTGAAGAAGCTTTTTGGAACTCCGCCTTTTGACTATGCTAAATCGCCTGAATTAGTTAGTCTATTTCTTCGTATGGCTGATGTCGATTCAGACGATGTAGTTCTCGATTTCTTCAGCGGCAGTGCAACCACAGCACACGCCGTTATGAAGCTCAATGCCGAGGATGGAGGACATCGTAAATTCATTATGGTGCAGCTCCCCGAAGTCACGGACGAAAAGAGCGAGGCGCGTAAGGCCGGATATGCCAACATCTGCGAAATTGGCAAGGAGCGCATACGCCGTGCAGGAAAGAAAGTCAAGGAAGAAGCGGGTCAAGCCGCAGACGGCTTAGACACCGGCTTCCGTGTCCTCAAACTCGACTCGTCGAATATGGAGGACGTGTTCTATACTCCCGATAAGTTTGAGCCGTCGCTGCTCGATAGCCTTGTGGATAACATCAAGGCTGACCGCTCCGGCGAAGACCTGCTTTTCCAAGTTATGCTGGACCTCGGCATCGAACTCTCTGCCAAGATTGAACGTAAGGAAATCGCAGGTAAGGAGGTATTCTCTGTCGATGATGATTACTTGCTTGCTTGTTTCGACACTGACGTAAATGAAACTACTATCGAGGAAATGGCGAAGCTGCTACCGACTCACCTTGTCATTCGTGATGCATCCGCTGCCAACGACAATGTGCTCGACAACTTCGACCAAATCATCGAATCCTACTCTAACGAAAAGAAGATAACCACTCATGTTTTGTGACAATATGGAAAAGAAAGTGGAATTATCTAAACTTGTCGCTGATATCAGGGAAATCACCCGGCGTTACCGTGGCAAAGCAGCCATTCAGCTCAATGCGACGATTATAGATGAGCGTTGGGAGATAGGAAAACGCATTGTAGAAGAAGAGCAAAACGGCGAGATTAGGGCTGAATATGGGACCAATCTCTTGAAGGAGCTTTCTGCTCAATTGACATTTGATCTCGGTAAAGGTTATAGTCAGCGTTCTCTTGCTTATTATAGGCTGCTGTACTTATATTTTCCTGACAGGAAGATTTTGCAGACGCGTCTGCAAAATCTCACATGGTCGCATATACAGGCTGTTCTGGGCGAGAAAAATGAGAAAGCCAGATTATGGTATATGGATGAAGCTGCACAACAGATGTGGTCTGTAAAGACTCTTGAGAGAAATGTGGGTTCGCAATACTATCACCGTTTGCTTGCTTCACCCGACAAATCAGCTGTTTCAGAGGAAATGGAGCGATTGACAGCAAAGGATAATATAGTTATTGCGCCCGAACAATATATCAAATCACCTATGGTTACTGAATTCCTTGGTATCGCCAAGGATGCATCGTACACAGAAAGTGACCTTGAAAGCGCGCTCATCACACATCTACAGCAGTTCCTAATGGAACTGGGCAAAGGATATGCTTTCGTCGAGCGGCAGCAACACATTGTGACCGATGCCGGTGACTATTATATCGACCTGGTCTTCTACAATTATTTGCTAAAATGTTTTGTGCTGATAGACCTGAAGACAACAAAAATATCACATCAGGATATCGGACAGATGGACATGTATGTCAGAATGTATGATGAGCTGAAACGTACACAGGGTGATAACCCAACCATAGGAATATTATTGTGTGCTGAGACCAGCGAAGATATTGCCAAATACTCAATGCTGAACGGAAGTAAACAATTATTTGCATCTAAATATCTTACAGTGCTTCCATCAGAAGAGGAACTACGCGCAGAAATTGAGACTCAAAAGCATTTGTTTCTTTTACAAAGAGGGGAGGTGAACTAATGAAGTTTCAGTTTAAGATACAAGGGTATCAGACGGAGGCTGTCGAGGATACGGTGAATGTGTTCCGAGGTCAGCCGAAGCGTGGCCCGAAACACTATCGCCGCGATGTCGGCAAGATTGCCAAGGGGACGCTTTTCTCTGAAGACGAGGAAGCGGGCTACCGCAATGCCGATGTTGAACTTGACAAGAAACAGCTTCTCGCCAATATCCGCGAAATGCAGATTAGAAACCAAATCGTGCCGAGCACCACTCTTGCCTCCGGCCACGGTGTGGTGAATCTCGACATCGAAATGGAGACCGGCACAGGCAAGACCTACGTCTATATCAAAACGATGTTTGAACTCAACAAGCAGTATGGCTGGAGCAAGTTCATCATCGTTGTGCCGAGCATCGCCATCCGCGAGGGCGTGGCTAAGTCGTTCCGTATGCTCGAAGACCACTTCATGGAGCATTACGGCAAGAAAGCCCGTTGGTTTGTCTACAACAGCTCGAATCTCAATCAGCTCGACCAGTTCTCGCAGGACAGCGGAATATCCGTCATGATCATCAATACTCAGGCTTTTGCCGCTTCCCTCAAAGAGGGTGGCCGCAGCAAGGAGAGCCGCATCATCTACTCGAAGCGTGATGAATTTGGCTCGCGCCGTCCGATTGATGTCATAGCCGCCAACCGTCCAATCATCATCATGGATGAACCGCAGAAGATGGAGGGCGCCGCTACCCAGGGAGCGCTCGCCAAGTTCAAGCCGCTCTTTGTGCTCAACTATTCTGCCACACATAAGACCAAGCACGATACCATATATGCGCTCGACGCCTACGACGCTTACCGCGAACAGCTCGTCAAGCGTATTCAGGTGCAGGGCTTCGAGGTCAAGAACCTCAAAGGTACAAGCGGATATATGTATATCGACGGCATGGTGCTGTCGCCCAAGCGTCCGCCGGAGGTGCGCATAGAACTGGAGTGCAAGCGAGCCGACGGCTCTATCCGTCGCGAAGTGAAGAAGTTCGCCACCGGCGATTCTCTCTTTGCCGCGTCAGGACTTGCACAGTATGATGATTTTGTCATTTCCGAAATAAATCCGCGTGGCCGTGGCTACGTTTCGTTCCTTAACGGAACTACGATTTATTGCGGCGATGTAGTCGGCGATACCAACGAGGAAGCGATGCAGCGCGTACAGATACGGCAAACCATCATTGCTCACCTCACTAAAGAAAAGGAACTTTTCAACCGTGGCATTAAGTGCCTCTCCCTTTTCTTTATTGACGAAGTGAGCCACTATCGCCAATATGACGAGGACGGCAACGAGGTCAAGGGTAAGTTCCAGCGTATCTTTGAGGAAGAATACTCTCGTACTGTCAACGACTTCATTACAATCTTTGATACACCTTACGATAGGTATCTGCAAAGTTTCAAACCATACGAAACACATAAGGGCTATTTTTCTATTGACAAGAAAGGTCGGGCAATCAATTCAAAAGAGAAAGATTCTGAGGACAACACCTCGGCATACGATCTTATCCTAAAGAATAAGGAACGACTGCTAAGTTTTGAAGAACCAACCCGCTTTATATTCTCCCATTCGGCACTCCGTGAGGGCTGGGATAACCCGAATGTATTCCAGATTTGTACGCTACGCCACAGCAATTCGGCAACCGCCAAACGTCAGGAAGTCGGTCGAGGTTTGAGAATCTGTGTTGACAAAAACGGTATTCGTCAGGATAAGGAACTTCTCGGCGAAGATGTTCACGAGGTGAACCGACTGACAGTCATTGCTAACGAAAGTTACACAGACTTCACCACGGCTCTGCAACGTGAGACCCGCGAGGCTCTGCGCGACAGAGTAACAGCCGCGTCGCAGGATTACTTTATCGGCAAAGTTGTAACGGATTCAAATGGAGAGAAGCATACCATCGACCTTATGGACGCCACTCTGATTTTGGGTTATCTATATCAGAGCGGATATGTTACTCGCGATGGCAACCTCACGCAGAAATATCACACTGATGCTGCGGCAAACGAGCTGATGCTTCTGCCAACCGATTCTCCGATAAAAAACATCGAAGAAGGAATGCAAACACTGATTGCCGGCATCTTCAATCCCAAAGTGCTTGAAGATATGGTGGAGGAAGTGTCTGCGGCAACTCCTGCCAATGAGCTTAACGACAACTTTACAGACAAGCGTTTCCAGAAACTCTGGAACGAGATTAACCACAGGTATATCTATACAGTTCATTACGACAGCGAGGAGCTTATTGAGAAAGCCATTGCCAATTTGAAGAAAAATCTCAATGTAACCAAACTTCAATATGTGATGGTTACAGGCCAACAGGATAAAGAGAAAGTCACAGAATTTGGCAATACCAAATCGACAACACGTGAGCTAACGGATGTATGTACCTCGTCTGTTCCATACGATGTTGTCGGTGACATTGCCAAAGGCGCTCGTTTAACCCGTCGTTCTGTTGTGAAAATCCTTAAAGGCATCGGCCAAAAAGCGTTGCTCTTCAAGAATAATCCGGAAGAATTTATCCGCAACGTAATCAAAGCTATCCGCGAAGAAAAGGCGACAATGATTGTTGACCATATTATCTACAATCCCACTAAGGCCGAGCCGTACGACAGCACAATTTTCGTGCCGGAGCGTAGGCTGAATGTCAACAAGGCGATTGAGTTGTCAAAGCATATCACGCCATACGTAGCCTACGATAGCGACGGTGAGCGCAACTTCGCAGCTTCATTGCAATCAGCCACGGAAGTCCTTATCTTTGCCAAGCTGCCGCGCAAGCTTAAAATACCAACACCGGTTGGTTACTATGCTCCTGACTGGGCGATAGTTTTTGAAGAAGGAACTGTTCGCCACGTGTTCTTTGTCGCCGAGACCAAAGGCTCACTCGACAAGATGGAGCTTCGCGGTGTAGAAAAGGCTAAGACTGAATGTGCCAAGCGCCTCTTCAACTCTATCTCGACCAACACCACCCGTTACGGCGTGGTCGATAAGTTCGAGAATCTGTATAACATCATTAACGGAATCGACTGATATGGCCTTTTGGAATTACATCGGTGAGTTTTTCTTGTTCCGCTGGCTGTTTGGCAATCGGAACAAAAATCATAGTGCCGACAGCACTTATAATACCGATACGACCGACTACTCGTATAGCCATTATAATGAGGATGACAATTTTAATACAAATAATCATCACCAGTCCTCCCGTTCCTTATATCGTGGTGCTGACATCTACGATGATGAAGACGATGCACTCGATGATTTTGATCCCACTGATAGTGACGGCTACCAATTCAATGACTTCACCAAAACTTACGCCTATCACAACCATGGTTTTTCTCGGTCGTATGATGATTTCCATGACGAGCAGGACGACTGCGACATGATGGACGATGATTTTTAGAATGACTGATGCATAATGGATAGCGGACAG
>CAPFSK010000012.1 GCA_948614045.1 uncultured Candidatus Saccharibacteria bacterium | reverse complement strand
GTGCATCGGTCTCCCCCTCCGCTGCCTCTACCCAGGTAGTGCCTAATGGAGGAAAGCGGAAGTACGGCAGCGGAGGGAGAAACCGAGATAGCGGTGATTCATGTCGCTTTCTGAGGGATTAGTATTGGTGATATGCAAAAATAGCCCATAGGCTTTAGTGTATGATGTAGCTGTGCGTGACCAAACATCACCTTCTCTATTCATATCGCTCACGCTGCCTTTATCTGAGTAGACATACCCACTACGGACAAAAGCCAATGGTAACTGTACTATGGTGGTGGCGCCGGAGGAGTTATATCTATTATTTAAGATGTTTGGGCGTTAGTAAAGAAATGTATCTTAGGTATTGACAAAATTAGTAATGTGTGCTACAATGAAGACGTAACCGTTATGGCGATAACGCCATAGGATTACAGATATTGCCAGGGGGTCTGGCATTGTAACCTGCTCTCTTAGGAGAGTAAATTGTTGGCTTTGGTTAGCCATGAACATTAAAAAGGAGGTCGAAAGTATGTTAAAACATGCGAAATTTTTAGCAACTATGTTAATCTTGTCTTTGATGGTGGGCTTAATGCCGACTGGTTCGGTATTGGCAGCAGAAAGCAAGGTCACGGATGATGTGATTATGCTTGATGATGCTACTGAAAATGCCAGTGATGCTGCTGAGCCTGAGGAACATTATTGGGTACGCTATGCTTGGGATGAGACTTCGCATTTATTGATATGCAAGTGCGGGGTTGAGGATTGTCCACAGGCTGGCGGAGGCAGTAGAGGTGCCCATACGTTTGACAAGTGGTGGGTTATCAAAGAGCCCACGGTTGACGAAGAAGGGTTGAGAAATCGCTCCTGTTGGTGTGGATACACTCAGGAAGAAGTGATTCCGAAGCTCGTGATTCATTCTTGGGAGCGCTATGCTTGGGACGAGGCTTCGCATTGGCTTGTTTGTGTATGCGGAGTGGAGAATTGTCCGGAAGCCGGATCGGATAGTCGTGGAACTCACGATTTTAGTGAGTGGTCAGTTATTGAAGAAGCGACGACCGAGAAGGATGGATTAAAGAATCGTTCCTGTTGGTGCGGATACACTCAGAATGAAGTAATCCCGAAGATTGAGACGGAAAAACCGGAAGAGACTGAGAAGCCTGATGGAACGGAAAAACCGGAAGAAAAGCCTGGCGATATCGGGAAGCCGGATGAAAATCCTGGTGGGACAACCGAGCCGGGCGAGACTGAAAAACCGGGAGACTCTGGTAATCAGGGGACTGGCGATTCAACTAAGCCGGAAGAGAAACCGGGTGAGACGACAAAACCTGATGACGGAACGTCTGGCTCAGGGTCGAATAATAATGGGGGAGATTCGACGCAGCCAAGTACTCCGGGTGCAGTTCGGCCAGTGTGGCCGGTGCAGCCGATACAGCCGATACGACCGATACGGCCAACATATCCGGAATGGATAGAGAGACCGTTGAGACCGATAGAGCCTTTAAAGCCGGTGAAACCGCAGAAGCCACAGATACTGAAGCCGGTTAAGGTGTATCAGATCACTATTACGAATGCACCGAAAACATTGAAAGTCGGCAAAAAAGTAAAGCTGAAAGTGCGGTGCGACATGGCGAATGTTAAGAACAAGAAGGTTACCTGGAAATCCAGCAATTGTAAATACGCTACTGTTAGCAAGAATGGCGTAGTGAAGGCAAAGAAGGCTGGTAAAGGTAAAACTGTGAAAATTACGGCGATTGCTAAAGGGTATACCAGCAAGAACACTCTGATTAGAGTGAAAGTCGTCGTGAAAATTAAGATAAAATAATAAAGACCCCCTTTAATATAGATTGTGGTTTGTTAACCACAAGGAAAGCCGCTCTATTGTAGAGCGGCTTTAACTTTTTAGAGTAGAGGATGTGGCGACAGGATAACGCGATTTACGCAGTAAATTGCTACCCAATGAGCTTTGTTTCGGTATGGATGGCGATAGGAAACTTCGCTCGCTCCGCTCCCTCAGTGCTCGTTGTCGGTTCAAAAAAATCCAGAATAAATTCTGGATTTTCCTCACGCTCCTCCTCGCTACGAACCTTCGGTTCGTGTTCTATCGCTTGAAGCCAAATAAAAAGAATCCCTACTAGGTTTATTTTTATTTGGCGGAAGCGACAGGATTCGAACCTGCGAAAGGCGTGAACCTTTACACGCTTTCCAAGCGTGCGCCTTCAACCACTCGGCCACACTTCCACTGTTGTGATTATAACACGAAAGTATGGATAAGAATAGCTTGCATAGAAAACACCCCGTCGCTTTGGGCGGCGGGGTGAATTCAAGGTGCAGGAAATGGGCCTATGAAGTTATTAATCGGTTTTGTTCAGTAAACATGAGTCAATTTTAGCTATGCAGTCTTGTCGGTCGGGGCGATGCAACGTAATGACGCCGCGAGCCCAGTAGAGGAAAAATTTGTCGGATGACCAGTATTTGATGATTTCTTTGTCCGGAATGAGAGCGATATGGCGTTCAAGGCAACGGCAAGAAAGATCGGTATTATTGAGGCTCATAAGTATTTTCGGAACGCGTTCGGTTGGAAGGTACCGAATATTGGTGTCAAGATGATTCTCTAAGACATCGATGCAATATTCGCTGGGCTTAGATGTATTGAGCCTGGCGATGGTTTGGCAAAGACGAATAAGGAATTCCTCTGGAGTTGACGGCGGATCAAGATAACCGATTAAATTGGGGTCGAAAGGTTTTTGAATACTGAAAACATTGCCTCGTTGTCGCATAATGTCCTGACAATCATTAATACAGTCAATGATGGCGGCTATGCAGCGTTTTTGAATTTCAGCATAGAAGTGTGATGGAGTATGCGCATCATTAATCCAGAGGCACATTCCGCGTTGGCAGAATTTGAAATCATCCCAAGCGCGCGTTAATGGGTCTTTTGGCTGGTTAATGGAGTGCAGTTGCCAAAGTTGTTCTGCATTAATTTTGGAGATTTTAAAATCGTTTTGAAGAACAATGAGAAGCTCAAGGAGATCAGTTGTGTCTCGACTGTTTGAGTCGGGGACGAGGTGGTGTTCGATATTATATATCGCTTCTTCAATGAATTCGTTGCGATGTTTTTCGGAGTCGCATAGGGCTTGGTAGATTCCACCGAGGTCATCGAGGCGCAGGAGAGCGACGTAGCATCCGTCCATATTGTGATAGCCGCAGCTGTGATTGTAGTTTTGCCTAAGTATATCACGAAGGCAGAGACGGCGTACGTTGTCGTTATTGATTGGTCGTATAATCCAATCAATGATGGCTTGATGTATGCTTTGATAATGTTTTCGCTCAGACTGGTAGATTTTAAAATCTTTTTCTGGGATTACTATAGGTCCATTTTCGTTGAATGGTTTATTAAGGTTACTCATGCTAGTCCCTCCTTTAATAAAAATAACAACACGTAGTTGTTGTTAGCATGCAATGTGTTTATTTTATCATTAACTTATGATTCAGTCAATTATGAGAGAGGTAAAACGGGAAATTACTAGAGTGGGCGGAGGAATTGGCTTGTGCTATGATAAAAATAAGAACAATGTGGGTGGGAAAAGGAGGTACCACATGCGAAATAAAAATACAGAAAAGAGTTGTAAATATATCTTTGTGACTGGCGGTGTGTTGTCGGGGGTCGGGAAGGGAATTACGGCGGCGTCGATTGGGGCGATCTTGAAAGCGAAGGGTTATAAGGTTTCGATACAGAAATGTGACCCGTATTTAAATGTCGATGCAGGGCTGCTGAACCCGGTGGAGCATGGGGAATGCTTCGTGACGCATGATGGGAAGGAGACGGATCTTGACCTTGGACATTATGAAAGATTTTTGGATTTCGAGACTTCGAAATATTCGAGCGTGCTGTCGGGGGCGTTGTATCAGGAATTAATTGATAAAGAACGGAGCGGGGGATTCCACGGAAAAACGGTGCAGATGGTGCCGCATTTTACGGATCTGGTGCAGGAGAAAATCGAGAAGGCGGCGGAGGGGTCGGATATTCACATTGTGGAGATCGGGGGAACGGTAGGGGATTACGAAGGTCTGAGCTTCATCGAAGCGATTCGCCTGTTTGCGAATCGAGTGGGGAGGGGGAATTGTCTCTATGTGCATGTGGTGTATGTGCCGTGGATTAACACGTCGAAGGAATTAAAGACGAAGCCGGCGCAGAATGCGTTGAAAGACCTCAGGGGGTTTGGGATTATTCCGGATGTAGTGGTGTGTCGGACGGAGCGACCGGCGCCGCGGGCGATTTGTGAGAAAATTGCGGCGTTTTCGGGGATTGATAAAGAGGCAGTGCTGAACTTGCCGGATATTGAGTCAGTATACGATGTGCCGTTTAATGTTTTGAAGTCGGGGGTGTTGGAAATTTTGAATCGGTTTGTAGGTGATGACAGCGACCCAGATATGAGCAAGTGGAAAGAGTTTTCGCGGCTTAGAGGGAAAGAATGGGCGAAGACGGTACGTGTGGGGCTGGTGGCGAAATATGTCGGGAATGATGATGCGTATATTTGTGTGACGGAAGCGTTGAAAGCGGCGGCAGCGTGGAACAAGGTGAATATTGAGATAGAGTGGATTAATGCGGAGGAAGCGACGGGGAAAGATTTTGCGCGAGTTGATGGGCTGGTCGTGCCAGGTGGTTTTGGGACGCGCGGAGTCGAGGGGAAGATCAAGGCGGCGGAGTATGCGTTAGAGACAGGGAAGCCGTATCTCGGGCTGTGTCTGGGGATGCAATGCGCGGTAGTAGCGGCGGCTAGGAGAGGCGGCTTGAAGAGTGCTGGGAGTGAGGAGTTTGGCGCGAAAGAGGGGGAGAACGTAATATATATTATGGAGGGCCAGCGCGGTAAAGAGTCAACCGGAGGAACGATGCGGTTGGGGGACTATGTGGCGAAATTGAAAGAGGGGAGCAAGACGCAGGGGGTGTACGGTAAGGATGAAGTGGTTGAGCGACATCGGCATCGGTATGAGGTGAATCAAAAGTATTTGTTGGAGGTTGAGAAAGGTGGGCTGATCGTAAGTGGGACGAGCCCAGATGGGAAACTGGTGGAATTTGTCGAAGCGCCAGAGTGTAAGTTTTTCGTGGCGACACAGGCGCACCCAGAGTTTAAATCGCGACCGCTGGATGTGCATCCGCTGTTTCGGGAGTTTGTAAAGAGCTTGAAATAGATGCGTAGTGGAGAAAAACTAGGTGGGGGCGAAGTAGAGTCGGGAGAGCGAAGTCGGGACGAAGAGCGCGGGATTGGCGCGAGAGTAATAGAGGCGCAAAATGAGTTAGTGGGGGGGGCGACGATTTACGAGGGGGCGAGGATGAAAATCCGGAGTGGCTGCGTCAGCTAAATGAGGCGGTATTTGAAAAAGTCGATATAGCGGCGGTGCTTGAGCGGACGACGAAGTTTGCGGAAAAGATTGATATAAATAGGTTATCTGAACTGAGAGATGAGCTACAGGAGAATCCGGAGATTGGACTAACTTATGCGGAAGATTATTTTGCTGAGGTTTTGGACTTGTCGCTGACGCCAAGTTTGAGGACTGATGTGGATTTAGATGAGGGGACTTTGGGCGGCTGTATAAATGGGGGTGAATATAATGATAGGATTCGGATAGATTTAGCACAGCATGGTGGGGATATGGATAGTGCTCTAGTGACGCTGGCGCATGAAAATTGGCATAGCTATCAACATGATGTGATGCGACGTGTGAGAAATGGGGGAGGCTCGGAAGAGTTAGGGGAGCTGGCGAAGTTGTATGAATATAACAGCGAGGCTTACGTTCGAGCAGATTTGGATTATGAGGGGTATCGGAGGCAATTGTGCGAGACCGAAGCGAGGGCTTTTGAGTTCTTAGTAGGGACGAGACTTGAGAAGGTGAGAGCTAAAGAACGGGAAGAAGCGGATTTTATGGCGGGACATTCAGAGGTGTATGGTGAGGAAAATTTGCCGGGGATTGAACGGGAAGTGGATAAAGTTTTGCATGGGATGGATTTGCCGGGGTTTTTGAGGCAAGTAGGGGTGGGGAGTTTTGATGAGTTATGGGATATAGATGAGAATGAAGAGTTGACGCAGAAGTACGCGAGGGCGTTATCGGAATTAGTGGGGTTGGAGCGACCGATTGATTTAGAGTTTGTAGATAGATTGGAAAATAATAAGAAGGCGTACCTGAGCTATAAGACGGGTAAAGTGTTGCTTAGCCGGAAACAGACGCTGAATTTTCGGCCTTTGTCGGGGCTGCCGAAGATTGCTTGGATGATGCGACAACGGGAAGTAGTGCGGAATGATCCGGAGAGTGAGCGGGGAAGGGCATATAAGGTTAATTTCGGAATGTATATACATGATAGTCATAAGACGCATGAGGCGTATAGACGACAGTTATTAAAGCGGGAAAGTGATTATTTTGTGGATGAATTATTGAATGTCCTGGACGAGCAGGCGACTCTGGAAGATATCGAGAGGATGTCGCCAGAGGAGCGGGCGGAGATGGAGAAAGAGCGAGAGCGGCTGGGGTGGGAGCCAGTAACGAGTCAAAAATATGAGGTGATAGTGAAATGATGGAAGAAAAGATTGAACAGTACTTGAGAGATGAACGTGGCGTGGCGTCGGATGTGGTGCGGCGGAGATTACGGGAGAAGGTGATGAAGTATGATGATATTGCGGAGGAGTTCGGGCGATGGCTAGAGAAAAGGGAATATGAGAGTGGCGTAGAAGTAGAGGGGTATACGGCGCAAGGGATTTATGAGTTGGCGCCACAGCTGGATGGAATTGGGGTGTTTAATTTCTTGGTGACACTTAGGGATGATCCGGAGGGAGCGAAGGAGATGATACGAGAGGGGTTTGTGGTTAGGTAGGGGGTGGGTTTATAATACACTATCGAGCCATCCATAGCTTACCTTAGCCTAGTTTTAGGAATGTTGAGTCTCACGCCAAGGTCTGTTTTTGGATTTTACCTTGACAGGTCACGAAAGTTCCGGAGGCGTAACTCCGCTGACTTTCGCTAAAATCCAAAAACAGACCTTGGGTTCGACTCTTTTATATTCCTAAAACTAGACTAGAGTAAGCTACAAAACAGTCTAATTAAGATTGTAAAAACACTAACTTGCCACTGTTAAAGTAAGGTTGAACTAGTGCGCGGCGTACAAGTTCATTCTATTATTCTTCTTCCATTATCTTTCATTTCCGTAGCGGGTACGTCAGCCTAATCTACAGTGAAGTGCGATATCTCGGCAATACCGGATACAATTGTTCAAGTGCATCTAGATCTGCAACAAACGCATACTTCATAAACTTCTCCTCGACCGACGTCCTTAACGATAATAATGTCCGTTCTTACGGTTTCCCCCTCCGCTGCCTCTACCCAGGTAGTGCCTAATGGAGGAAAAAGGAAGGACGAAAAACATCAAACTTGTGCTTGTTAAAATCTTTTGATTTATGGTAGGGTGGGGAGTAATGGTTGGGAAGATTATGCCAAATGGGGTTTTGCTTGAAAAACATGAATATGAAACAGTGCTGTTTTTTACTGACCTAGGGCATAATGTTGAACTTATTCCAAAGTCAAACAAAATGGGTGAACATACCCCTGATATTCGTATGAATGGGTTATTATGGGAAATGAAAGCGCCAAAGGGAGAAGGAAGGTTTTTGATACCGAATACAATTCAGCGTGCAGTGAAGCAGTCAAAAAATATCGTTATTGATTTACGCCGAACGAAACGTCATCAATCAAAGTGTCTCCGTGAGATCGAGCATGAATTTCGTAAGTCTACAAGCGTCCGGCGTATTTTGGTTATTATGAAAAGTAAAAAACTGATTGAATTTAGGAAGTAGTATGATATGATATGAAGTATAGAGGGCAGGACCAGCATTGGATATATGCAGGACACCGCCCTCATTTTTTGTTGTACGGCAGCGGAGGGGGAAACCTGTCCAGCGACTACTGAGTCCGGACGACTGAATGTAGGTTCCGCCCATATAAGTATAGTAGGCCTGTTCACTGGAATATGATGTGAATGACCAGTATTGAAGCCCAGAGCCAATGGCGTTAATGTAGTTGCTCGCTACACTGACATACTCGCTACGGACAAAAGCCAATGGTAACTGTACTATGGTGGTGGCGCCGGTAGGATTTTTTGATGAAAAATAGAAAACAGGCTTGCGGGGGGGGGTGCATTATGTGGTAAAATGAGAAAAAGATAACTTGGAGATTTTATGAACAAGGTGACGAGCTGGTTGTGGGGAGTAGTATTAATAGCACTTGGGGTGATTTTGGGGGTGAGTGCGTTGGGAATTATAGAGATTAATCTGTTCTTTTCGGGGTGGTGGACGCTGTTCATCATTGTGCCGTGTTTTATTAGTCTGTTTGGGAAAGATGACGATAAAACAGGGGATTTGATTGGGATTTTGATCGGAGTATGTCTGCTTTTGGCGTGTCAGGGAGTGATTCGGTTTGATTTGCTGTGGAAGTTGATAGTGCCAGTGGCGCTAGTGGTAATCGGGGTGTCAATGATTTTCAAGGATGCGCTGAAGGGGAAAGTGCTGAAAGAGGTGAAAAAAGTACAGGGAAAATCGGGGCAGAAGGAATACTGGGCGACGTTTAGCGGGCAGAATTTGAATTTTGCGGGGGAGAAATTTACGGGGTGCCGACTGGAGGCGGTGTTTGGCGGTATTAAGTGCGACCTCCGGGAAGCGAAGATTGAGGATAAGGCATTGGTGAAGGCAGGTGCGACGTTTGGTGGGGTGACGATTTATGTGTCAGAGGATGTCAAGGTGAAGGTGGTGTCGACATCGATCTTCGGTGGGACGAGCGATAAACGGAAGAACATTAATGATGAGGCGGAGAAGACGCTGTATATTGACGCGACGAGCGTGTTTGGCGGGGTGGAGATTCGCTAATGAATGGTGCGCAGAAGACAATTAAAGGGTTGGCGGTCGCACTCGCGATCGTAATTATGGTAAGCGTGTTGTCGGCGTGTGTTGGGGCGGGGATGATTCTCAGTCGGGTGTTTTCTCCGAATAATGTGGTTGTGATGGAGGGGGATCGGATAACGGTGGGGGAGGAATGGGAAGTTTCTAAGCTGGATGAGCTGAAGATTGAGCTGGGAACGATGAGTCTTCAGATTGAACGAGGTGATAAATTCCAGGTAGTGGCGGATGAGGAGAAGATAGAGGTGAGGAAGAATGGGAACAAGGTAGAGATTGAGGAAAAGGATTTTGGCTGGTTACAATGGTGGGATAAGGTTGGCGGGGAAGTAAAAGTAGTATTACCGGAAGATGTAGAGATCCAGAAGATGACGCTGGATATGGGGGCTGGCGCGGTGTATGCGGAAAATTTGGTGGCAGAAGAGCTGGACTTGGACCTTGGGGCGGGGAGAGCGGAATTTGATGGTTTGAAGGTAACGCGGCGAGCGAAGATTGACGGTGGAGCGGGAGTGTTGATCGTGCGAGGGGCGGAAATGGGAAAGTTGGACCTGGATATGGGGGTGGGGAAGGTAGAGATTGAGACGAGCCTGAACGGAGATAGCAAGGTGAGTGCTGGGGTAGGGAAGTTGGAACTGAATTTGGTGGGTGAGGAAGATGATTATCGGGTGAAGTTCGACCAAGGTTTGGGGTCGTTGAGTCAAGATGGGATTAGCTTGGATAACCCGAATGGACGGAATTTGGTGGAGATTGATGGTGGGGTGGGGGCGATTGAGTTGCGATTGAGGGGCCGTGCGGATTAGTTATCCTAGCTGTGTCTAGGCGAATACGATAGAGATATGGTATAATATTGGAATGGAAGAAATTCGGAAACAGTTAGCTGAGGCAGTAAAGCGGCTTTTTGGGGTAGAGATTGAGCCGGAAGTGACACCGGCACCAGAGGAGACGGGGGCGGATTACGCGAGTAACGTGGCGATGAAATTGGCGAAAGAGGTACATAAGAACCCGCGGGAGGTGGCGAGCATGTTGGCTGAGGCGATGTCGGAGGGCATGTTTAGGGTTGAAGTGGCGGGGCCGGGTTTCTTGAATTTTATATCACCAGACGAATATTATGATGAGAAAATAGCGAAAATGGCGGCTGATGAGGGGGAATTTATATCACTAGATGAATATTCTGGGAAAATGGTGGTGGCGGAGTTTTCTGATCCCAATCCGTTTAAGGTGTTACATGTAGGGCATTTGTATACGTCGGTCGTGGGGGATAGTATTTCGCGGCTATTAGAGCTCGCCGGAGCGAAAGTGGTGCGGGCGAACTTTGGGGGGGACGTGGGGCTGCATGTCGCGAAGACTCTGTATGCTTTGCGGAAGCGTGCGATTGAGTCTCTGACGATTGAGGAGATCGCGGAGTGCTATGTTGAGGGGACGCGGGCGTATGATGAAGATGAGGTGGCGAAAGAAGAAATTACGGAATTGAACAAAATTATTTACGCTTTGGCGGAGCTGGGCGAAGAAAAGTGTCAGGAACGGTTGGAGCTCGAGATGGTGGCAGAGGATTTTGGGCGATCAACGGCAGAGATTGCGCAGATTTCTGGGCTGTATTGGCAGGGACGAGAGCTGAGTTATGAGTATTTTAAGGATTTTTATGCGCAGATTGGGGTGAAGTTTGATAGGTTCTATCCGGAGTCGAGCGTGGCTGATCGAGGGCTGGCTGAAGTACGGGAGCATGTGGGGAGCGTGTATGAGGAGAGCGAGGGGGCGATCGTGTTTCGGGGGGATAAGGTGGGGTTGCATACGCGAGTGTTTATCAATGCGCAAGGGGTGCCGACGTACGAAGCGAAAGATGTAGGGTTGATTTTTACGAAGTGGGATGACTGGCATTTTGACGAGTCGGTAGTGATTACAGGGAATGAGCAGACGGAATATATGAAAGTGGTGCTGGCGAGCGTGAAGGAATATGCGCCGGAACTGACGGAGCGGACGCGGCATTTGACGCATGGGATGGTGAAATTACCGGGGAATGTGAAGATGAGTTCGAGGAAGGGGAACTTTCTCAAAGCGGTTGATGTTATCCAAATGGTTAGACAGGAGTTGGCGCAAACTTCGGCTAACGATTTGATTACGTTGGCTGCCATTAAATATGCGTTTTTGAAGTATAAAATGGGGGGCGATATCGTGTTCGACCCGAAAGAGTCGGTGGCGGTGAATGGGAATTCGGGTGTATACTTATTGTATTCAGCGGTGCGGGCGAAGAAGATTTTGCAGAAGCTAGGGAATAATGAGCGGGGCGAACAAAAGGATTTGGATGAGAATGAACGAAAGTTTGTGCGGAGATTGAGCAAAAAACTTGTTCAGTATAGCGATGTACTGGGTGAAGCGGTAGGTGAGAAGGCGCCATATAAATTGTGTACATATTTGTACGAGTTGGCGCAGGAGTTTTCGCGGTTTTATGAGCAGGTGCGAGTGGTTGGAGGGGGGCATGAGGATGTTACGGAGAAGTATGTACGGGTGTATGTGGGGGTGATGGAACAGGGGTTGGGGTTGCTAGGAATTGAAGTGCCGGAAGAGATGTAAGGGTTTGGGGTTTGTAATCCGTTAGATAGTCATCCCTAGCTTGCCCTAGTCTAGTTTTAGGAATGTTGAGTCTCACGCCAAGGTCTGTTTTTGGATTTTACCTTGACAGGTCACGAAAGTTCCGGAGGCGTAACTCCGCTGACTTTCGCTAAAATCCAAAAACAGACCTTGGGTTCGACTCTTTTATATTCCTAAAACTAGACTAGAGTAAACTATGAATAGGTTAATTAAGGATTATAAAACACCAAGCTATCTCTGTTGAGATGAGACTGAACTTGTACGTGGTGTACAAGTTGGAATTTGCCTAGGTAGAGGCAGCGGAGGGGGAAGCCGAGCCAACGGTCTTCGCTACCCGAAAAATTAATAGCTGAAGAGCTAAAACCTAAATAGTAAGCGTAAGCATTAGACTTAGTGGTGCGAGACCAAATGTAGCCATTACTTCCTGTATAGCTAACGATTCCGGTATGAATATGTGCTATTCCACTACGGACAAAAGCCAATGGTAACTGTACTATGGTGGTGGCGC
>CAPFSK010000011.1 GCA_948614045.1 uncultured Candidatus Saccharibacteria bacterium | reverse complement strand
TTCTAGCTATAGAATTAAATATGCAGATATCGGATCGCTACCATGGTTTCCCCCTTTGCTGCCGTACCAAAAATATTCCCGGGCACAGACCCAGGAATATCATCAAAACACGGAAATCCTTACGCTTTCTCCAAACTAATCGTCACATTCTCCCCGTTTACCTTGACAATTTCATCATACGCATAATTCTTCCCCCTATCTAAACTTTCAGCCAGCACCTCGTTCATCAGCATCTCCCTCCATTCTTCCGGCACATCTGTCTCCACGTCCAGCCTGATCCTGTCATCTACGTTCAACACGGCTTTCTTTCGCGCACTCTGCACCGCCCTTACCAGCTCTCGCGTCCACCCCTCTTGCGCCAGTTCATCAGTAATTGTCTTATCGACCCGCATCTTCTCCCCCTGGGTCACGCGCTTCACGTTCACCTCATCTCGCACAATTTCCTCACCCCACTCCGGCAATTTTTCCCCATCATAAACCAACTCCGCGAGCGGCTGTCGCACCTTTACTTGATCTTCATGCTCATCTTTATACATCCTGAGCCTCAGACCTTCCGCGATCACATCCCTTACGCGCTGCATCTCCGCGAGTATCGTCTCGTCAATCTCCCCCGCCGCAGTCCAATCCGTCAAATGCACGCTCGCAGAAGGATCATCCCCGCCAACCATCTTCTGCCACAATTCCTCCGCGAGGAACGGCGTAAACGGCGCCAACACCTGCGCGAGTTTCGTAAGCACTTTCCATAGCGTCCAATACGCTTCCGCTTTATCGCCATCATCCTCACTCTTCCAGAATCGCCTTCGACTCCTCCGTACAAACCAATTACTCAGATCATCCACAAACGGCAACACGCCCGCCAGCGCCTTCGGAATATTATACTCTTCCATCCCCATCGTCACATCTCGCTTCAACTCATGTAGCCGCGCAATAATCCATCGATCCAGCGGATTCTTCAGCTCTCCTTGCCAATGCCCATCGCCATCTGGACTTTCCCAGCCATCTACTTCTGCATAGGTCGTGAAGAAATCATACACATTCCAAATCATCGCGAGCTTCCGTGCTACATCACTCACATCCTTATCCGTCAGCGCAAAATCCTCACCGGAAAGCACCGGGCTACTCAGCAACAAAAACCTCAGCGCATCCGCCGAAAACTTATCCATCAACTCATTCGGGTCGGTATAATTCCCCAAAGACTTCGACATCTTCCGCCCATCATTCCCCGCCAGCGTCCCCGTCGTAATCACATTCTTAAATGCATTCTTTTCTGTGCGTTCCTGCGCCACCTTCCCAAATCCCCCCACTTCCGCTAGCGCCGTATTCACACAATGCACATAATAAAACCACGCTCGCACCTGCCCCACATATTCCACGATGAAATCCGCCGGATAATTCCGCTCAAACTTCTCCTTATTCTCAAACGGATAATGCAACTGCGCAAACGGCATCGACCCACTCTCGAACCAACAATCCAAAACCTTCTCAATTCGCTTAAAATGCTCCTTCTTCGCACCTTCCGTCTCTTCCGGAACTACTTCACCATCTTTCACCCACGCATCAAACTCAATCTCATCCACCCATGGCCGATGATAGTCGTCTAGCCTGACTCCACTCAACTTCTCCAACTCATCATACCCCCCAACAACCTTCACACTACCCTCTCCACTCTTCCACACCGGCATCGCTGTCGCCCAGAACCGGTCCCGGCTCAAGTTCCAATCCGGCGCCTGTTCAATATTCTTCTTAAACCGCCCCTCTTTCAGATACCCCGGAAACCAATTCACATTCTCATTCTGCGCAATCATCAACGGTTTAGAACCTTGCACATCGAAAAACCAACTCGGAAACGCCCGGTACATTATCCGCTGCTTACTTCTCGGATTAAACGGATACTCGTGCTTAATATATTCAATCTTCTCAATCGGCCCATTCGCTTCCAAGCACTTCGCGATAAACTTATTCGCTTCCCAAATCTGAATCTGCCCCTCTTCATTCGGCCGCACCCCCGCCGCTCTCAAGCCGTCATCCGCCCCCGGCAAATAATCCCCATATTCATCCAAAACATCCACGCACGGCACACCATTCTTCCGCCCCAACTCATAGTCATCCTCACCATACGCCGGTGCAATGTGCACGATCCCCGTGCCGTCACCATCCGACACGAACTCCGCCGCCCACACTCGGTGCACATTCTCCGCCTTACTTTCATAATATCCCTTTTCAAACTTCTGCCAGTCTACCAGCTTCACTCCACCTTCAACTTCTAACGCCTCATACCCTAGCCCAACCAGCTTCTCCCCCTTAAACTTCGCCAGCTCCTCCCATTTTTCCTGTTTCTCCGCAAATCCCGTCCCCGCGACCACAAACTCACCTTTTTCATTCCAATACAACCCATACTCTAGCTCTGGATTCACCGCCAGCGCCATATTCCCCACCAAAGTCCACGGCGTTGTCGTCCACGCCAACAAGTAAATTTCCGACGCCCCCTCGTGAATACGCGCCGCATTCTCACCAACTAGCTTGAACTTCACATACGCCGACGGATCTGTCACTTCTTGATACGCATCATTATCCATCGTCACTTCCGACTTCGACACCGGCGTCGCAAACTTCGTATCATACATCAAGACTTTCGCCCCCTCATAAATCTTCCCTGCCGTGTGCAATGTCTTAAACGCCCACCACACCGACTCCATAAAGTCTTTATTCATCGTCCGATAAGCATTCTCAAACTCCACCCAGCGCCCAATCCGGTCAATCGTCCCCTGCCAAGTCTCCGAGTTCGCCACCATACTTTCTCTCGCTTTCAGAATATAATCCTCCAACGACCACTTCGTGCCAATCTCCCGTCGATCCGTAATCCCTAGCTGCTTCTCGACAAAATTCTCCGCCGGAAGCCCATGACAATCCCAGCCCCAGCGTCGCTCAACTCGTTTCCCCCGCATTGTCCAAAACCGCGGCACTGCGTCTTTCACGATGCTAGAAAGCAAGGTACCGTGGTGCGGCATCCCCGTAATAAATGGAGGCCCATCATAAAACACATAACTATCATCCACCGGTCGCTGCTCAACCGATTTCTCAAATATCTTATTCTTCTTCCACCACTCAACGAGCGCTCGCTCATACTCCGCAGCGCGTCGTCGGCTCCCTGCCTTATATTTCATATTCTATATTATAGCACAAACCGCCCCTACCCCGCAATAACCCCTATCAGCCGCAAACCAACATCTTTCCGTCCCAGATGAATATTGACTTTTTTGGCAATCTATGATACAATAGAAATATGGGTACTCCGTACCTTCTTTTAGGATGTCTTATTTTAGCATAAGCATCAACCTGATTACCGCTGACCCCAGTACTTTTGAAAGGAGAATAGAATAATATGGATAATTATTTACTTAGCGCCAGCCGCAAGCGACGCACCCGTAGAAACCCGAAAACCTGCAGCCCCTGGCGACACCTCAAAGACCGACACCATCAAGTTGCTTTAAGCGATCATCGCAGACGTTGGATTGAATCTATGAACCCCGAAGAGCTTAACCTCTTCCTTGGCGTCCACGGTCCCAACAAAATCCCCAAGATTAAGGATTGTATTCATCTCAAAGTCCAGCCCTATCTGGAAGTCAAGAGTCGCGTTAACCCAAATCTACCACCCAAGATCTATGAATTAGGCGATCAATCCACCCTCAATATTATCGGATTAGTTGACTTCAAGAAGCTGGCCGACAAACGACGCAATCTCTACAAAATAGTCGTCTATGTCATCCAGAACGAAGCGACCTATCTTGGGGTTACCGCCCCTGAGGGCTACGAGCACAAATTACCTTTCTACAAACGTCGCCTTTTCTGTCCTCTCGCCAAAGCAAAATTTCATCTCTATTATATGATCCCCAGCCCGCAAGGCAGCTATCAGGGAGTTATCGGCAAAATCTACCAAGAAAACGGTGATCTCGTCGAGCAATACCTTCCCGACAATTTCCGCCCGTAAAACCTCTATTTCTATCCATTAATCTTCTGTACAGAAGAGGCGCATCTGCGCCTCTTTCTTCATATTACTAGAAGGCTTGTTAGAATGGAGTTAGTTCGGAATTCGAGGAGACGAAGCGCGCCTCCTCGACGAGCGAGACTCCGAGAAACCGAAATAACCCATTATAACAAGCCTTCTACTGCATCGCCCAATAATTCACTTCATCAAACGTCGGCAGCATCTTCCCTCTCCACATCTCCAAGACTCCGCCCTTGTTATCCAATGCCATCATCGTCGGATATTCCACCACATCATATGCCTGACAAAACCCCTCACCCTCATGCGTTTGCGGATCCAGACTCTCAATTTCTCTCCCCGTCCGCCGTTCAAATTCCCGCATCCATTCTCTCACGATACGCGAATAATCCTCACCTTCGCGCCAAACACAAACTACTCTCATTATTTCGCCCTCCTTTCACGTAAAATCCTCTCAAAATCTCCCAATGTCTTGAAGTCTGAAAACACGCTCGCATACCTCACATACGCAACTTCATTTTTCTCAGCCAAAACATCCAACACCGTATTTCCCACCTCTTCATATCCGACAATCTCCTTACCATCCTGCCGCAATCTCTCTTCGACCGCGTTCACGACTTCTTCAATCGCCAGTTCTGAACCTAAAAATTTTCCTACACTCCGCCTCACTGATGTCGCCAACTTATCCCGATCAAAAACTTCCCTATTACCGCTTCGCTTGCGTACCATCAACTGCGGCAATTCAATCCGCTCGTACGTCGTAAAACGTCGCCCATCTGGGCTCACTCGCCGCCGACGAATCGTAGTCCCATCGTCCGTCTCACGGCTCTCGAGAACTTTACTATCACCGATTCTCGGAGTCGTCGCCATCTCGGCTTACTGCTCCTTCTTCCCGCGTAGCCGCTCACGCAAACTTGGCGGAACATCTAGATCGTCTTCATTTTCGGTCCGAATTGAATCCCACATATTCGTCCGATTTTCAGCCGTAAAGTCTGCGCTCGCTGGCTCCACACTCGGCTGCTGTGGCACAGCTGGCTGACTCGGCACTGCCTGTTCTCTCTGCGCATACGTATCATGACTCGTGCTCGCGCCAACGCTCTCATTACTGCTACCATAACTACCCCCATATCCCCCACTATACCCACTTGTACTACCATACCCACCAGTGCTACTCATGTCTACCACATCCGCCACTGTCTGACCAGAATAGCTGCTCTGCTCCTCGGCTGCTCGTTCCGCATCCAACTTCCGGTAATACTCTGAATCAAACCCTGTCGCCACCACTGTAACAACGATTTCATCTTCCAACTCTGGCCGAATGCTCGCACCAAAGATAATATTTGCATCTGGCGCTACCGACCCCGTAATCACTTCCGCCGCGTCCTGAATCTCACTCATCGCCATATCATATCCGCCAGCCACGCTGAACAACACGCCTCTCGCACCGTCAATCTTCACCTCAATCAACGGAGACTCAATCGCTTGTTGCGCTGCCAACACCGCTCGATTATCACCGCTCGCGCGCCCAATACCCATCAACGCCGAGCCGGCATTCTTCATCACGGCTTTCACATCTGCAAAGTCCAAGTTAATCAGCGCATGTTCCGTAATCAGCTCCGAAATCCCCTGCACGCCCTGCCGCAACACATCATCAGCAATCTTAAACGTCTCAAGTAGTGGCGTCCTCGGGTCAATCGTCTGCAATAACCGATCATTCGGAATCGTAATCAACGCATCCACATTCCGTGACAAGTTCGCAATCGCCTCATCAGCATTTTCGCGCCGCTTCGGGCCCTCAAAAGTAAATGGCTTAGTCGCTACACCAACCGTCAAAATATCGCGATTTTTCGCTTCTTCCGCTACTACCGGGCCGGCACCAGAACCGGTACCGCCGCCCGCACCCAGCGTGATAAACACCATGTCCGCACCTTCCAGTGACTTTCCAATCGCCTCGCGCGCACTATCCGCCGCTTCACGCCCCTTATCCGGATCACCACCAGCTCCCAAGCCTTTCCCGATATGGACCTTCGTCTCAGCGCTCGAATGATGTAAAGCCTGTGCATCAGTATTTACCGCAACAAATTCCACCCCAGACAAACCGACCTCTTTCATCCGGTTAATCGCCGAATTACCTGCACCACCGACACCGACGACCTTAATGCTTGCTGAACTCTCTACCTCTGTTGGCTTAATCTCGGGCATTACCTAATTACCTCACTTATCACTCTTACTTCTCTCCATTATAGCACACAAAACTCATACGACAACCGTTAAAACTTTCCCAAAAACTTCTTCAAAAGCCCTGGCTTCTTCTCTTTCTTTGTGCCACCCTTTGGCGCCTTTCTCGCCCCCTTTACTTCGCCCCCCTCTGCTGCTAGCAGCATCAGCCCCACCGCCGTCGCATACTCCGGCTTCAATACCGCTTCTGCCACACCATTCAACCCTGTCGGCACACCGACTTTCACCGAAGTCTGCAGTGTCTCTCGCACAAACTTATCCAGCTCCCGCATCTTCGCCCCGCCACCGGTCAAAACAATCCCCTCCGGCAACCGCTGTTCATAATGCGCTTTCCTGAGTTCTTTCCTCACCAGAGTCAAAATCTCATCTAGCCGCGCCTGCACGACCTCATCAATCTGGCTTCGTTCAAACCGCACTTCTTTTCCACGCCAACGTATCACCACCGGACTATCTACTGCCCCAAAATTCCCAGTTGCAAACCGCCGCTTAATCTCTTCCGCTACCTCTGTATCAATCGCCAACATCACCGCGAGGTCATTTGTAATATTATTCGACCCCACCGGCACTACACCGATATACTGCAAATCATTTTCCTCAAACACCGCCACGCTCGTCGTCGCTGCGCCAATATCGACCACTGCCACCCCATTTTCCTTCTGCCGTTCGCTCAGCACCGCTCGCGCCGCTGCTACTACACTCGGTACAATCCGCTGCGGCGTCACATTCGCCCCCTCTGTCGCCCGTCGGAGATTCTCATAATTCGGCGCCAACGTCGACACTACATTCGCTTTCATCTCCAATCTCAGCCCCATCATCCCTAGCGGGTCCTTAATTCCGCCCTGTTCGTCCAACATATACTGCAGCGGCACAACGTCTAGAACTTCTTGGTTCGCCGGAATCCGCCCCTGAAGCGCCACATCCTCCACTCGCGCCAAATCATTCTCATTAATCTCATGTTCCATCGCCCCCGTCGTAATCATCCCCTCTGTCCGCGTCGACACAATCGCCGCCCCGTTAATCGAAACTGTCGCCGCATTCACCTCATAGCCACTCATCCGCTCGACTTCACCTAGCATCCGATCAATCGCCTGCGCCGGCCCCGACAAATTCGCGACTACTCCTCGCCGCATCCCTGAATTCGGCGCCTCCGCATATCCAATCACATTCAAGTTCCCCCCACCCGAAATACTCGCCACTACCGCTCGCACGTGAGCAGTACCCACGTCCAAACCAACAGCATAGCGCGAAATTTCATCCATAAGCGTATTATACCACCACTAATCCGCCAGCGTCAACACCTCGCATCCATCTTCCGTCACCAACACCGTATGCTCACAGTGACATCCAATCGATCCATCCTTCATCTTCACCGTCCAATTACTCTCTCGATCAACATAATTCGCCGGCTTTCCGAGGCATGACATCGGCTCAATACAAATCGTATCCCCAGCTTTCAATATATAACCATGGCCCCTAGAACCATAATTCGGAATATCTGGCCGCATGTGCATTTCCTTACCAATACCATGCCCGACATAATTCTCAATCACCCCCAATTTCCCTGCTCTCAGCACTTTCTCCACCGCATAGCCAATATCTCCAATCCTCGCCCCCGCGCGCACTACATCAATTCCTGCCCACATCGCACGTTCTGTCGTCTTAATCATCTGCTTCACTGCTGGTGAACCCTTATCTCCTACGATCATCGTAAACGCCGAGTCCGTATAATATCCCTCGTACAGCACATCGAGATCAAAACTCACCTTATCCCCCTCTTCAAACACATAATCCGTCGGCGCTCCATGTACCAACTCGTCATTCACCGAAATACAAATCGCCCCCGGGAACGACTCCTCTAAATAATCATACGCCACCCTCGCCCCCCGCTCCTCAATCGTCTTTCGCACCCAAGCGTCGACCTCTTTCCCCGTCATCCCCGGTTTCACATACTCCCGCAAATCCCTGAGCACGCCCCCCAAAATCTTCCCCCCAGCTCGCATCGCCTTAATTTTCTCTTCTAGATTCTCCGATTCTCTCTGTATAAATAATTTATTCATTTTCTACCTCTGTTATTCTCCATATTCTAAAAGTTTTACACAGATTTTTCCACAACTTACGTCTCCGCGGCCACCAGTAATGCATCATTAATTCGCCATGCCACTTCTTCCATCGTTCCCATACCATCGACATCCAAAATCTTTATTTTCTTCTCTGTTAACGTCTCACAAACTGTATAAATATTTTGCTCAACTATCCGAAATCGCTCCTCAATCGCTCCTCGGCTCGCGTCATCCGCTCTTCCGCGCGACGCTAACCTCTGAAACAGTTCATCTTTCGGCACGATTATCCGCACTACCGCCTCAACTTGCTCCGCCACATGGTCACGAATCCACTCCGCCTGCGGTACTGTCCGCGGATATCCATCTAATACAATCTCTTTCCCTTCTGCTAATGCTTGATTTATCGCTTCCGCCATCAACGGTATCGTCAGCCTATCGTCTACGAGCTCCCCCCGTTTCTGTACCTCATGTACCTCTTCATTCGGCGTATCGCGTAGCACCTGCCCCGCCGACAGCCACACCCCACCTCGCGCCTTCGCTAAAATTTGCCCTTGCGTGCTTTTTCCGCTCCCCGCCAAGCCCATTAGTATAATCATTTTACTCCTTCATCCCAATTATACTACAAAATAGGGGTTGTGAATTCATAAAAAATTTGTTATAATGACACCAATATGGCAATCAAAGTAACTAGAAAAGATCAGAACGAGGCTAACGAGAACCTCATTCGTCGCTTCAACCGCAAGGTACTCCAGAGTGGTATCATGCCTTTGAAAAAGTCACAAATGCGCTTCTCGAAACCAATTTCGAAACGCGAACGCCGCAGCAAGGCTATCATCCGCGAAATCCGTCGCGCCGAGAAAGCCGAACGCATGCGCCTCGGACTTAAATAATCCAATGACCTCCGCGTCACTCAGAACGGAGGTCATTTTTGTTAATAAACTAAACACGCAAAAGAGCTGGCAGCTTGCCAGCTCTTCCTCTCTTGGCCAAGATTACCCTACGAGAAAGCTTTTACCATTTTCTGGTATCCAACTTCATCAAACCGCGAAGTTACAATCGCCTGCCAATAGGCTGGCGAAGTCTCAACCCACAATCTAACAAAATCTTCTTTGCTTTCCATACGGCGCGTCGACGGCGAAACATCAACCCAATTCTTCGGGATTAAACCCATAATTTTCTCCTTCCATTCCTCTTTTTCCGCCTCAAATCGCTCCAACCTCTCCGCCGAATCCTGCAACATATTGCGCGTACTTTCGTCGCATTTTCGGTATAATCGCCACAGCTCGCAATCTAATTCCACCATAGCATAGGTCACGCCATGCAGACCATAATCGTCGTCAACATTCACCACGAGCTTCAGTGCATTTTTCAAACGCTCAGACGGTACTTCATGCCCCAAGCCGCCAGGTTCTTCACTCTGCAATACCTCTCCGTCTACGATTTGCGATATCCTTACATCCCACTGAATCTTAATCAAAGCACAATTCTTCGTGGTTCTGGTTACCCAAAACGCGCGCTCATCCGGATAGTAATCACCGAACAAAACCCAAGCTCGGATAGCATGCGCAGGCACTTCTCCTAATATCGTCTTCAATAATTCCAGTGGAATCGGAACCATCACTGTCGGATTCAAGAAGCTCCCGTCACACAACTGCGGTAGCCTTCGGGAAAATACCAAATCCGGCAATAAATCCGGGTATTCATTAGGAATTCTTACCATATCGCAATACATGCCGTTTTTAAATATTGTAAAATCCCCAAAATAGTTACTTAATTCATCATCGGTCAATCTGGCCGTTTTCAACATCTCTGCGCCCATAGCGCCCACCTCACTTTCATGTTTTTCGCTAATAATTCCAAAAACACCGCGCGAGCCGAATATCCTTGTATTTAATCTATAAAGCCAAATTCCTAAGGAGCTATTCGCTTATTCTGCGATATCTTTTCCGTATTGTACAACAAAACCTAAAAATAATCAAGTATTTTAGCACACCGCCAGCTTCAAAATCCGCCCCTCTGCACTCCTAATCCCCCGAAACTCATTCTCTACTAATTGTATCCAAACATTCACCGTCTCCCCGCCCTGTAGCCGCAAATACTCCTCCGGCGCCCGAAACTGCACCAACTTCATACTCTTCCCCTGCTGATCCCGCACCATCAACCTCAGATGCTCCCCCTCCGCCCCCATCTTCGACGCTTCCACTACTCGCACCTCTTTCAGCAAAAACACCGGCTCCGCATTCCCATTTCCAAACGGCTCTAGCTTCCGCATCTCGTCTAATAATTCTAAAGACAAATCCTCAAACTCCTGCACCTCAAGATCCTCTCGTACCCCCAAAAACCTCTCTTGGTTCTCTAATTTCAAACTCCGATAGTACTCATTCACCGCCCGCCGAAAATCTTCCAACTTCCCGGCTTCAACTTTCAACCCACACGCCTCTGCATGTCCCCCGCCTCCAATAATATATTCACCGCACACGCTCAACGCTTCCGCCAAGTTAAACTCGCCAAAACTCCGCCCCGACCCCTTTAGAGCGCCATCCACCTCCGCGAGTACAAACGCCGGCCGTCGATATTCCTCTACCAACCTCCCCGCAATAATCCCCAGCACCCCTTCATGCCATTTCCCGTCCACGACAATCACCGGCTCATCCCCTATTCCCCGTTCCTCAATTTCTGCCACTGCTTCATTCTGTTGACTCCGCCTCTGTTCGTTTAGCCGATTCAACGTCAACGCCAAACTCGCCGCCTCCATCCGTGAACTCGCCATTAGCAATTTCAATGCATGCTCCGCCGTTTCCATACGCCCCGCCGCATTCAATCTTGGCCCCAGCTGAAATCCAATCGCCTCACCCCCGATCCGCTTCGTTCCCGCCACTCGCATCAGCTCTTTCAACCCCGGTCGCCGTGTCTTCGCCAAAACTTTCATCCCATAATAGCATAAACGCCGATTTTCCCCCGTCATTCGCATACTATCGCACACCGTCCCAATCAACACCAAATCTAGCAACCACTTCTCCTGCCCTCCGGGTATCATCCCCGCCAACACCAGCGCCTGCGCCACCTTGAACGCCACCCCCGCCCCCGCCAATTCTCTAAGCTCCGCCGGACATTCCACATCTCGCCTCTTCGGATTGACGACCGCCACCGCCTCCGGCAAACTCTCCTCACACTCATGATGGTCCGTCACGATGACGTCCGCCCCTACTTCCTTCAATTCCCTAATAATTTCATGATTCCGACTGCCGCAATCCACCGTCACCACTAGCCCCGCCCCTGTTTCTTTTGCTTTTTGAACAACTTTCTTGCTCATCCCATATCCATCCAAAAACCGATTCGGCAGCATCACCTCTACCTCTGATATCCCAGCCAGCCTCAGCGTATCATACATAATCGTACTCGCCGTTACCCCATCAACATCGTAATCCCCATAAATTAGCACCCTCTCGCCCCGATCAACTGCTTCCCGAATCCGCTCTACTGCCCGTGCCATACCCGGCAGCAACCTCGGGTCCACACATTCCTCATATACCGGACTCAAAAACCCTGCATCAAACTCCCGCACCCGCAGCAGCTCGTCAAATAACTTACTCACCCGATCGTCTTATCCGTCCGATTGCTCTTTGTTTTCGACATTTGTTGCGACTTAATCACCATACTTTGCAACTCCTTTAGCAACGGGAACTGTTTATTCATCTGGTAAATCTTCGTATTTCCCTTTTGCGTCACCAAAAGAAATCCACCTCGCTCCAATCTTTGTAATTCTCGCTGGATATTCCCTGGATCTTCCTTAATCAACTTCGACAGCGCCCTAACATGCGTCTTAAAATCCGGATATTTCGCAAAAACCACAACAATCTTCCGCCGTACACGCGATGTGATGAAAATATCTAGCATTTGTATTACCTCTCCTCTACCTCTAGTATACGCCTATGTTGTGTTTTTTACAAGCCCAACCCCACCCCTTATGCTTATCTGAATGCTATAATACTACTATGTTTTACGAGGTCATGCCCACAGAAGTCTATCGCGCCGACGGCGGTGCCCTCACCTACTCTTACGACCCAAAATCACAAAACGGCCAAAAACTCCTCCCCGGGCACATTGTCCTCGTCCCCGTTGGCCGCCGCCAAATCCCCGGCCTCGTCATGAAACGCGTCCCCAGCGTTAATTTCCCCACCAAACCCATTTCTCGCCTTATCCACCCCACCCCAATCCCCCAGCACCTCTTAAAATCTATCACTTGGCTCTCCAGATACTACCTCGCCCCCACCCCCACTGTCGCCAATCTCCTCCTCCCCGCCGGCCTTATCTCCAAAAAACTCCTCAAATCCTCAGAGAAACCCTATGAGCTTTCTGCTGATATGGATTTAGACGTAGACGAACCCATCTTGAGTAAAAGCGTCAGTATAAACAGGGCTGAAGTCCAGAGACGTGTTACAAGCCCGCAGGGCAACACGTCGAAGACTTCACCCGCCGCTGACGATTTTACCCAAGATGGGTTCAATATCAAACTCAATCCATACCAGCAGAAAGCCCTCAAAGCCCTCCAGGAGGCCCCAGGAACCACTCGTCTCCTCCGAGGCGTTACTGGTAGCGGTAAAACCAATATCTACCTTAAACTGGCCTCTAATGCGCTCCTAGAGCAAAAGTCCACTATTCTGCTCGTTCCAGAAATCGCTCTGACTAGCCAAATCGTCAAAATCTTCACTCAGACCTTCGGAAACCGCGTTGTCCTCATTCACTCGAACCAGACCCTAGTCGAGCGCCGAAAGACCTGGCTGCGCATTCTAGAGGCCTCTGAACCCCTAATTATCATCGGCCCCCGTTCTGCCCTCCTTTCCCCAGTTCATAACCTTGGCCTTATTATAATTGACGAAGCTCACGAAGGTGCCTATTATCAGGAAAACACCCCTCGCTATTCCGCCCTCCGGCTCGCCAGTTTTATGGCGAGTTCCCTCAAAATACCTTGCATCCAGGGCACCGCCACCCCTAATATCGTCGATTTCCATCTCGCAAAAACCCATGATTCCCTTGTCGAACTCACCGAAAAAGCCAAATCCACCGCCGTCATACCTCAATCTACCATCGTCGACCTCAAAGACCGCGCTAATTTTCTCAAAAATCGCTATTTTTCCAACCAATTATTGACTTCTATTGAAAATAATATTCAGGCTGGACATCAAACTCTTATTTTTCATAATCGCCGTGGCTCTTCACCCCTAACAATTTGCGAAGAATGTGGCTGGCAAGCTCTCTGCCCGACCTGCTATCTTCCCATGACGCTCCATACTGACGGTTTCCTCCTCGCCTGTCACATCTGTGGCCATGAAGAAAAAGTCCCTACTAGCTGCCCCAGTTGCGGCCACCCCGGCATTATTCACAAAGGTTTCGGCACCAAACTTCTCGAATCCGAACTCACCCGCCTCTTCCCCAAAGCCAAAATCGCTCGTTTTGATGGCGACAACAACAAAAAAACCAGCCTCGCCGAACTCTACAATGACGTCAAAACCGGCAAAATCGACATTTTAATCGGCACCCAAACCCTCGCCCGCGGGCTCGATCTCCCCCTCCTTGCTACCGTCGGCGTCGTCCAAGCCGACGCCGGACTTTCGCTCCCCGATTTCGCTGCCGAGGAACGCGCCTTCGAACTTCTTACCCAGGTCATCGGCCGCGTTGGCCGTGGGCACCTCGACTGTGCCGAAGTCATTATCCAGACCTACCAACCTGACCACCCCGTTATCCAGACCGCCATACAAGCTGATTTCTTCAATTTCGCAAAATATCTTCTCGAAAAACGCCACACCGGCAAACTCCCCCCCTATACTTACCTCGCCCGCCTCTCCATCACCTACAAGACCGAAAAAACCACCTTGAAATACATCAACCAGGCCTTCCAGACTCTCAGCCAAAACCCCAAACTCGCCGTTTCTCCTCCTACTCCCGCCTTCCATGAACGCACCGCCAGTGGCTTTACCTGGCAATTAATCATCAAATCCACCTCCCGCGAAATTTTACGCCAAGCCCTCACCCCTTTCAGTAAATACCGCATCGAACTCGACCCTCCGTCTCTCCTTTGAGCATTATCTTTTCTAATTTTTATGCTATAATATATAAATATGACAACAAAAGATACCTCTAGCGCCAACCCGACTCCAATGAATCGCGAAATTATTACTACCCCTGATCCGCGTTTACGTCAAAAATCGACTAAGGTTCACCAAATCACCGACGAAACTCACGAAATCATCGGCGATATGGTTCGCCTATCTCTTGACTGGGAAAAGGCTCACCCCTATGAGCTTTCCGCCGCCATGGCTGCCCCCCAAATGGGCGTCAACCAACGCATTATCATCATTCGCGACGATCTCGACGACAAAGAAAATAATTCTTTTACGGCGCTAATCAATCCCGAAGTCATCAAAACCGAAGGTAAAATCATCAAGGAACAGGAAGGCTGCCTCTCTGTTCCTGAGATTTACGGCATGGTTGGCCGGCCCAAAAAGGTCAAAATAAAAGCCCTGCTTGAAGACGGTCACGAAGTTCGCATCAAAGCCGAAGGTTACCTCGCCCGCACTCTCATGCACGAAATCGACCACTTGAACGGTATCCTCTTCATTGACCATATCAAAGACGACGAAACCGCCTTTTACCGTCTCGACGAAAACGGCGACCTAAAGCCCGTCGACTACGACACCGAAATCAAAAATAATACCAACTTATTCCCCGAAGAGGATTAGCGTGAGTAATGCGAACGCCGACTGTCAACCATTTTCAGGAATCTCCGCGACCAACGGGGAGCGGACGAAGCGACCAGAGCCCCGTAACGACGGGCGCGAGGGAGCGTGTCCTAAAAAGGCTGACAGTCGGCGTTCAGCATTACCCAAGATACTTTTCTTCGGTAACGGCCCATTAGCCGACTACACATTAAAGGTCCTCGAAAAGCATTGTGACATCCTTTTTCACGCCCGCACTCGCGAAGACCTCGTGACTGCCGCCGAGTTCAAACGCCAAAACCCCGACGCCCACGGCATCCTCGCCTCCTTTGGCATTCTCATTAAATCCGACTTTCTTGAACTTTTTGAACCCGAAGGCATCCTCAATCTTCACCCCTCAAAACTCCCAGAATATCGCGGCGCCTCCCCAATCGAATCCGCCATTTTACATGGTGACAAAGATTTTAGCTACTCTATTATGAAGCTAGCGAAAGCCATGGACGCCGGTCCAGTCTACCATCAAGCCACACTTAAAAATCTCCCAATCGACAAAAACGCCATCTACGAAGCCCTTGCTACCGCTGGAGCTGAGTGGCTCGTCGCCAATCTAGACAGCCTACCGCAGCCTATTGAACAAGACGACGCGAAAGCTACTTTTACCACCAAATTCGACAAATCCATGTCTTTTCTCCACCCCGCCGACGCCCCCGCCGAGACCATTCTTCGCCAAATCGTCGCTTATCAAGGTTTTCCAAAGCCCAAATACGACTTTTTTGGTAAAACTTGTATCATCCTGAAAGCCCACGTTCTCCGCGTCACCGACATTCTCTGTGAAGCCGCCGGCATGACCCCAAAAGATTCCCCGCTCATGCTCAAATGCCAAGACCGCAACTTCGTCGTCGTCGATGAGCTCCAGCCCGAAGGTAAAAAGCCCATGAACGCCCGCTCTTTCGTCAACGGCTACGGCAAAAACCCAAAATAACCCTACCTCCAGATTGGCACAAAAATCCCCCAAATCTTTCCGCTTATGTTATAATCAATCAAAGGAGTAAAAATGATACGCGTAGACGAAGATTTTATGACCGAGGTTGGTCTGACCGAGATGCCAGCCGCCGAAAAACAAGCATTTATGGATCATGCTGAGGAAGAGCTAGAAGTGCGTGTTGGTCAAAAAATCAGTGCTGGTCTGTCAGACGAACAAATTGACGAATTTACCCGCATCCACGACGACGGTGATGCTACTTTGTCTTGGCTTGAGCGCAATGTACCGGATTTTCGTGAAATTGTCATGCAAGTTTTTCAAACCTTTAAACAAGAACTAACCGCCGAACGCCAAAGTATCCTTGGTTAAAATCACATCCAAACAAAAACTAGAACAGTTATTCTTAAGGGGAAAGCATGACTAAGCCATCATCAATTAAGACTGCTGAGCTCGAAAATTACGATCACCTCGATATCCACCAACTAGAGGCTATCCTGAGTGATATTCAAAAATCTACACCATCCGCCGAATCAAAACACACCGCGCGCATTATCCGCCAGGCCTTACGCCAACGTCAACGCTTGATCAAAGCCCAAGCGATGGAATTTGAACAGACCAACGACCACCATCTCCTCATTTTCGACTCTACCGAGAACTTTTCTAAACTCGCCGGACATTCCGTTCTCTTTTATACGATGACAATTGCCGACCGCATTCACCGGCGTTTTAGTGTCAAAAACGACACCGACAACTATTCCCCGTCAAGCGATGGGGTCGTTTCTGTTCGCTCACTTGGTCAACTCGAAACCCAACTCGCCGAAATTAATGTTTTTCCTGACCGTGAACGCAGTACCGCCGAACTTCATTTCTACAAACTTCCCAAGATTTACACCGAAGAACAGATCGAAAAACTGCGCGACCGCTCTCATCGCGATATCGAACGCATCACCTCGACCATCATCCCCAAATCCCCTCTCCCCGAGCTCTATAATCTCATCCTCGAACTTAATCGCCAACTCTATTACAACTGCAAACGCATTTCTGACAGTCTCGCCCGCGACACGCTCGTTAAACCTCTCATCGTCGAAGCCAATGAGCTACTTGTCGGTTACCTCAATTTCGCCAACGCCAAAGCCACCAGCGGCATCATCCACCCGCCCCTCCAACGTCTCCTTGCCGCCACCAACGCCGAATCGCCACATACTATCCAAGCTCAAAACCTCCTCGGCATCATGATTGGCGCCCGCAATCTACGCAACAATCTTGCTAATATGGAGAATTTGCGCCTCATCCATCATCGTGACCTCTGTGACATTCTCGAAAGCCTCGTGCGCATTGAACGTATTACTGCTCGTGAATACAACAAACAACAACGCCCTAAGTCCGAACTATGACCG
The DNA here is from genome assembly GCA_948614045.1 of uncultured Candidatus Saccharibacteria bacterium. GTDB lineage: Bacteria > Patescibacteriota > Saccharimonadia > Saccharimonadales > Saccharimonadaceae > Nanosyncoccus. The sequence continues at coordinate 2,796 of CAPFSK010000011.1, read as the reverse complement.
ATGACCGTTTTGAAAAATTTCTCCTCCGTGAGCTTTGGATCGCCTATGATGTCGCCCGCAAGGGTAAACGCTCAACCGTCGACGAGCACCAATTTGAACTTAACGCCATGGAAGATATTATCAATCTCCGCGACAGCCTCATCCGTCATTACTACAAACCCAGCCGCGGCGTCGCCTTCATCGTTCACGACCCAGTCATCCGCGAAATTGTTGCCGCCCCCTTTCGCGACCGCGTGATTCATCATTTCCTCTTCAATATCTGCGCGAAATGGTGGGATCGCCGTTTTAGTGCTGATTCTTATTCCTGCCGCGTCGGCAAGGGTACACTTTACGGCCAAAAACGCCTCGCTCACCACATTCGCCAAGTCACCGAGAACTATACTCGCCAAGCTTTCTCTGTCAAACTCGACATCCAAGGCTATTTCATGAGCCTAAATCATGATCTACTCTATGAGCGCGTCCTCTGGGGCCTCGAACGCCAATTCTTCCACAGTAAACTCCCCGATCCCGAAAACGACATCCGCTGCCATCCCGCTGACAAACATAAACTTTATAACCTTCTTAAATACATTTGGCACGAGATCATCTACGACGAGCCCATGGAAGGCATTCGCATTCACGGTCACCGCCGCGACTGGGATAAACTCCCAAAAAACAAAAGTCTTTTCAATCAACCCAAAGAACGCGGCATCGTCATCGGCAACCTCACCAGCCAACTCCTCTCCAACATTTTCCTCGACCAACTCGACCGTTTCGTTCAATTCGACCTCGGCTATAAGCACTACGGTCGCTATGTCGACGACTTCTTCATCATCGTCCCCATGGAACAGCGCGAACAACTCCTCCGCGACGTTAGTGTTATCGAAAAATATCTCCGCCTCGAGCTCAAACTCACCCTCCATCCCCATAAACAATACAAACAACCTGTCGACAAAGGCGTGCCGTTCATTGGCGCCGTCGTCTACCCCGGATTCATCATCCCCGGACGCCGCATGCGCCGCAATAGCTATAAGGCCGCCTACAAACTCGCTACCAACGGCGAAGGCAGTATTGAGGGCTTCGTCTCACGCATGGGCTCAGTCAAGCAAATCAACAGCCGTAAATTCTACAAAAAACTTTTCGACAGTTTCGGCTGGGATTATGATTGGACTCCCGAAAAGCCCAGCAAACCCCAAAAATCCAAGAAATCTACGAAACCTAATAAGCTTTAGCATGTTACAATTATCTCGTGGGCCTCGCCCATGGGCGCTGAAAGTAGCAAATGAGGTCAAGCTCCAACTACCGCCAGCCCTCTTTCTGAAAGATCGTGAAGTTACTCTTTGCAAATCCCTTGGGCGGATTCAAAAAGAATTGTCAATTAGTCTTGGCCATGGCCATACCTAAATTAGTTAACTTCTTTACCTGCGCTCCGCGGATAGCGCTTTGGCTTTTGTCCGTAGCGGCTATGTTAATCTGAACAACGGTCAGGCTAGGAACGCCGGCGAGAACGGCTACGGCTGGTCGCGTACGGCGAACTCCTCGACCAACGCCTACAACCTGAACATGAATACTACTAACGTCAATCCGTCAGGCTACTACAATCGTTACTGCGGTTTTCCCCTCCGCTGGAGGCGTGGCCGGTTGCGGTGCCGATCTTTCCTCACCCTGTTACCACGGTAGCAGGGACAAATCCCACAAAAAAGAAGTCCCCGGCTCAGCGAATACTCGCCCACGTAGACCTCAATACCCTCATCTTAGCGCAAATCTATTAGAAAATTCTGAATACTGCGATCCTGCAGGTTCTTGAATCGAAAAGAATCTATGACAATATTCGCCGACTGATGGTCTAGTGCTTTACGTAAATTACGTTCAATGCAATCTACAGTCTTACCCTCCGGAGCCTTAATCTCAAAAATGATATCATTAATGCTCCCGACTATATCACATTCCCTAATTTTTTACCACCCGCAAGCGTTTTGAGCTGCCAAATTACTCACAAAAAGAAGATGTACTATAATTCCAATTCAGGAACGCATACATCTTCAATATCCACATTTTAGCATAGCTATCCACAAAAATCAATAACAGCGCCATTTTTAGTTACTAAAATAACCCGTCGTATACCTCTCTTCAAGTTATCCTCAATCGTATTTTTCCCATTCCCTTTTACATTTTTAATCTCCCAGTAATCTCCAGTCTTTACGATCTGAATATCTGGTGTATGCAGTGAGCTGCATACCACGAACAACACATCACTTTGGAACTTACCTGCTAACACTCGAGCTATCCTTTCCTCATACCTATCGGGATATGGTTTCATATCGACGGGGATAATAATATTAAACTGATTCTTTTTATGCCCCCGACTATATCACAACATCAAAATTTTTACCACCCACCGCCGCGCCCTTAAAGGCGCGGCAACCTGTCGCGCGCCCCAAAAGGGGCGCGCTAAAAAGTAGCCGTATTCCATTCGACCCACCCGATACCACTTCATATTTCCAACCTCGCGAAACGCAAACTTATCGGGTGGCTACGCCACGTCCGATCGTTTGCGTATTCCTCCGGTTTTCGCTCTAGCCTTCTCTTTTTTCAGGAAGGCTCTTCTCTCCGCATCGCGCTCTGTTCCAGCGACTTCCCGTCTCCTCTCACAAAATCTACATCCGGACAACTTATTTCATTCTATCGGCACCTTCACCGGGCGATTTTTGATTTACCCAGGTACCGGGTTTGACTACTTATTCTTCTTGGTAGCAAAGATGAGCGCCTTACGCGCTCATCTTTGTCTTAGCCTAGATTACTTCCTTTTCCTCCATT
>CAPFSK010000010.1 GCA_948614045.1 uncultured Candidatus Saccharibacteria bacterium | reverse complement strand
GTAAACTTGCGGTGCACCTTTATAGATTTGTATTATTCGTGACGTGTACACACATTTTTGTTTTTGAGTATTGAAAGATCGGCACCGAAACGGGCAAGCACAGCGGAGGGGGCGACCATTATAACGAACGGCATTATTTGACGGGTTGACAGTTGTAGGATTTGAATTGAAGATATAGGCATGGGTAGATGAGATAGAGGTACGCGACCGAAGTGAAGCTTCGTTGCCGACGTTGTTGACGTTGCCGTTGTCTAAGTTGACGTTCCCGCTACGGACAAAAGCCCGGTATGATGTGAGTTATACAACGGAGAAGTTGTTTCTTGTTTGTTCAGCCTTGGCTAAGCAAATGACAAACCTCTTAATTCCCTTACAAAACATAGGAGGACAACTTCACGATCTTTCAGTTGAGGTAGTGCGGTAGCTGGAGCATGATCTCAGTGGCGACCGGTAGACCCCATGGACTTTGTATCCACAAAGTTATTTTAGCATAAGTGAGCGTGATATAATCGAGACGTGGATTTTGGTCCATGGGAACTAGAAATAGTGATTGAGGTCAAGCTCCAACTATCAGAAGTTCCGTTTGAAAGATCGTAAGGTTATGCTCCTAAAATCAGGAAGATGGATAGGAGGCGAGAGATATTGTGTAGTTAAGGCTGCGGAATGCTAAAAATAACCTTTGCTTACCACTATGTTTGTCGTAATGGTTTGCTTGGCTTTTGTCCGTAGCGGGTGGGTTAATGTTAATGCCGAGTATGCTACCTACCAGGCACACCTAGGCAACAACGGTAATTACTGGGCGCGTACGGCTGTGTCGGCTACTAATGGTCGCTACCTCAACTTCAATCCTACGAACGTCAATCCGTCAAATAGCTGGGGCCGTTATGGCGGTTTCCCCCTCCGCTGAGGCGTTGCCCGTGCGGTGCCGATCTTTCTTGAATTGACTTTAATTTATTTTTTTGAGCATGCTATAATGGTTTTATATAAACTTTAACACTATGGAGAAAAATCCGTGAAAAATAAAATAGTGCCAATCGTTGGAGTGGCGCTCACTATATATGGAGCTATTGCTATATTTCAGCAGTCATCATTAGCAATAGTAAATGATGATGCCGTTGGTGAAGAAGTTGCCTGTCAGGGCGATTTTTTTGCTCAGTATGGCGATATAAATACAACGCGAACAGTTACGATAAATGGAGTTGAGAACCCGCTCTTTTGTGAATTCGTAGATTCCTCTCAAGCTCTAAGTAATTTTAAGAACGTTGAGCGTGAATCTTTGGAAGAAATTGCCTTAAAATATAATCTAGAGGAACTATCGTCTGAGAACTGGGAAGAATATCAAGCGGCATCGTTTGACTTAGGCAGCCAGGCTTTAGTTGGCTTCTTTGATATTTATGAAAACACTAAGAAAAATAACGAAGTGGTTGATTTTGCTAACTCCATGCCATCGGCTTACGCGTTTGATCCAGCTTTAGAAAATGATGTTTTAGAACAACTAAGCTTTATGTTGCCGTATTTTTCGCCTCTTGCCGAGGAATATAACTCTTCAACAGATGCTGGCAGCGGAATTTCGGCACACGCTAATATTCCAAATGTTAGTGCGGCTGTATCTTATGCCGAAAAGTATGCTTGGAATCCTAATACCGCTCAATATCAATATTTTAGTGCTGATTGTACAAATTTTGTCTCTCAGGTTCTCGAAGCAGGAGGCGTTACGCAGGCATATTCTTCTAGCAAGTATTCTGGGTGGTGGCATAAAATAGTGAGTGGTAACCACGAGCAGTCAATTTCTTGGATTAATAGTGACACTTTTGCACGTTACATGGGGATTGGCTATACTACGAATCGTATTTTGGATTTGTCGATGAATATCCAAGTTGGAGATGTCTTGGCGTTAGATGAGACATCTGATGGTGATTGGGATCATACTGGTTTCGTGACATATAGGAATTCCGCTCCGGGTACGTATGGTAGTTTGACTTATTATAATTTTATAATTGCTCAGCATACAAGTAACTACAATATGTGGGTCAGTGAAAGCGGCAATCATTGGGAAGAATATGACTATACTTATGGCGGTCGCGGTACTTATGCTAGGGTCAGGAGATAGGTAGTAGTTGAGTTCTATGACATGTATAGCTATAACGATTGGCTGAGGCTGCTAGTTTTGTTAGTCGGAATGATGCTTGGCTGGTATATGGTTTATAAAGCGAAGAAACAGTGGCAAGAAGTGCTTGGTATCGCTACTATACTATGTTCGTTCTTGATTCCGGTTTTAATTGAGGCGAGGTTTTGGTGGATTAGAACGCATACTATGTATGATGGTGATTGGAAAATCATTCAAGATTTGATTGGTTACCATGCTTCGGAGGCGATATTACTGTTTGGTGCTTATGTTGTTTTGGGTCTACTCTGGATGGCTTGTATTAGTCAAATAATTACGATATTGATATCACGAAAGAAGAAGTTGTAGTTTACCTGAAAATTACGAGACCTGATGCAGATTAGGTCTCGTAATGTCGTTGGTTAAGTTCTTTAACTGCGGGCACCGCCGTCGACCTGCAAAATTTCGCCGGTCACGTAACTTGCGAGGTCGCTAGCGAGGAAGAGAAAGGCGTTCGCGATGTCGCTAGGTTCGCCGATGCGACCGAGTGGAATTGTTTTAACGATCGGTGCGAGCTGGGCTTCGGGTAAGCTGGCGATCATGTCGGTATTAGTGACGCCAGGCGCGACAGCATTGACGCGGATGCCACTTGGAGCAAGCTCGCGGGCAAGAGACTTCGTCATGCCGTTGACGGCGAATTTGCTGGTCGGATAGCCGACGCCAGACGGTTGCCCGTAAATGCTGACCATAGACGACGTATTGAGGATAACACCGTTTCCTTGCTGTTTCATAGTTGGTACGACGGCTTTGGTGACGTAAAACATCGCACGGATATTAAGATCGATGATTTTGTTAAAATCTTCGGGAGTAGTGTTTTCGATCGGCTGGTTGGCGGAGATGCCGGCATTATTAACAAGGATATCGATGCGTCCGTAGTCGGTGACGATTTGGTTGATGGTTTTTTGGATATCGTCATAGTCGTTTAAGTTTGGCCAATATCCAGCAATTTCCAGCCCATCAGACTTTAACTCGTCGATAGCCTTGTTAACGGTCGCTTCGCGCGAGCCGAAAATAATAACTTTAGCGCCGTTTTTGGCGAAAGTGCGAGCTGTTTCAAAACCGATACCGCGCGTCCCGCCAGTGATGATTGCAATTTTCCCTTCTAACACTTGTCCTCCTTTTCTGATATAATTATTATAGCATATGACGGCGCGACTAGGAGGGTTCGTAGGCGCCGAGTTTTAGCTAAGAAAGTGAGGTAAGATGAACGAAATCAAGTGCCCGAAGTGTGGTCAGGTGTTTAAGGTGGATGAGTCGGGGTTTGCGGATATCGTAAAGCAGGTGTATGACCATGAATTTGAACGAGAACTTAATGAACGTTTAAAAAATGTAACGGAGCTGGCGACAGCGAAGGCGGAAAGTAATTTGAAAGATGATTTGGCGAAAAAGGAGGCAGAGATTGCGAAGCTAAAAACGCAAAGTCAGAGTGAAATTGCTGATTTGAAAACGCGGGCGATGGCGACAGTGAGCAAAAAGGATTCGGAGATTGCGGAACTGAAGGCGAAAATTGAGACTGCGACGAAGATGACGGAAACGGAAAAGAAATTAGCCGTGAGCGAGGCGGTGGCAAAAGTTGAAAAAGAGCGTGATCAACTTGCGAGTGACTTAAAAGCGAAAGATGCGGAGACGAAATTGCTCGAAACTTCATTGAAAGAAAAGTTTGCGGCGGAGCTAAAAAGTAAGGACGAGATGATTGCTTACTATAAAGACATGAAAGCGAAGATGTCGACGAAGATGGTGGGTGAGACTTTGGAGCAGCATTGTGAGATTGAGTTTGAGCGGTTGCGCGCGACGGGATTTCAGCGGGCGGAGTTTGGTAAGGATAATGATGCGCGAACTGGGAGCAAGGGGGATTATATTTATCGTGAGTGTGACGAAAATGGTAATGAGCTGATCTCGATTATGTTTGAGATGAAAAATGAAAATGATGAAACGGCGACAAAACACAAGAATGAGGACTTCTTGAAAGAACTGGATAAAGACCGGAATGAGAAAAAGTGTGAGTATGCGGTTCTGGTTTCGATGTTGGAGGCGGAGAGCGAGCTATACAACTCGGGGATTGTCGATAAATCGCATCGTTTTCCGAAAATGTATGTTATACGGCCGCAGTTTTTTATCCCAATGATTACGATTCTCCGGAATGCGGCGCAAAATGCGATGGAATATAAGTCGGAGTTAGCATTGGTGCGAGCGCAGAATATCGATGTGGCGGGGTTTGAGGAGCGAATTGAAGAGTTTAAAGAAGGCTTTGCGCGAAATTATAATCTTGCGAGTAAAAAGTTTAAGACGGCGATTGAAGAAATTGATAAGACGATTGACCATTTGCAGAAGACGAAGGAGAATTTGTTGTCATCGGAAAATAACCTGCGGCTCGCAAATAATAAAGCGGAGGATTTGACGATTAAACGGCTGACGCGTGGAAATCCGACAATGCGGGAGAAGTTTGCGGAGTTGAAAGAAGGTAGTAAGGAGTAGATGTAAGACATTGTATGTACAATGTATGTATAACGTCTTACAAAAAGGTTTTGGAGGGTTAAAAACCGAACTTTGTATGTTTCTGACCCATGGCAGTGTCATAATATAGATTGAACCTCTGCTCGGTGAGTTCGAGGGCGAGTGACCAGATCGTATCGTCGTTATAAATATAGTGCGATTCACGTAAAATGCGCCACAAGTCGGTAAATTGGAAGCCAGGTAGTTGCCGGGCAATCAGAAGTTTAGCCTCGGCGGCACGGACAAAACTGGTAGTAGCGGGAGAATGTTGCAAGACACGGTCAAATGGCTGCAATTTGGGCGCGAGACAGTGATTAGTCTGGATGAGGACGCCGTCGTTCCCCGGGCGGACGACAGCATAATCGCGCGAGGTATGCTCGACTATAGCGAGGTCGCCTTTCGCATCGGCAATGAGGAAATTTTTCGGTATGGCACAAGGGACACGCGAGAAGACGCCTAAGGCTTGGCGCGTAGTCGAACAATGCTCGGCAATGTAGCGCAGAAAGTGGGCGGGCGCGAGACCGTAATTCCATTTATCAATATGAGAATAAGTCAGGCCAATATACAAGCCATATTCATTAATCGTGTCTTCGGAATAGATTTTGCGGCTGCGTTTGCCGGTATGGCGGCCCCAAACAGATTCGTCGGAGAAAGCGAAATATCGATTTGCGCCGGTAATATTTAGATCGTAGCGCTCAAAGAATTCGCGCGCTTCGGGTAGCCAATCATAGTTGCGTCCAACAAAGACTTTGCCGTTTTCGCGAATGGCGAAAATCGTGCAGCCATGTTGATGAGGATTGACGCGTCGACGTTGGGCGTCAACGAAGCTAGCGAGATCTTCATAGAGTAAGAAGTCAGGATTCTGATGTAATGATTCAGCGGCGGCGATTTTTTCAGCGACGAGTTCGGGATAGTATTTTTGATAAATACTAAGTTGTTTGCGTAGGGTTTTGGTATTAGTATGGCTATAAAAATCATGATGATAAGCCTTGAGACGAGCGCCATAATATTCGCCGAATTCTTTGCGGCTGCCAGAAAATCGAATCATATTATGATTATAACAGCTTATGGTATAATAATGGAAAGAAAATATATGAAAAAGATTGTTGCGGAAACGAAATTTGCGGAGGGGCTATGTTTGAAGAAGCTGTTTTTCGTGTTTTTGATTGGGTCGGTAATTGGCTCGCTATATGAAGAGATTTTGTTTTTAGTGCAACATTTGATGGCGACGGGCGAGTTGGCTTGGAGTCTCCGGCGGGGCGTAATTTGGGGTCCGTTCAATGTGATTTATGGGTTTGGGGCGGTAATTATGGTATATTTATTGCTGCGTAAACCATATAAAAATTGGCAGATTTTTATCTATGCGGCACTACTTGGTGGGATTGTGGAATATTTGATTAGTTTCTTGCAAGAGTTTTTCACGCATACGATGTCATGGGATTACAGCGGGCTGTGGTTGAATATCAACGGGCGGACGACGATCCCGTTTATGTTGGTCTGGGGGCTGTTAGGCTTACTTCTGGTGCGTGGAGTTTATCCGCCGGTATCGGAGGCGATCGAACGGATCCCGCCGAAAATCGGGGATGCGGTGTATGTGATTTTGGTGGTGTTTATGGCGCTAGACATGTTAATTTCTTGGACGGCGATTATTCGACAAACTTTGCGGCATAATCATATACCGCCGTATACGCCGATAGGTAGGTTTTATGATGAGCATTTTACGGATGATTATTTGGAACATTATTTTCCGAATATGCGGCGGCCCGAGGAAGAAGAATGATTTTGCTTGCAGCGGGGTTTGGATGTTTGGTCTGGGCTGGAGCGATGTTTTTGTTCGGGCGGTATGCGGTAGGGCGGAATGAAATTACGCTGGTAGAGCGCGAGAAACAGCCGGAATTCGCGGTATTAATACCGGCGCGAGATGAGAGCGCGGTGGTTGAGGGGTTGCTGAAGAGTTTGGAAAAGCAAACGGTAAATGTAAGAACGGAAGATGTATATGTGATCGTCGAGGCGGAGGATGACCCGACGGTAGAGATTTGCCGGAAGCACGGCGTAGGGGTGTTCGTGCGGCCAAAGGTAACTTTGAGCCGGGCGCGGAAAGGGTTTGCGCTGGACGAGGTAATACGAGAGATTTTGTCGGAGAGACGATATGATTTGTATTTTATTTTTGATGCGGATAATGTACTGGCGCCGGAGTTTATGGAGGAGATGTTGAAGAGCTATATGGCGGGGTATGAAATTGTCACAGGCTATCGGAATGCGAAGAATGGTAATGCGAATGTGATTGCGGCGGTGTCATGTCTGACATTTTCAATGATTAATACGTTGGTGAATCGTGATCGTGTAAGACATCAGGCGAATATTGTGTTCTCGGGCACGGGATATTGTATTGATGGTAAATTGGTCGATCGGTGGCAATGTTGGCCGTTTCGGAGTTTGACGGAGGATTATGAGATTTCGCTTTATGCGACGTTGCATGGACTCGCAACGTACTATAATGAAGCGGCGGTATTTTATGATGAGCAACCGACGCGATATGCGCAGACGGTGGCGCAACGCGTGCGCTGGATTAAGGGGTATTTTAGTGCGCGGAAAAAGTATGTGCCGTTGATGCGTGGAGTTCTGTCGAAACAGAGGGCTAAGAATAGTACGCGGAATGCTGGTAGCTTGGCGAAGGAATGTATTGGCGTCAAGCCGGCGATCTTGGCAGTGATTGGAGCGGTATTAGTGGTGCTCGGCGGGGTAGTGATATTGGGGCGACGCGGTGAATGGGGTTGGGCGCTGGCGGTAGTCGGAGTGGCGTTTGCGCTGCTATATATTATACTTGTGGGGGTGACGGTGCATATTTTAAAACAAGAAAAATTGGATTTGGCGCGGAGTATGAAGATAAAGATAGTATTGTTCAACCCGCTGTATCTGGTAACTTATGTTCCCTGCGCGCTGAAGGCGCTGTTGAGACGTGAGGTGGCGTGGGTGAAGATTGAACACGGAGCAGAGTAGTCATAGTTGTACGGTGTGCGCCTGACTATTCAGTATGCGGATTCGCTTTCACGCTGGCTGGAGCGAGCGGTGCGTCGCGAAGTTTGCTGGCGATTTTGTCGGGTGCATCAGTGAATTTGATTTCGGAAAGCCCAAAGTTAATATCGTCGCTCGTGACGTCGTAATATAGCTTGTAGACTTCGTCGACGGAGCCAATAATAGCATCTTTCATATCAAAACCGAGTTTAGTAGCGACAGCTTGGACTTTTTCGGGACTGGGACCTTCAATTTCGACATAGCTCGGAATCCAGGGCCAAGTATCAATGTCGATTTCGACGTCATCGAGCTTCTAGGATTCGCGATACGAGTCTTCGTCGGACTTGGCATATAGTCCGCAGGCTTTAAGAATGGCAATCGTAGCATCGTAGTCGCTAACTTCAACATTAATTTCTTCGGTACCAGTTAAGGTGTTATCATGGTGATTTTTGTAAGTTAGCATGATTCGGTCGCCCTCGTCGCGGACGCGCGCGAAAGCGTGTTTACTAACGTCGAAAACGACGCGGCGCATAAGAATTTCGGGACGGACAAGCTGGGCTCCAATAGCTTCCAACTTAGTTCGTAGTTCAGCTTTATCGATTTCAAGAAATGTGGCTTCGATTTCTAAATTCATAGCATCCTTTCTGATCATTAAGTGTTGTAAAAATTACAACATTATTTTAGTTCAACTCCGACGCTAGGTTCGCCTGGGCAAGTTTCAAGTACTCTTGCGATGGCATCGTGTTCGGCTTCGGTGACCCAAAGACTATATTTATATTTTACGGAAACTTGACGGGCGACGTATTGACAACGGAAGGCTTTGTTGGGCGGAAGCCAAGTCGCGGCGTCGCCATCAGATTTGCTTTGATTAGCTTTACTTTCGACTGCGAGGAGATTTAGCGGGTCAGTCGCAATGCTATATCTGGTTTCTTTATCCATATATTGGGCGCCCTTTTGCCAAGCATCGCTTAAGGCGACGATGTGATCAATTTGTAGCCCCGTTGTAAAGTCAGATTTTTCGTAGAACATCATATGTGAGCCGGTGTACGGCTCGTCAAATTCGCCAGAGATTACATTACAATTATTGCTGTCGAGCGTGGCATTGTCTCCGAGTTCGCGCTTGATAATGCGTTGCCTCAAGCTACAACCCTCGACATCGGGCCAGCCTTTATAGAATTCATCTCGAGAGTAGCCAGTCTTAGGTGCTCGACCCTTAATTTCGAGTCGTTCGAGGATGGTACTAGCGAGTGGGGCGTTATCGGGGTTGGGTGAGCTTTGGTTGATATTTGATTCGGCATTAGTTTCCTGTTCGAAAATTTGTTCATAACTACTAGGATTAGAGATGATAATACCAGCTAATCCAGCCATAAGTGCGACTACGGCTAATAAGCGACGGCTGCGGTAAGATTTTAAACTTAATTTCTTCATAGAGAATTATTCTTCGATCACCTTGCCTTCAATCAAAGTGCCGAGACGGCTAAAATCGCTCGGATCGACGCCGTTTTCGCCGAGTACGACGACGGCAAAATGGCGATTTTGCCGGACGAAATCAATAAGTGCAATGTCCGCATAATTTTCCCAAGTGCCAAGGTCGTTTTCGGTGCCACTAGCTTTGCTATATACTCTTGCAGTACTAAAACCGCTGGGTAAGCCTTGTTTCCAATCGATTTCGCTCTCCTCGGGCAGCTCAAGCATGGAGGCTTGTAGTTTTGCCCAGCTGTCAAGGCTTAGGTCATCATGCTGCCAGACGTGTTGCAAAAATAATGCTAAATCATTCGGGGTAGTGATTTGGCCGAAATCAGAGCTTTGCGTCATGCCGATAGTATTTATTAGGTTCTGCGCGCTCTCTGAACGGTAGCTATCCGTCAGGAAGGCTGTGGCACAAGTTTCGCTAGCCGAAGTGCTTGTCATGATGTTTAAGCAGTCACTATAATTCAATTCGTAGCCAATGTTGCTGTCGGCACGTTCCAGGCCAACATCGAGCCTGCGATAACCGTCGTAGGCGAAAATTAGTTGGTATAAGTCACCGGTCGAGAAAGCTGTATCAGAATTGTAACTAGCGGCAATTTCGTCACGGTCAAGATCGTAGACAACCAAGCCAACTCTATTATCAATTTCGGCGATCCAAGAATCAATAATAGGCTGAAGTTTAATTACGTTAGGTGCCGTTTGTTGCGGTGCGCCTTGGTCATCATCATCTGAGTCGTCTTTGGTTTCTGCGACGCTATTATTGCCGACGAGAATCGAACGGACGAACCTGGCACCGACTAGAGAAACGCTAAAAGTGAAGAAAAAGATGAGGACGAGTGATAGCCAGTTTTTGCTTGCAGTGCGACCAACGTTATTCATACGTTTATTATAACATGAGCGCTAGTAAAAGTGTGGTATAATTGAAAGGAATAAAATAAGGAAAATAAATAATGAATATCATTTTTAGTGTATTGTTGCTCGTGGTGGGCTTCGTACTTTTGATTAAAGGAGCGGATATTTTCGTCGACGGCGCGTCAAGCACGGCAGAAAATTTTAAAGTGCCGAAAATGTTAATTGGTTTGACGATTGTGGCGTTCGGTACAAGCGCGCCAGAGTTTGCGGTATCAGTTTCGGCTTTGGCGTCGGGTAGTACAGATATGGTGCTAGGAAATGTAATCGGGAGTTGTATCCTGAATATTTTGTTGATTTTGGGCGTAGCAGCGTTGATTCGCCCGATTAAGATTAAAGATAATACAGTGCGGAAGGAGATTCCGTTATGTTTGTTGATTTCGATTTTGTTGGCAGCACTATTCTTGGATGTGTTCTTGGCGGGTGGCGACATTAACCAGATTACGCGGGCAGATGCGATTGTAATTTTACTGTTCTTTACGGTATTTTTGTATTATCTGTTTTCGATGGCGAAGCAGAAAAAAGAAAAAGTCGAAGACGCGAAACCGCAATACACGCTCGGCAAATCGGCGGCGCTGATTCTGGTTGGGCTCGCGGGAATTATTATTGGCAGCCAACTAGTCGTAGATAGCGCAACGAATATTGCGGAAGTAATGGGGATGAGTGAAAGGTTGATTGCTCTGACGGTAATCGCATTCGGTACGTCGTTGCCAGAGTTGGTGACGACGATTGTGGCGTCGAAGAAGGGCGAGCAGGATCTCGTCGTTGGTAATATTATTGGTAGTAATATCTTTAATATTTGCGTGGTATTGGGGATTCCAGTGGCGATTTTTGGAACGATTACGCCGGTTGGGTTCCAAATGCTGGATATTATTATGCTGGTGGCGTCAGCGGCAATGCTATTTATTTTCGCGGCGAGTACGAAGAAAATTAACCGCGTTGAGGGGATTATCATGCTGGCGACTTTTGCGGTGTACTATGGTGTGATTATGCTAGTCTAGCTAATTCTCTGGAGTGACGATAAACTCATCAATCGATACGGGCGTGCTAGTTGCGTCCGTATTTTGTGCCGCCATGATATAGCTTTGGCTTTTTACTTGACTACGTTCAGCAGTGATAACTAGGCGATGGGTCGCGTCTTGTCCTGGTAGTGGAGTCCCGGCGCAAGTCATGATTACTAAGGTCTCCACTTCACTGGAGCTTAGGATGACATTCATATCAACATCAGCCTTGGCTAAGGTCTCGATATTTGTGATGGTATATTCGACATCGTTATAATAAATATGTTGATAGAGCTGGCTTTGATCAAGAGCCTGGAATACGGTGGACGAATGCCCGATGATAAACTGCTTGTTTTCGGCTTGACTGTAGCTACCGGCAATAGTCGCTGGAGCTATGAGTTGACGATCGGTCATTTCAAGTGGAGCGACTGGAGTACTTAGGCTGATGCTCGGTAAGCTGAGTTCCGGATAACTTGTAGCTTCAATCGAGGAGACAGGTTGAATACCGGAGAAGAAATAAAAGGGAGCTAGAATCATGAACAACATGACAAAGAATACGCGTAACGTACGGCCAGACCAACGTAGAGGGTTTAGTCGTAGCCCGTGTCCGGCTTTATGACTCTTGGCGCCGAGGCTAAGAGCTTGTTGGTTTTGATTCGCGCGATCCAAACGATCTAGCGCCATCCAGTAAAACGGATTGAATTTCCACACACCTTCCATATTTATGCTTATTATAGCACAAGTGGGATGTGGGGAGCTAAAAAAGTTAATGGTTGTTGTATATTTTACAACGAATAACTCACACTACGCATAAAGTGTTGTAAAAATTACAACACTTTATTCTTCTCCGCTCTCTAGTTCCTTTTCTGCACGTTCGAGGCTGATGCGGACTTTTGTGCCAAAGCCGACACGTGAACTCACATCGATATATTTTCCGGAGAGTAGAGCGCAAACTGGTCGTGATAGCGTCGTGCCAGTATCGGAAATGATAATCTCCTTTCTGTTCACTTGGATGGCGATTTCACCTTGCGCGGAACGACCAATGGCTTCGGAGATGGCTTTTTCGACGTCGTCTTTGATACCAGTGAGTTCTTCGGTGACAACATCAGAGTCGATGAGGTCTAAGTTGAGCTGAATACCATTTTTCTCGGCAAGTGGTAAGAATTTATTGTAGACTTCGCTGATAATAAGAGACAGGCGATACATACTAGGCGACCAAGATTAACATAGTTCCGACGACGAGACAGGAGACGGCGATACGATACCACCCAAATGTTTGGAGAGATTTAGGTTTTTTCAAATAGCGCAGTAAGTAACGTAATGCCCAGAGCCCGACGACGAAAGCGATTAAATTGGAGAAGAATAACGCGTTGAGATTCTCGATGAAGTATGCACGTCCGGTATCCGATAAGAACATTTTCAGGCAAACTGCGCACATGATGGGAATGCTGGCGAGGAAAGAATATTCTGCGGATGATTCTGAATCCATCCCAGCAATGCGGCCGGCAATAATGGTCGTGCCGGATCGAGATGTGCCTGGAATAAGAGCAAAAACTTGTAACACGCCAATAAGCAGAGCTCGTCCAGGAGTGAGTTGATTTTCGTCTTTGAGGTTCGACATATGTGGCAGTTTGTCAATGGCGACCATGATGATGCCAACGATACCCATGGCAGCGCCAACAGTAAATAGCGAAGAGAAGAAATCGCTATTTTCGATTAGGTCTGACAATAGGAGTCCGATCAGCCCAGCGGGGATTGTAGTAATAACGATATTGATAGCAAGTTTGTAGTTTTTTTCTCCAAAAACGTCTTTGATGATTTTCCAAATGCGTTCGCGAAAATAAAATAATAAAGCGAGTAATGTTCCTAGATTGATGAATTCGAGAAAAAGGTGAAAGTTTTCAGCTGGAAAATTGAAGATGTGTTGAACGATTTCTAAGTGGCCAGAAGATGATACTGGGATGAATTCGGTGAGACCTTGTACGAGGCCGAGAAGTAATGCTTGAAAAATATCCATGAGCTAATTATAGCACACCTATTTAGGACTTGGGCGTTTTGAATAAGGATTTGCGGATGCGTTCGGTAATAGGTTTGACTTGTTCGACGTCCAGGAAGTATCCGGCAAGCAAGTAGGTGACGAACGATCCGGCGGTAATGACGAAGAACTTTGGGAAGACCATGAAGATTGAGTCGTCGCTTGCCATAAATGGGAAGAATTTAGCTAGTGAATAGGCGACGCATCCAGTGACGCAGGTGGCGAAGACGATGCGGCGTGTGTTTTTCCAGAAGTCGCGATTAAGTAATTTGCCGCCAGAACGTTTTTGGAGCAGCCTCAATAGGATAATGACTTCCAGCATTGCGCCAATACTCTGCGCCCATCCGAGACCGTCGACTCCGCAGCCGATAATCGAGAATATAATAGCAAGTAAAATTGTTAGCCCGACCGAAAGAATGGAAACCCGAAATGGCGTCTTGGTATCTTGATGGGCATAAAATCCGCGCGAGGCGATATGGAAGACCGAATTGGCGAAAATCGAAACAATTAGCGCGGCGAGGACGGAGGAAATGAGCGGGTCGCCCCCGTTTTTGATAAAACTAACGACGTATCCACGAGCAAAAAACGCAACAATGGCGACCGGTAACGTAATCCAGATAATTGTACTGAGAGCGGTGCGGAAGGTTTGTTGATATTTGGCTTCTTTGCCTTCGCCAAGCTCTTCAGTAAGCTGCGGGAAGAAAGCAGTGGAAATTGCGACGCCGATGAGACTGACTGGCATTTGCGAGAGGCTATAGGCTTGTTGATAGCTGCGTAAAGCGCCAGCACCCATGCGCGAAGAGAGGTTGGTCGTGACGATAGTATTAACGTAGTCGATTCCCTGGTCGAGGCTGCGGGCGGGGAGGAGCTTCAGTACGGACTTGAATCCTTGATTTTTCCAGTTGATTTTGAATTCATAATCAAAACCAAGTCCGAATAGCCCGACGAGACTAACGATGACTTGTAATATAGCACCAAAGACTACGCCGAGTGCAACGCCCATGATTCCCCCCTCGAAAACTTGCCAGCCGAATAAGTTAATACCGTTCGTGAACCACAAAATACCAACTAGAATACCGACATTATATAGTGCGGGCGCGAGGGCATAGAAAACGAAACGCCCGAGAGCTTGTTGGATACTAGATAGGATAGTTGAAATACTGAATAAAAACGGATTAATCGCAATCACGCGCATCATATTAATGGCGAGAATCATGCCAGATTCATCGAGTCCTGGTCCGACGACGTAACGTACAAGTGGGTCGGCGAAGATGATAATCGCAACCGATGCAACCAGGGTTAAGATCGCCATAAGGTTGAGCAGGCTAGAACTGAGCTCCCAGGCGGATTTTTTGTTGCCGGTTGTTAGCCGTTGATTAAACACCGGAATAAAACTAACCGCTAGCGCCCCAGAAGTAAGTAGGAAGAATAAAAAATCCGGAATTGTAAAGGCGGCCGTATAGGCATCGATGCCGGTTGGATAAGTATCGAGGTAATATGAGTTTAGCAGCCGATCGCGAAAAATCCCCAACAAAGCTGAAACCAACGTCGAACTAGCAAGTACAACGGCAGCGAATCTGACTGGCAGTTTCGCATTAGCACGACTGACGACGGACCGGAACTTGAATCTCGGACGCTTAGGTGATTCAGTTTTTTCGCTCTTTTCCTTTTTTTTGAACATTCTAAATTTCGGTCGCTCCGTTTAGATATGGGCGTAGAACTTCTGGAACCGTGAGCTTGCCGTCGGCTTTGGCGTAATTTTCGATCACGGCTACCATTGTGCGCGCAAGTGAAACTGCAGTGCCGTTAAGCGTATGTAATACCTCGACTTCACCGTTTTCTCGTCGTACGCGAATATTAAGGCTGCGGGCCTGGAAGTCGGTACAGTTTGAACAACTAGTTAGCTCACGATATTTTTGGTCGGCTGGAGACCAGTATTCGATATCGTACTTCTTTGCAGCAGGTGAGCCGAGGTCGCCAGCGGCGATATTAATTACACGATATGGAATTCCAAGTTCTTGCCAGATTTCTTCCTCGATCTTGCGAATCTTCTCGTGCATCTCCGGCGATTTCTCCGGTAAGCAGAAGACATACATCTCGAGTTTATTAAACTGGTGAACGCGGAACAGGCCGCGAGTATGCTTGCCGTAAGTACCGGCTTCCTTGCGGAAACAGGCGCTATAGCCGGCGAGGCAAATTGGCAAGTCTTTTTCGTCGATAATTTCATTCATGTAATAGCCCGTGAGTGGCATTTCGGCAGTCGCAATCATAGCAAGGTCTTCGCCTTCGATAAAATATTCATCACTCTGCTCACTGCTGCGTGGATTGAAACCGCAGCCTTCGAGAACTTTACTAGAAACCATATCTGGTACGGTCATGTAAGTAAATCCATGTTCAAGGACCTTTTTCAGGCCAAATTGCAGAAGGGCGTTTTCTAGCAATGCTAGGCCGTTTTTCAAATAATAAAATTTCGCACCGGCGACTTTCGCGCCGCGTTCGAAATCAACCCAATCGCGGCTCGTGGCGTAGTCGAGGTGATCGACGCCTCCGGCTTTTTGTTCCCCCCAGCTAGCAACTTCGACGCTACATTCTTCGCCGCCGAGAGGAACGTCGTCAAAAATAATATTCGGTACGCGTTTGAGTAATTCATTGACTTTTGCTTCAATTTCATCAAGTTTCGGTTCAGCTTCGGCGAGTTTAGATTTAATTTCTTTTCCTTTGGCGATAAGTTCGTCGCTAGGTTTGCCATTTTTCATTTGCCCGGCGATTTCATTACGTTCGCGGCGTAGTTGTTCGACGTTTTGAAGAATTGTTTTGCGCTCGTCGTCAAGCGATAATAGTTCAGGAATACTAACATCATAACCCTTTTCGCGGGCGGATTTCTCGACTAAAGCTTGATTTTTGCGAATAAAATTAACGTCTAACATACTATTAGTATAGCATAAATAAGAGGGATAGGAGCGTACTTATTTTGGCGGTGTTCTACCAGCCTCCCCCACCGCCGCCTCCGCCCCCTCCTCCGGAGAAGCCGCCGCCACCGCCGCCAGAGAAGCTGGAGCTCGATCCGGAAGTTCCGGAATGGCTAGCGAGGTCGCTCATGGTCGCTGCAGTGCTGACTGAGCGCATAGCGTTGCTGAATTCGCGTGCGGAGAATACTGCGCCGCCGACATACCAAGCTGGCGTAGAGACGTCGTTCATCTCGTAATATTTACCCATTTCGTTTAACCAGCTAGTTTCAAGACGGAAAATAACGGCATATGGCAATAGTTTTTCATATAGATTGACAATGCCTTGGTTACTAGTGTCGGCGCCTTTGACGCTTTGGAGAAACTTAATACGATCTTGCTCAGCCATTTTGATGTATAATCTTAACCCGTCAAGATAGCGTGACCATTTCAGGCCGTCTTCGGTACGAGTGTAGAATTTTTGGTAATGGGCGCTAGCATAGAAAGCCCCGATGGCGATAGCGATTGCCAGGATGATGATTGCGGCAATTAACCATCCGCCACCGAATAGCGTGATGTAGCTTGGAACATCACCGTCGACGAGAAAAGGCAGAGCGACGATGCTAACGATAACCCAGAGGATGCCACAGGTGAGTAGTATATCACAGAGATTAATCTTAGCTTTTTTAATCTCGCTTCCCTGCTTGGTGACTTTCGGGGCGTACAATCCATCTGCATAAAGTTGTTCCTCAATATGCTTACTGTACTTTTGCCCGAGGCGGACGAGAGCACTATCGGCAGTGTGAGTTTTGATAAGGATTTCTTGGCCGGTTTCAAGGTCAGCGTCGCGTCCGGCGAGCAGCTTCAAGATGTCGGCTTGTTCGTTTTTGAGATCGGTCGAAAGAATTTTGATAGTCCATTGTGGCTTCTTCTCAGTGCCGACTTTCGAAAGTTCAACTTTGCGAGTAACGGCAAGTTCCATTAGCGTTGCAACTTTGCTAGAGCCGAGCATTTTTTGACCGACGTAATTCGTAGCCATTTCGGCGACTGTGAAGTCTTTGGGCGGAGTATATTCAGGTGTGATGAAGAGCCCGTCATAATATTCGCGTTTAGCTCTGGTTTGTGCATGGATTGCGAGAATCGTGACTAATAAAGCTCCGGCGACGATCATTTCGACAACGATTGTGCCGACGAGGCGATAGTCATAAGTTTGACTAGGTACGACAAAAGTGTCGGCATCAAAACTAAGGTCAAAAGTAAGGTTTTCGCGAGCGGTGAGATTTTCGGCGTGGAATTCAATAGTGCTGTCGTTGATTACGGTTTTGCAGCGCTCGGCGCCACTAACACCATATTTACCAACATAGCAAGACGTATCTCCATTGAACGCGGATTGAACTTCGTCTCCGACGAGATGGACGCGTGCGGTGATATTTTCGAAGCGTTGCGACCAATCGTTGCCGTTTGTGTCCCAGTAGAGTTCTTGGAACGGACCGACGAATGGGCATCCCGTGTCAGTACAGTTTGCATCTTGGTTCGTAATAACATTCTGAAATTCATATTCTAATTCGTAAATCTGGCGGTCGTGGACGTAAGCACTAGGGTTGCCAATATAAACTGTGAAATATCCGTCGCCTACTTCAACTTTGTAGGGCTCTTCAGCAATGCCATTGTGCCTTACCTGAATATTTAGCTTACGGTCACTGGCTGTGGTAAGATTTTTCCCGTCTTGGTTCGTATAAGGAATGATTCGCGTGATGCCGTGATTTTGGTCAGTATTCGGAAAAACAGCGACGAATTTTTCGACAACTTTGAGACGGCTAGTGCCATCTTCGGCCTTGCTCAGATAGTAATCGGCGGAAAAATCTTGGAAGTAGAAGCGGTTGATGGAATCATTTATGCTAATTGCATCAGCATTGTCGGAAAATACCCCGCAAAACGCACTCAGTACTTGACAAAATATAGCTAGTGTGATACAATAGAAAGATAGGGTCATGAATTTTGACCATTTCTTATGGGTTCGTTGCGTATTTTGACGTTTTTGCAGTATCATTTACCCTCCTTAATCTGGGCTAGGGTTTGTTTGAGCACGTTAGCAGACTGTTGCAGCTTGATTCCCTCTTGCTCGGTCATCTGAATTTCGAGCCTGCGGACGATGCCTTGCCGACCGACAATAGCAGGAAAACCAGAATATATGTCATTGCAGTCGTCGAGTGAGGAAACTGGCATGACGCGTTTTTCGTCATTAAGAATACAGTTGATGAGTTGGACGGTACAAGCGCCGATGCCGTAGTGGGTGGCGCCTTTTTTCTGAATAATTTCGTAGGCTTCGTGGCGTACGGCGTCGGTGATTTTCTCGCGTTCACCTGCCGAGATTAGTCGTTCAATCTTTTCGCCGCCGACATTGGCGCTTGACCAGAGTGTGAATTCACTGTCGCCATGCTCACCGACTTGGTAAGCATGGACGGACTTCGGGTGAACGCCGAGATGTTCGGCGAGTCTAAATCTAAGTCTGGCAGAATCGAGAATAGTGCCGCTGCCGATGACGCGTTCGCTCGGTAATCCGGAGTATTGCCAGGTGAGATAACTTAGCGCGTCCATCGGGTTCGCTACGACGATAAAGATGCCGTCAAAACCATTCCGCATGACTTGTTCGACGACGCTTTTGGTGATTTTGGCGTTTTTTTGGAGTAAATCGACGCGGGTTTCGCCGGGTTTCTGATTAGCGCCAGCGGTTAGGACGCAAATATCACAATCCTTAGCCGATTCGTAACCGCCAGCATGAATCTTTAACCAACTGGGCGCGACGGCTAGAGCGTCATTCAGGTCCATAGCTTCGCCTTCGGCGTCGGCGGTATCAAGATCGGTTAAAATTAGTTCGTTGACTGGGGTGCGTTGATTTAATAAAGCAAAAGCGATACTGGCGCCAACGTTGCCAGTGCCCACAATCATTACTTTTCCACTCATATTACTTATGATTATAGCATATTTTGTGGAGATGGATGTGAGGTTTTATATTATTCTTCGTTGCGTTTCTTGATAATTGGGAATGGTACGGCTTCGCGACCGGATACGCCTTCGAGCAGCCAGAAATTGCGTTCGGAATTGCCCCAGCCACAGGCGGGTGGCATGCCATATTCGAGCATTTCGACGAAATCCATATCGAGCATCTGAGCTTCGTCATCGCCGCTATCACGCATGGCTTGTTGTTCCTCAAATCTAGCGAGCTGATCGAGCGGATCGTT
The DNA here is from genome assembly GCA_948614045.1 of uncultured Candidatus Saccharibacteria bacterium. Lineage (GTDB taxonomy): Bacteria > Patescibacteriota > Saccharimonadia > Saccharimonadales > Saccharimonadaceae > Nanosyncoccus. The sequence goes on along the minus strand of CAPFSK010000010.1, from coordinate 9,893 downwards.
AAGTTCGGAATATCCATTACCCATTTCAGTACCGGCAATGATTGGGTGGAACCTTTGGGTGACGAGTGGATTTTCGTCGCTGACTTTAGCAAGCGGACTGAGACTCAGCGGCTCCTCGACGAGCCAGTATGGACCAGCGGAAGTCTTGCGAATTAGCTTCCAGAGATTATCGAGGAGACGACCGTCGCTGACACTCGGGTCTACCCTAACGCCATTTCCGCGTAGAATACTAAGCATTTTTTCGCGGTCAGGATTGAAGACGTCGACGTCGAACTTGTCGCGGAGCAAGTCGGCGTATTTAATGCGTGGCCAGTCTTGGTCAAGGTCGACTTCAAATCCGCCAACGTTGAACTTCAGCGTACCCCAAGTTTCTTTGGCGACATATTTAATCATTTCTTCATAAAGCCGCATGCCGTCTTCGTAATCTTCATAGGCAGCGTAACTCTCGAAGGCAATATGCTCGGGCAGATGTTCGTCATCAACACCTTCGTTGCGGAATCTTGGACCGATGTCGTAGACTTTTTCGAAACCGCCACCAAGTAAGCGTTTTAGCGGTAGTTCTTGGCTGATACGGAGATAATAATCACTATCCAATGCGTCCATATGCGTAACAAATGGGTTAGCATCAGCTCCACCAGTCGTGGTTTCAAGTACGGGGGTATTAATTTCGATAAAACCATGACTATTCATGAAATCGCGTGTGGCTTGCCAGAATTTGCTGCGGCGAACTAGGCGCTCGCGGACTTCGGGGTTGACATTCATATCGACATAGCGACGCCGGTAGCGTTCTTCTTTGTTCGTCAACCCATCGTAGCCCGGTAACGGCCTGAGGCTCTTCGTGAGTAACCTGACTTCATTCGTGAAAACGGAAATCTCACCAGTGCTACTTTTGCCGACTTTGCCGGTCGCCTCGATAAAGTCACCCGTATCGAGAAGTTTGAGCTGTTTTACGCCGAACATTCCAGGCGCTACTACGTCGCTCTTTTCCATGAAAATCTGGACTTCGCCGGTATAATCGCGTAGCTTAACGAAAGCGATTTTACCGAAAGCACGAATTGCCACAATACGCCCAGCAATACAGACGTCCTGTCCATCTTTCTCGGTAAAATGATCTAGGATGGTAGCGATTTTCGTGTTGCGATGAGACTTGGCGGGATATGGATTGATTCCTAATTCGCGGATTTGACCAAGTTTGCGTAGGCGTTCGTCGCGATAGTCGTTCAGAGTGGTCATAGACTTTTAATTTTGACCTTTTTACCATTAAAATCGAATTCTTCGCCGGCTTTGCGTCCCATTAGTTCTTTGCCGATCGGGGATTCGTGTGAAATTTTACCTTCAAGCGGGTTGGCTTCGACCGGACCGACGATAGTATAGGTGAATTCTTTGCCGCCCATATCAATGACGACAGTTGCGCCCATTGCAATAGTGTCGTTTGCGCGCGGAGCTTTAATCAAAACAGCATTCTTCAAGATGTCTTCGATTTCGATAATGCGGTTTTCGACGTTTTTTTGCTCGGCTCGGGCGTCAGTGTATTCTTGGTTTTCTGAAAGGTCACCAAAAGCACGCGCGGTAGCAATTCGCTCGGCAATCGCAGGACGCTGCGCGATTAAATCGGCTAATTCTTTTTCTAAGTCAGCCTTGCCGGCTGCAGTGAGATTAACTGTCTTTTTCATAACTACTAAGTAGTCTATCATTGATTTTGGTAATTGTAAACCCTTGCACTTTGCGGATTAAAAGATTTCCGTAAGAGCAACGAGTTTAGTCTCGCCAGTCTTGCGATCGGTGACTTCGGCTTTGCCGTCGGCAAGCGTTTTGTCGCTTACTACGACGCGATACGGGATTCCCATGAGTTCGGCGTCGGTAAACTTTTCGCCCGGGCGTAAGTCGCGATCATCAAACAAGATCTCTTCTTCACGACCGTGATATAGCTCTTCGGCTTTTTTCATACCCTCGTCGCCGATACCAATTAGATAATATTTATATGGTGCGATATTTTCTGGCCAAACGAGACCTTTGTCGTCGCACATCTTTTCGGCGATAACGCCCATGACGCGTGAGATGCCAATGCCATAGCAGCCCATGAGAACTGGTTTGCGCTCGCCAGCTTGGTCAGTGAACTCTAGTCCGAGTGGAGCGGAGAACTTTGTGCCGAGGGTAAAGATATTGCCTACTTCGGCGGCCTTGGTCATTTCGAGTTCGTCACGCTTAACACCAAGGTCGTTCATGACTTCGTCGATTAGGACTTCTTCGTTTAAAACGACAGATTTGTCTTTGTTGTAATAAATATTATCTTCGCCGACTTCACAGATAGTTTGGAACTCGTGGCTATATTTTGAGAAAACGCCGCCACTAGCAAAGGTTTCATAGGTATCATTACCAATGCCGAGACGATCATAGATACGCATGTAGGCTTTTTCGGCTTCATGATAAAATTTATCGTGGTCTTCGGTGGTAGCACAGAAACTGTACATATCTTTCATCAGGAATTCGCGGCCACGCATAATGCCAGATTTGGCACGAAGCTCGTTGCGGAATTTAGTTTGAATTTGGTAGACAGCAAACGGTAAATCTTTGTAGCTTGAGACGTAATTACGTAGCATCTCGGTAAACGGCTCTTCGTGAGTTGGGCCGAGACCAAGTTCGCCGCCCGCAGCGAGTTGAGTGCGGAACCAAATATCCATTTTTTCGATATCCCAGCGATCAGTTTTGATCCAAGGTTCTGGGTTTTGCAGAGTGGACATTAAGCACTCTTCAGCGCCGATATTATTCAGCTCTTCCCGAACGATGGTTTTGATATTATCAAGCACGCGTAGTCCGAGCGGGAGATAGTCGTAAACTCCGGCTAACTCTTTGTAAATATAGCCAGCGCGGCTAAGGTATTGGGCTCCACGCGCAGTCTCATCTTTTGGAGCTGAACGCAGAGTTTTGATAAAACTTTGACTTAAACGCATAATACATGCAGTATAGCATGGTCTGTGAGGTTTTGGCAACCCAGACGGTTAAATTGCAATATATAATAAGTAAAATGCGATGCCGTTTGATAGCATGTGTAATAACATACCGCTCCAAATTGTACCGGTGATTTCTCTAAGTCCGCATAGTACGAGACTGAGTGCAAAAACTCCGACGCTGACATTCCACTGACCATGCAAGAAGCCAAATAGCAGTGAAGTGAGTAACATTGCTACTGGGATTTTGAGTTTTTCGCGCAATTTACCATAAAGCCAGCCGCGCATGATGATTTCTTCGGCGATTGGTGCGATAAAGACAAGCGCAATCATTGCGACGACACGGTCGCCTGTAGTAATGAAATAGCCAAAGCCGACGTCCTGAGTTTCTTCAGCATTGAACCAAGTAAAAGCCGACATAATACTGGTGAAGATTCCAGAAAGCACGAGATAAACAACATATGAAACCGGCGCGAGACCGACGTCGATGACGGTTGGTAAATCTTTTAGCCCGAGCTCTTCGCGAGAAGTATTAAAATCAGGAAGATTCGTGAACTGCGATATGGATTGTGATTTTTTATTTGATTTTGCATTAGCGCGAGTCTTTAGCTTGTTGATGACTTTTGGCGGCACAATAATAACTAGTATTAACGATAGTATATAAGTCAATCCATAATAAATACAAGTCCAGAAAGGCTGGCTAAATTTACTGTCAAGGATCCACATCATAGGCAGGCCAATAATATATTGGCTGATAGTCATAGCGACTGCAACCCAAATTAGTAGCAGGACGACATATTCAACAGTCTTCCAGTTGATTGCTGGGAGAGACTTTTTTGGAGCTTTAGTTTTTGCGGTTTTTTTGCTATTTTCTGACATCTTCATGTTTTCCGCCTAGAAGAATCTCGTAATATCCAGAATCGAAATTAGTATAATGAGCATAATAAGAATCATGAAAGCGCGCGAAACGATCTTTTCTTCGGTTTCTTTTGTCAGAGGTTTCTTGCGGAGTTTATAGATGGCGATCAGTAGCCAGCGCCCACCGTCAAGTGCGGGAATTGGTAGAACATTCATGCAGGCGAGTGAAACGGAAATCAGTGCAGCGAGAAAAGCGAGGTTGGAGGCGCCGGAGCTAGCAAAGGCGGGGAAAATAATGCCGATAATGCCGATTGGTCCGCTGACGGCGTCACCAGCGGCGGAAATGGCGTTTTGCCCGGCTTCGCGTACGACGCTGTCGCTACTGAATTGACGTACGGCACCGGAAACTAGGTCCCAAATCATATCGCCAAGACCGCGGAAGGTTTCGCCAGTGAGTTGAATCGTCGTTCCGAGACCGACGATCGGTGCTGACCAGCTGGAACGGATGAAGGTTTGCCCGTAAGACATCGAGATACCGAGACTATATTCTGAGCCTTCGGGGTTAAGTTTGGCGGTGAGCTCTTTCTCTTCATCGCCGCTCCTTACGGTATATTTAACACTTTCTCCAGCGTGCTCCTGTCCATAAGTCGTAACGTTGGTCGGGTACATGACATTTTGGTCATCGACTTGGATAATTTGGTCGCCATTATTAAAACCGGCTTTTTCGGCGGGTGACCCTTCAATGACGTCTATGACACTGACTCCACCACCAATAATTTCAGCGTCATTTCCGAGGTAAAATTGGTGTTCGATAAATTGCGGCATACCGGTAAAAGCCAAAATCGTCAGGACAACGAAAGCGACGAGCCAGTTCATAAGAACGCCGCCGAAGAGGATTTTGGTTTTTTGCCAGAAGCTAGCGGCGCCAAAAGTGCCTTTCCGAGTGTCAGAGTCGGATTCGCCGTCCATAGAGCAAAAACCGCCAATGGGAAGCCAGTTGATACTGAAAATCATATGTTTTTGCGGTTTTTCCCATTCGGATTTTGGCAGTCGAATCCATTTTTTAACGCCTTTTTTGCCTTTTTGCCAGCTTGGGTTGCGTACCCAGGCGATAGCACGGGGCGGGAAGCCAATGCCGAATTCTAATACGCGGACGCCGTTTCGACGCGCCATGATGAAATGGCCGAATTCATGTGCAACGACAAGAAGCATCAAAATAACTAGACCGATGATAATTCCCAAAAGTATATTCATATATTCCAGTATAACATACTTTAGTTAAGCTGAAGTCACTTAAGCTTATTTTCCAAATCTGCGTCCGCGACCATGATACTCTTCGATGGCAGCGTTACAATCCTCGGCCTCAATATCAGGAAAGTTTTTCTCGATGAACCAAAACTCGGAATAAGCAGCGCGCCAGAGTTGGAAACCGGAAATACGTTCTTCCCCGCTCGTGCGAACGATCAAATCACAGCCTGGAACTTCGGGATGATAGAGGTATTTAGCAAAGCTCTCTGGGCTTAATTCGGTCTCTCCAGCTTCGATTGCTTTCGTTGCGGCGTCAGCGATTTCCCATTGTCCACCATAATTAAAACAGATGCAAACCGTCATGCCGGTGTTATGCTTGGTCTTCTCCTCAGCGTTCATCATTTTGGCCCAGAGTTTGGGGTCGACTGGTTCAGGGCGACCCATGATGACGATTTTGATGTTTTCTTTTTCAAGTTTTTTGGTCAGACTGTCGATCTTATCGCCGGCGAGTTTCATGAGATAGCTGACTTCTTCTTCGGAGCGATCCCAGTTTTCAGTGCTGAAAAGGTAGAATGAGATATATTCTACCTCGGTATTTTTCAGAGCGTCGATAATTACTTCGACCTTATCGAAGCCGCGCCGATGACCTTCGAGCGTTGGTAATCCATGGCTGCGTGCCCAGCGGCGATTGCCGTCGGCAATGAAACCGATATGTTTTAATTCCTTTGCCATTAGATCGCCATAATCTCCGCGGTTTTGTCCTTGAAAGCGGCGTCAATTTTATCGGTGTAGGTCTTTGTAAGTTCGTCGACGGATTTTTCGGCGCGTTTCTTGGTGTCCTCGGGAAGCTCGGCGGTCTTGAGTTCTTTGCGGGCGTCTTCACGGACATTGCGAATCGCAACTTTAGCATCTTCGACTTTGCTAGATGCGGTTTTGACAATTTCTTTCCGGCGTTCCTCGGTCAACGGCGGGACAGGTACACGTACGACGTGGCCGTCGTCGGACGGATTAAGTCCCAAGGCTTCGTCGCTGCGAATCGCGGCAGCGATAGTCTGGATATTCCCTGGGTCAAACGGAGTAACGACGAGCATAGTAGCGCCAGATGCGGTGATATTGGCAACTTGGTTTAGCGGCATGAACTGACCGTAAGCCTCGACCTTGACGTTTGCTAGCATATCAGGGTGTGCCCGTCCGGTACGAACTTTTTTCATTTCATCATGAAAACGCGTGATAACATTTTCCATAGCGCTGCGATATTCGCTGTCGTCAAACATAGATTCCTCTCGTTAATGATACTACTATTATAACATACTACATAAAAGCAATAGACAGCTTTTTCTCAAAACGGGATGAGCCGGGCTCATCTAAAGAATCGCCCTTGACTCAGCCCTACTTGGGTTAGTTTTTCGAAAAAGCGTCTATTGCTTCTTTATGCTATTACTATTCAGTAACACCAACTTCAAGACGTTTGAACTGGCTGACGGTGATGTTTTCACCGGTCTTGGCGACGGCGTTCTTGATGAACTGCGCAACCGTCATACTGTCATCAAGGATATATGGTTGCTCCATGAGGACTTTGTCGCCGAAGGCCTTCTTAATCTGGCCGTCGATGATTTGGTCTTTCATGTTTTCTGGACCCTTGAAGTTTGCTTCAAATTCTTTCTTTTTCGCCTTTAGCTCGTCTTCAGGGATACTCTCCATGCTAACGTAAATTGGGTTCATGCTTGCGACTTGCATGGCGAGTTTGTGGGCGAGATCCTTGAATTCTTCGGTCTTCGCAACGAAACTAGTTTCGCAGTTGACTTCGATAATCGCACCGAGACGGCCGTCGTGAACGTAAGTTTCAATGATGCCTTCGCGAGTCTCGCGGTCGCCACGTTTTTCGGCTTTGGTCATGCCTTTTTTGCGCATAGCTTCAAGCGCCTTGTCGAAATCGCCTTTGGCTTCGACGAGGGCGTTCTTAGCATCGGTCAAGCCAACGCCGGATAATTCTTTGAGTTTTTTGATAAGTTCAATCGAAATCGTCTTGACTTCGTTTGCTTTTTCTTTGAGTTCTTCGCTCATTTTGCCTCCTTATTAGTGATTTTTGAGTCTTATCTATCCCCGTTAACTATGGTTTGAACTTGTACGCCGTGTACAAGTTGCATTATACCCTAAGCCTTTTTCGCTTCGCCTTCTTTGATAGCGGCGACGATGTAATCGAGAATTAGCTGGACGGCTTTAATTGCGTCGTCATTAGCTGGGATAACGTAGTCAATATTAGTTGGATCGACATTTGTGTCGGTGATTGCGAAGACTGGCATTTTGAGCGTCTTAGCTTCTTTGATCGCGTTTTTATCCTGGATAGCGTCAACGACGACAATTGCAGCTGGCTGCTCATCCATTTCCTTAATCCCGCCGTAGCGTTCGTTCAAGAGGTCGATTTCCTCTTGGTAGCGCTGAACTTCGAGTTTGGAGTAACGCATTTCGAGTTCACCAGAAGCCATGCGGCGTTCGAGGTCGTGTAATTTCTTAATCTGCTTGTTCACGGTCTCGACGTTCGTCAGAGTACCGCCAACCCAACGCACAGTGACGTATGGCATGTTGACGCTCTCAGCGGCAGTTTTGGTAATGTCTTTTAGCTGCTTCTTTGTGCCGACAAAGAGAATCTTTTTGCCGCTCGCAGCAATTTTCGTCAGCTCTGGGAGAGCTTTTTCGAGGGCTTCGACGGTTTTTTCGAGGTTAATAATGTGGCCGCCCTGGCGTTTGCTGTGGATATATGGTGCCATTTTTGGATGCCAACGGCTGGTTTTGTGCCCGAAATGAGCACCAGACTCAAGAAGAGCTTTCATGTCTACATCGACAGTCATGTCTTGTTTCCCTTTCACTTTGCCGCAGGATTTTATCAGGAAAACTCCTGCGACTGTTTCGTTAAATAGTATATGATTCCATTATAGCACACTTTTTGATAAAAAGCAATAGTTATTTGCCAAGAAAACGGTAACAGCCGTACATTTGTGCCATAACTGGCTCAAAATCGCAGCCATATGGTAGGGTTTCGCTGCGTTGGCTGGGGTCAGAGGGGGCTTCGTGGGTGACGAAAAACGCTTGCGGGTATTTTTTGTATTGTCCGTCCGGCTCAATAATGAGGGCAGTACGACCGTTGAAAGTACTATTGAAACACGGCCCGCCATCAGCGGCGACGCAACCTACGCCAGTACTTAATACATCTCCATTTTGAATGGCGCGAACCGTGAACTTAGAAGTGACTAACCTCTTGATGGTTTGCTGCGTATCATAGTCATAATCGTAATATATATACGTGGCGGTTGAGTCGGGGTTGAGTGTAATATCGGCTTCGCCAGTACCTTGGTTGTCTCCGACGGATTCGTATTTGCCATAGCGGATTTGTTTACCATCGACGAGGAAAAACTCGGGCGTTTTTGCTTTTTCCTTGATGCGCTCTTGGGCTGCAGTGGCAGATTGTTGGAGCTTGTCGGCGGTCTGAGTTTTAGCCTCTGCTTCGGTAGTGACTTGCTCAGAAGTGCTGGCGATAGCCTCAGCTAGTTCCTGGTCATTCATTTCGTCATTGTACTCGAAACTTGGTAATTCGATCGGCTCTTCGGCGAAAATGTCACCACAGAAATCTTTGGCACTTTCGTCGGCAGAGCAAGTTGTTTCATACTCTGACTCTTCAGATTCGGGGTCTTTAAAAAAATCGTCGATATTAATATATGTATTTTCGTCCTTGTTTTGGTCTTCGGACTTCAGATAAAAATTGTATTCTTCGCTATCAATATCGTAGATATAATAGAAGCTAGTATTTTCATAGTTCAGAAGATAGATCTCTTCGTTTTGAATCGAGTAAACCGCAACGGAATTGTAGCTGAGATTGTTCTCGACGGAGGTATAATTGACGAGCATCATGGGCGAATTGTCGTTAGATTCGTAAAAACTGACTTTCGGGTTGGCGCCGGAGTCGGTCCAAAAGGCTTCAGAATCTTCTTCATCAGTATTTTCGTCTGCGTTAGCGGGGGTTTGATTGCGGACGGTTTTGATATGGGCAAGGTAGGTTTCGGCCCAATCAGGCATTTTAGTCTGGCTGGCGAAAAAATAAATCGCGGCGCCGCCAATTGCTCCGGCAATAAGTGCAATCAAGACAACGACTGTAATGATGAGACCGATTAAGGATTTTTTGCTAACGTTAATAGTCGAAGATGATTCTGTGGATTTTGTAGATGTAGGTTTTGCTTTTGCCATTTTGCTCCTTTACCATATTTTAGCACAAAAACAGACTCCAATGGAGTCTGTTTCGCATAGAATGGAGACTATTCTGCGCTAGCGTCTGATTTCTCAGCTTTTTCTGCCTTTTTGGCGGCCTCTTTCTCGGCCTTCTTCGCCTTGTTGGCGAGGCTGGCACGGAGAGCTTCGGCACGCTTCGCACGAGCCTTAAAGCGGTCGACGCGACCCTCGGTATCGATAATCTTCTCTTCGCCGGTAAAGAATGGGTGTGAGGCGGAAGAAATCTGGACCTTGATCAAAGGATACTCGGCGCCATCTTCCCACTTAATAGTATCTTCGCTCTTAGCGGTCGAACGGGTCAGGAAGGAGAAGCCTGCTGCCTCGTCCATGAAGACCACATAGCGGTAATCTTCTGGTTGTGTAACTTTTTTACTCATAATTCCTATAATTATAGCAAACTTTTTTATAAAAGTAAAGAGTCGGAACGTGTTTTCCGCGCTTGCGCATTTTTATTCCCCTTATGGTTAAAATCGGCCTTTGTCTAAAATAAATTTTAGACAAAGGCATTATCTCATAGGCAACTACTATCAGTATAATACTGCTACGGCTGGTACGGGT
>CAPFSK010000009.1 GCA_948614045.1 uncultured Candidatus Saccharibacteria bacterium | reverse complement strand
AGTGGTAAATTCCAACTTGTACACGGTTTACAAGTTCAATCTCATCTCAACAGAGGTGGGGTGGGGTAGGGGGTTATAATCCTTATTTAATGTTGTTTTTATGATTACCTTAGACTAATCCTTGGCGTCTAAAAGAGCTAAGCCAAAGATGAGGGTTTGAGTTTTAAGAAAAGTCAGCTGGATTACGCTCCAGGAACTTTTCTGGCCGTCAGGCAAAACTCAAACCCTCATCCTGGCGCGAAGCTCCAAAGCCAAGAACTAGTCTAAGGTAATCTACGAACACTGAGTTAGGAGATTATAAACCCCGCCCCCGCCTCTCCACATACTCCCTTATCACCGGCACCCGGCTCAAATAATACCTCCACGTGCCTCGATAATTTCGCTTCGCATCCTCCGGGTCGCCATACCCATCCGTCTGACTCTCATATTCATATAGCGGCGTCACCATATCGCCACCATGCATCCACTCTTGCCGCAACCCCGTCGAAGTAATCGGGGAATTAACCTCAATCCCGCCCACATAGCTTCGCCCCTGGCTATCCGTACAAAATAGCCAGTTCTTCTTCCCGTCTTTCGACCGAAACACCTCCGTCTGCGTCGCCCCCGCAAGCGCCGAGTTCGACGCATATCGCCCCTCAATATGCTCAAAATCCGGACTACTCCCATAGCTCGCCACGACCGATTCCGGGCGCTGTTTTGATAACCCAATTGCCCCAAACTCCGTATTTTGTGGTACTGCCGCCACTTCCCGATAATAATCACCTCGCATTTGCCCCGCCGCCAAACAATGCTGATATTCTTCCTTAGAATTGTACGCCTTCGCCGCTCCCGCAAACAAAAAGTACGGATTCGCACTCAACGTATTGCTCGGTCGCCTTCCTGCATTAGCTTCAATCGTCGCGAGCGACTCTTGCAATTCATACGGCAAAGTCAACGACTCTTCGCCTCTACCCTTACCATACCATTTAATTGACCCCCCCCCCCGAACATCTCGGATATAATCTGGCAAATACCGCCACACCCCTTGCGAATTGCTCCGATAATATGACCGTACTTTCACTCCATCTTCCGTCGGTATATATGCCTCCACTGCTGACCGCCCGCCCGGCAGTTCAAAAATATCCGACAACGCAATCTCGCGCCCTTCCACATTTGTCACATAATTCGGCCCCAACCCCTCTGCTTCCAAAATCGTCGGCGTCAATTGATAATTTACACCCTGCTCATACCACCAGTCGCCATCCACTTGCGCCCGCCTTAATAACTCTCGCCTCTGTTCCTCTCCTAATCTATAAGTCTCCTGCCTTCGTACCAACCTCTCCGTTGGCGCCTCCGACTTTCTCAGCTCCTCCGCCTCATCACGTAGCCCCTCAAACGCCTGATAATACTCAAACCGCTTACCATACAAATTCTTCTCTAGCGCATCCATCGACTCTTCATATTTTTCATAGGTCACCTGATTCACCTGCGGCCTAATATACTCCAGCATTTCCTCTCTTTTCTGCGCAAATCCCACCGGCGTCCGAAAATCTGCCTCCGGCGTCTGATAATTCACTAACCGCGCTACTGCGCTCGCACCAGTCCCGACATCACCCTCACGCAACCCATCTCCAGTCGCGAGCGACAATAATTGCAACTGCCACGGATCTTGCGCCACTTTTTCAAAAATCGCTCCCGCACCCATGCCTCGTTCTGGTCGGTCAATCGGCCCGCGCAATCTCATCAGCATCGCTTCTTCATCCCGCTTTGTAATCTTTCCGCCCCCAATTTCCCGTATAAAATCAAGTCGCGTCCCTGCATCCACCTCTACATCTGGCGCCACCAAATACCGATCCTCGCTTCCGTTTACGAAATATCCAATAATCTTCCGTTGCTGCCGTTCCAGCGACCGTTGCGCTCTTTCTGCCTGTTCGCGCTCCAATGTCACCGTCGCCGCCATCTCCTGCCAAGCATTACCAGTATCAGCCGCCAGTGACTCAGCAGCACTCTCCCCACCTCTATTCCGATTCCAAAATCCCATTGTTATAATTATACCATAAACTTTATCCGAGTGGCGTCAACTGGGGCGACGTTATCGGAGATGAGATACAAGGCGAAGGCGAACCGCAGAAGGAGACGTACTTAGCGTACGTCGACTGAGCAGTACAGCCTTCAACGCCGTAGCTCGCTCCGAGAACTAGCCTCTCTTCACATACTCATGTATCAACGGAATATTACTCAGATAATTATTCCACATACACTGTCTCGCCCCACGCGTATCATTCCGGTCTCCATAAATCCCCGCCTGCGCACTATGCTCATACAATTTCGTTGCAAAATCACCCATCACCGCCCAATCGCGCCTTAGTCCCGTCGATGTCAATGGCGACACTGCCTCGACGTACTCCACCCACGCTCGCCCTTTCGCATCACGACAAAACAGCCAATTATATTGTCCGTCATGCGACAAAAATCCTTCCGCCGTCACCCGCCCCGCATCAACCGTATCTAGCTCAAACTCCACCACTTGCTGCTCAAAATCCGGCGCCCGATTATAATCAATACTCAACGTATACGGCGCCTTTTTCTGACTTAAACCATTCAAACCAAAATCATGATTAATCGCATCGCGCGACACCTGCGTATAATAATCACCTTTCATCCGTCCATAACTCCACAACGTCTGATACTCCTGCAAAGTCTCATACGCATGCGCCGTCCCGGTCAAGAAAAACTCTGGCTCATACGCTGCACTATTTGCCGTGAGCGACATTACACCATGTTCGCGCTCAATCTTCACCAACGCTTCCTGCAGCTCCAATGGCAAAGTCACCGACTCCTCGCCATATCCATAACAAAATCGATCAATCCCGCCATCTCCCCGTCGGATATAATCTGGCAAATACCGCCACAACGCTTGATTATTCTCCTTATAAAACGACCGTACTCGATAACTATCCCGCTCCGGCACATACGCCATCACTCCCATTACCCCATTTCCAACCTGGAATACCTTCGATAAATACACTCGCTCCGCCCCCATCTTTACTTCATATGCCGGCCCCAACTTCGCCACCGCGAGATTGTGTGTGCTAAGATGCCGCTCCAAATTACCCCCTCGCCACGGGTCACCATCAATCACCGCCCGCCCCAACATCTCTCCAGCTCGCTCCGCCGTCACCGGTTCAATCTTCACTCGTTTCCGCTCTGGCGCCGCCTCAATCACACCATCCGCCTCCGCATCACTCAGCGCCTCTTTTCTCATCTGCTCAAACTGCAAGTAATAATCCAGCCGCTCACCATACAGCGTCCGTTCCAACTCGTTCATTGACTGCACATACCGCCGATAAACCTGCTCTTTCGCCTTCGGCCGAATCCCTTTTAGGAAATGCTGCCTTAACTTCTTGAACCCCACTGGCGTCCGAAGGTCTCCTACTCTTTGCTCTGTCCTGAGAATCTTCGTCATCGCCGCCTGGTCAACTTTTTGCCAATTTGACGCGTTTAGCCCCGTTACCATCGCCAAAATTTGCGTCTGTCGCGGGTCGCGAGTAATCATCTCAAACATCCTCTCCGGCCCAATTTCCGGATCGTTCAACGGATCTCGAATCAGCATCAAGAATTCAGCCTCATCCTCCAAAGAAATCTCATCTTGCGCCAACCGCCGCAGAAACGCCCCCCGCTGTCGTGCACTCGCTTTCGGCTCCTCCGCTTCCATCGCCGCCCGCCGCAGGTTATTAATCCGTTCGCGTTTCAACTCCTTCAAATTCTTCGAGTCCAGCCCCACAATCTCTTCCGGCGTCACCGTCACTACCTGATCAGCATTAAAGAAATTGATAATCCGGTTCTGCCGTTGCGCTGCCTTTAACTGCTCCTCATCCGACTTCGCGTCGCCCACCACCGCCTTCGGCTTCGGCTCTTCCTCCATCCAAGGCAAAGCCTGCGCATCCAACACCGCCGAATCACCTTCAACCGCCCGCGGACTTCTCATCCCGTCAATACTTCGGCTATTACTTGGTTTCACTGGCTTCAACCTCCCAAACATACTTCAATCATACCACACTTTCCTCCATTAGGCACTACCTGGGTAGAGGCAGCGGAGGGGGAAACCATACCAACGGTAGTCGTTGTACGACGGAATGACGTTGATAGAATTAAACCACAAATCGTGAGCGTTGGTAGACGAGACTACCGTACGCAACCAGTAGACCCCGTACTGACCCAAGTCCCATAGTTTACCATCGCGAACATATACCGCATGACTACGGACAAAAGCCAAATGAAATTGTACGGCCTGTACAAGTTGGAATCAAAATCACCTCTATAAAATCACTGTCATCGCACCTTAATAAAACACCCGACAGGATTTCGGCTTCTATCTAGCGAAGCGCATCTTACCAACAAAAAATTTGGTGATAAAACCGAGGGATTTTCGAATTTGAGGGGTTGAAGCGCGTCTCCAGACGAGCGAAAACCCGAAAAACGAAAATAACCGATTTTAACCCAAATTTTGGTACACCCGACAGGATTCGAACCTACGACCTTTGGCTCCGCAAGCCAACGCTCTATCCAGCTGAGCTACGGGTGCAAATGTGGATAAGTCTGCGACAAGCGCTTTCGTATCCACCTGAAATGAAAATGAGCATTGCGAAGATTCGCAACACTTATATTGTACCACATTTTTCTCATCTGACCAATACTTTTTTCACCCCAAACCAAAAAAACATGCTACAATAGAGTCATCATGGAAGGTAATAAGAATTCGGGGAAGAATCACAAACGGCTTCGCCTCGAGCGAGCGAAGGTCAAACTACTTGCTGCTTACTATGGTCATCCTGCTCGCGACCTTCGCCTAATTTGTATCACCGGCTCTACCGGCAAATCCACCGTCGCGCACTATGTCCACGAAATCTTACGCGCCGCAAACCAACCAGTTGCCATTCTTGCCTCGGACAATGACGTCAAAGCCTCCGTCCTCCATAAATTCCTCAACGACGCTTGGAAGGCGAAAGCTACTTATGCTATTATTACCACTCCAGCTGCCGCTCTGGATCGCGAAACCTTCTCTGGCCTCCCCATCTATGTCGCCGCCCTAACCGATTTTATTCCTTCTAGCCTAAACGACATGGATGTCACAGGTTACCTCAACGCCAAATCCACCCTTTTCCGTATGAACCCCGAGGTTGTCGTTCTCAATCGCGACGACGCACATTACCCTGATTTTTCCAACTTCCGCGGTAAAAACGAAACTATCACCTACGGCGCCTCTTCCGACTCCGACATGCGCATTGATTTCTCCAAACTTTACCGCAAAGGCGCTGAAGCCAGCCTCGTCTGTGGCCGTCAATCTTTCACCGTTGCTAGCTTCTTGACCGGTGAACCCGTAATTTCTTATATGGCCTGCGCCGCCGCTATTGCCACCGCCCTCAATATCTCTCCTGCAACTATCTCCGAAGGTATCGCAAATTACGACCCTGAGGCTACTCCCGCCGCTACTAAATAATCTCGTGTTATAATAAATAGCAATAGGGAATGGGAGTAACTTCACAAGGAGGTGATTATGAATGATCCTTTGCAGCGATTTCGACAGCACTCTCAAGCAAGAAGACCCACTCATCTTCGAAGAGAATTTACGTGCCGTCAAAAACTGGCGTAACGCCGGCAATCTTTTCGTTATTGTAACCGGACACAATCACGCCGTTCTCGACCAAATCTTACCCAACTGGCAAAGCCTAGTCGACTATATCATCACAGACAATGGCGGCGCGATTTTTTCTAATCAAAATGAGTTAGTTCATATTAACGAGCTAAGTCGCAGCCTGATTCGTCAAATCCAAAGCCTCGTCTGCGACCGAGCTACACCGATCAGCTATAGCCCTTACCGCTGCAGCATTGAGCTTATGCTCACGGAAACTGCCATTAAACTTCGTCTGTGGTTCAAAACTGAACCACGTTTCCGTTCATGCAAAAGTCACATCGAGACGCAAGACTGGCCCGTCAAAGTCCTATCACAAATCGGCACCGATTTTAGCACGTTGCCAAGCGGCGCCAGTACAGAACGGTTTTACGGCTTCCTCGATATTATACCGATAAGCAGCGGCAAAGATGAAGCCATTGCGCAACTCTCTAATATTATTAGCGGATCTGGAGAACAAGCTATCATAGTCAATAGCAATTCTTACGGTATTGCTAATATCATCTATCGCCACCTCTAAACGTATCTCGGGCTTAGGCCTGAGATATTTCTTGCTCCACACTATTTATTGCGCCACCACCATAGTACAGTTACCATTGGCTTTTGTCCGTAGTGGATGGTTGCAGCTCGATGGCGGACAAATCAGCCACGTCGGATATGAGGTGACCATGCGATCTCGAGTCTCTCATTCGTCTAATACTACTTATGTTTTATACTCTCATCCTACTAGTTCTGGAACATCCTATAGCGGACCGCGTTATAACGGGCTTTCCCTCCGCTGCCGCTGACCCAACTTGTTCCCGTATTACTAGTTCAATCTCATCTCAACAGAGATAGCTTGGTGTTTTATAATCCTTATTTAAGTAGTCTATATTACTCTAGCTATACTTTCTGGAATATAAAAGAGCCAAGCCAAAGATGAGGGTTTGAGTTTTAGCAAAAGTCAGCACGGTTATGTCCGTGGAACTCTTGCGACCGTCAGGTAAAACTCAAACCCTCATCCTAGCGCGAGGCTCCCATTCCAGAAAGTATAGCTAGAGTAATATAGCCGGGTTAACTAGAAAGATTATGAAACACTACTTCTCCTTCAACACCTTCTCCGCCACCTTAATATCCTCAAACGGCACCGCCTTATCCCCCCGCAAAATCGTCTTCTCATGCCCCTTACCCAGAATCAACACCAAATCTCCAGCCTTTGCCATCCCAATCGCTTTCCGAATCGCCTTTTCCCGGTCCAACTCAACAAACAAATCTTTATCCAACGTCTTCCCAGTCTTCACCGCCCCATCGACAAACATCTGCGCAATCTCCTGCGGATCCTCATCTCGCGTATCGTCTTCCGTAATAATCACAATATCGCTCTCGCGCCCCAAAATCTCACCTCGTGGCTCCCGCGTCGCATGATCACGTCGCCCCGCACCTCCATGCAACACAATGATCTTACCCTTAAACCCTGTTCCATGCCCCACGCTCACAAACACTTTCTCCAACGCATCCGGCTGATGTGCGTAATCCACAATCACCTCAAAGTCTTGCCCCTCACATATCCGCGTCATCCGCCCCTCAACCGACTCTAAAGCAGAAATCCCATTCGCAATCTCCGCCGGGCTCAACCCCACGCATTTTCCCGCCGCCACTGCCGCCAGGGAATTATAAACATTAAACTTTCCTGGAATCTGCGTCCGCACCTTTATATCACCACACGAATATCGAACACCATCCGCCCCCAACTCTATCTCTGTAGCCCGCAAATCACCATTCTCAATACCATACGTAATTATCTCACCAGACGCATTTTTCTTAGCAACTTCCGTAAACCACTCCGCACTATCATCATCCGCATTTATTACGCTATTTTTCGCTCCCTTGAACAATCGCCCCTTCGCCTTCCGGTAATTTTCAAACGTCTTATGATAATCCAAATGCTCCGGCGTCACATTCGTTAGTACCGCCACCTCAATCGGCACCCCATACGTCCGATACTGACTCAGCGCATGCGAAGTTACCTCTAATACCAAAAACTCCACTCCCGCTTCTCTTGCTTTCGCCATCCGCTCGTTCAGTACCTCGACCCGTTCTGTCGTCATATGTTCCATCTGCTGATGCAGCGTCTCGCCGTCCTCACTCCACCCCACTGTCGTCAGTAACCCCGCCTTATGCCCCGCCGTGTTCAACATCTTCCAAATCATGAAGCTCGTCGTCGTCTTGCCATTCGTCCCCGTCACCGCAATCACTCTCAGATCTTTTGCCGGATAATCAAACTTCTTCGCCGCCCGCACCGCTTGCAAATAATGCAACGGTTTCACCAGGGAATTATACCCCGGAATCTTCTCCACTGTACTCTTCAAACTCATAATCTCATTATACTATATAAATAGTAGCATTTTTATAGTTGTCAACTCCATCCAATGCTATAAATCTCCATTTTTAGCACTCAACTATTGACAGTGCCAAATACCTGCGCTATCATAGAGGTACAAAAGGAGTTAATATGAAGTTAAAACCATTACAAGATCGCATCGTCGCCGTCAAAGAAGAGGCGATGACCCAGACTAAATCCGGCATCCTTCTCGGTGAAGCCAAAGAAAAGCCTGCTTACGCCGTCGTCGAGTCCATCGGCCCTGATGTCAAAACCGTCAAAGTTGGCGACAAAATCGTCTACAAAAACTACTCAACTACCGACATCAAAGTCGAAGATGCTGACTACATTATCGTCAAAGAGGAAGACGTCCTCGCAACATTATAGAAAGGAATCACAATGGCAAAAAAAATCTTTTATACATCTGAAGCCCGCGACAAAGTCCTAAGCGGCGCTAAACAACTCTACGACGCCGTCAAAGTCACTTTCGGCCCTAAAGGTCAGAACGTCGTTATCGAAAAATCCTACGGCGCCCCAACCATTACCCATGACGGCGTCACTGTCGCCGAGGCCGTCGAACTTCCTAGCGACGAAGAAAACCTTGGCGAAGCTATCGGCGCCAAGCTCATCAAGACCGCCGCTCAAAAGCTCAACAAAGTCGCCGGCGATGGTACCACTACCGTCACGGTCTTAACTTATAACATTCTCGCCGAAGCGAACAAACTTATCGCTGCCGGCGTAAATCCAATGGAACTTCGCAAGGGAATCGAAGACGCTGGCGCCGAAATTATCAAGGGCATCGAAAAATCTGCCGAGAAAATCGAAGGTAATGACAGCAAGGTCGCCGAAGTCGCTTCCATCTCTGCTGGCGACGCCGAAATAGGCAAAATGATCGCCGACGTTATTAGCAAAATCGGTAAAGACGGCGTCGTCACCGTCGAACAGGGACAAGGTCTCGAGATGGAACAAGAAATCGTCGAAGGTTTTACCTACGACAAGGGTTTTTCTTCACCATTCTTCATTACCGACACCAACCGCCAAGAAGCCGTCTTCGAAAAGCCGCTCATCCTTGTCACTGACAAGAAAATCAGCAGCGCTCAGGAACTATTACCGCTCCTCGAACAATGCGCCCAAGCCGGTCGCAAAGACCTTGTAATTATTGCCGAAGAAGTCGAAGGCGAAGCACTTTCCGTCCTCGTCCTCAACAAGCTCAAAGGCGTCTTTAACACCCTCGTCCTGAAAGCTCCATCCTTCGGCGACCGCCGCAAGGAAATCATGGAAGACATCGCTATCTTAACCGATGCGACCGTCGTCTCCGCTGATAAAGGCATGAAACTTGAAGAATCTGGCATGGAAGTCCTTGGCTCCGCCGCAAAAATCATCGCGACTAAAGACGAGACCACCATTATCAAGGGCGCCGGCAACCAAAAAGCCGTCGCAAGCCGCATTGAGCTTATCCAGAGCCAAGCGGGGCTCGCCAAGTCTGATTACGAGCGCGAGGAACTCGAGAAGCGTGCTGCCGCACTCCTTGGCAAAGTTGCCGTTATCAAAGTCGGTGGTGCCAGCGAAACCGAAATCGACGAGAAAAAATATCGCGTCGACGACGCTGTCGCTGCTACGAAAGCCGCTCTCGCTGAAGGTATCGTCACCGGCGGTGGCGTCACTCTCGTCAACCTCGCCGGCAATCTCAAAGCCGACACTGACGGTGCCAAAATCGTCAAGCGTGCCCTCCAAGCTCCATTCATCCATATCATGGAAAATGCTGGATTGAATAGCCAGGCCCTACTCGCCGAAGTCGAGAAGGCAAAACCTGGTCAGGGAATTAACGTCATGACCCCAGAGAAAGGTCTCGTCGACCTGAAGAAAGCTGGCGTCATTGATCCTGCGAAAGTCACCAAAGAAGCCGTCCAAAGCGCAACTAGCATTGCTGCTACCGCTATTACCATGGGCGCTCTCATCGTCGACATTCCAGAAAAGCAAGCTCCTGCAGCTCCAGACATGGGTGGTATGTACTAGACCGCAGAGTCGTCGAAAGCAGCTCCTTAGGGAGCTGCTTTTTCTTGACAACTCTCCATCCAAAACTTATTATAGTAATAATGAAAAGTGGGAAAGTTGCTCAATTTAATCTTGGTCAATTTTTTGTGCACCTTATCGCCTGCGTTCTCACTTTCCTTCTAATCGCCCCCCCCCCCAGCAAGCGCTTGGATTAACCGACACAACTCTTGATGAACTGTACGCTTATGGCGTCTACTACTATAATCCGTCTGGCGGTTCAAGCGACAACTGCAGCCCTAACGGTCCTGCCGCCAATGGCCAAAACTATGCTGGTGTCAACGTCTTTAGCGAAGCCGACCTAGCCGCCATTGAAGCCAATCGCCCTTTTTATGAAGAAGCTGCTCAACCTTATGGCTTCGATTGGCGCCTGCTGGCCGTCATCCACTATCGCGAGACCAGTCTTCGCCGCTACAACCCAAGCAATGGTCAAGGCGTCTATCAGTTATACGGCCACGGCATCGTATTTCCTCCCGCCGACTCTATCAGCGATGCCGAATTCCTCCGTCAAACCAAACTCACCGCCGGTTTTATTCATGATAGTTATGGCAAAGGACTAGATCTCACTACGCCAGAGGGAATTAAACGCATGTTCTTCCGATACAATGGCACGGCACAAAAATACATCGATAAGGCTGTCGCCATGGGATTTTCGCAAGAAGAAGCCCAAAACGGTGAAGGTTCACCTTATGTTATGAACATGTTCGACGAACGGCGCGACCCTACTAGCCCCAACATGGACCCACGTTGGGGCGGTATGTATGTCGCAGACGGAGTATATGATTCCAGCGCCACTAGTAAGCGCCCTGGAGCCTATACTCAATATGCCGCTATTGCCGGAATTTGTGGGAGTAATAGCCTTAATGAGGTTGCCTTACAGCTCGCCTGGCCAGAAACTGGACACGGTTGCAACGCAAAACCAGAATACAAAACCGCCATGGCAGAAGTTGGCACTGGCGACGTCGGTGGAGGCATACCTGTACCGGGTTGTAGCTGCGACCGTTTCGTCGCCACAGTCATTCGCTATGCCAAAGCTGACCCAAACGTAGAAATAGGCAACACTAACAAGCAGTTAGTCTATTTTCGCCAACATCCCGAACTCTACCAAGAAATTCCCAACGAACATAACACCTCTAACATGCAACCCGGCGATATTATGGTACTTAACGGCCATATCATGATGTACGTTAAACGCGACGACGGAACGGAGGGCATCGCATCGGCCTCCATCGGCAGCCGTACCGGTGAATTTAACCCTGGCGTTTATTTCAGCGACTGGCGCGGCGATTATAATATCTTTCGCTTCACAGGTAAAACCCCGGCCAACGAAACATAAATTAGGAGAAAAAGCATGCCACCAAGTATAACTTATTCTGAAGAAAGCTACGCGCATAACCGCAAGAACCTTTTTATCCTCTCTATCGTAGGATTTTGCGGTCTTATTATCCTCGCAATCATTCTAATGGTCATCAATCTTCAAAAGACCGCCGCCCTCGATATCGTCGTCGCCCCAATCAACGCCACTGTCTCTATAGATGGACATCAATTCAAAACCAAAGAGACCGTCAAATACTATCCCGGATCTTACACCGCCGAAATCTCCGCTGACGGTTTTATTTCTCAGGCATTGCCTATCGAACTAATCGCCGATCAAGAATCGCATCTTTATATCGCACTCGAACCTACCGAAGAAAATTCTACTTATTATGATAATAACCCCAACGAATCCGGCCGCCGTCAAGCCGTCTATGACGCCGCATACCAATTAGGCAGCGACGAATATATTGCCAAGTATCCAATTATCCAAGTCCTCCCCTACCAAAATACCGATCGCGATCGCGGCTACGATTTTACTAATTATCGCATCGACTATGGCATTTTTGACGGCTGCAGGTCCAACTTCTGCATCAAAATCACCGACAACGTCGGCGTTTACCAAAATGAAGCGATAGAATACTTAAAGAGCAGTGGTCAAAACATTAATGACTATGAAATTATTTACGAGTACACCGGGCCAGAAGAGACCAAGCAGCTCATCTCTAAATACCCAATCCTCAAATACCTACCCATCCAAGTTGAATATTTTAGTAATAACTATGCAGAACACACACAATATACCATAAACTACTCATACGAAAACAACCAATTCCGCCTCATTATCAATGACGCTTCCGGCAACAGTCATAAAATCGCCCTTCAAAAAATCGAAGAACTTGGCTATAACCCTAACGACTACAATATTATCTACAATAACGTCAGTTCAGAGTATCAATCTTATCGTGCGCCAAACGACGCCAAAGAATAACGGCGCCACCACCATAGTACAGTTACCATTGGCTTTTGTCCGTAGTGGGTATATGGTGTTGCCGCCTTTTTACCACTTTTCGTCTCGTAGTAAAGATTCACCAACTTAGCTAGTAGATTCATGGGCACAAAAAGACTCCCTCACGGGAGTCTTTTCTTCGCTTGGCTACAAGCTCATCTCATCAATACTATTGATGAGGTAAAGCAGGGAATCAGCCCTTACCTTATCGTCACGAATCTGCCGTGCTGCCTCATAAGCTGGAGCAATCACCGCCTTATCACGCATCGTATTCAACATTTCCTGGTACAACAAGAAGCGTTTTTCTGGCTCAACTTCTACCCGGTCCATGATCGGGAAGAGCTCTTTAAGCGCCGCTTCCTTAACTTTCGAAATATCCGCACCATAGCTCATCGCACGACCAAAGCCTGCGCTCATACCCATCGTCGGAGCTGCCATTTGTGGCTGTGGCATCGGATTCGTTGGCAACTTCATTGCCGGCGCAGCCGCAGCTGGAGCCTGGCTTGGTGGCATCATGCCAACTGGTGGTTGGCTAGATGGCGCAGCCGCAGCTGGCTTCGGATTATTTGAGCCACCCTTCTGGGTAATCTCGTCGATTGCTCGTTGCAGATCGTTGTCTTTATTACGGTTTTGGTTCATATATTGCCCACCTTCTTTATTGTTACCTTATATTACATAACGTATATTATCTATTATAACACAACCATTTTCAAATACGCAAGAACTTTATTAACTTATCTAACAAATCTAATTTTACTTCTTCCATCGGCAACCTCGCACCAAACGCATCAACAATCGCCTCACCTTGCGACTGAGGGAAGAATACCGTCACTCGTGGCGAAAACCGCTTTCGTGGCGTCAATACAATCGCAAAATGATTACCCTCACGCAAAATTCCAAACGCCTTAAACTCCGAATAATCATATAATTTCTCCCCCTCGCTCAAACCCTTGTTTGTTAAAGTATACTGCAACATCCGCGGCGGCCTCAAAGTATAAACCAGCAACGCTACCACACTCAAAACAATTACCGCCAAAAATGTCCACGCCTGTGCCAATACCGCTAACCCCACCAATACTAGACTCACTGCCACCAAACCCACATACCACCAAGTATTCTTCTCGCGTACGATATACTCTTCTGCCTCCCAAGTAATCACGTCTTTAGTTTGACTCACCATAAGCACATTATAACACACTCCATATAATATAGCGGGGAATTAACAACTTTCTCCAAATTCATGCTATAATATACTCATACGGAGGGTTACCCAAGTGGCTGAAGGGGACGGTTTGCTAAATCGTTAGTCTGGGGAGACCTGGAGCGGGAGTTCGAATCTCCCACCCTCCGCCATAAGAGACTTTTCTGTGTTAGGAAGGTCTTTTTTGGTGGTTCTACCCCTATAAAATGGGCTGGTTTCGGGAGTGCGAACTTTTTCATCCGCACCAACCATAAATCCACTAGGAAGCATTAAAAGTTCGCACTTTCGCATATCATCAAGAGATAGGTCAAAGAAACGTTTCGCCAAATTGTCAACAAAGTCCAACGCAAATTCCATAAACCCCTGCTTTTCGGCATCGTTGCTATTTTCTAACTCGTTTAATTCATCCTCGGTCTTTTTTAATGTCTCCCTTGTTCGTTTAATCGCTCCTTCAAGTTCGTGCTTAATTTCATCATCGCTACACCTACATAGAGCCTCTACCTGTCCTTCTTTTTGTTTGTTCAAGTTCGTCATCCGTTGTTTAAGTTGAATAATTGTTGTCTTGCGGTTGTGTTCTTCGTCCTTCCAGACAATCTCCAATTGCCGAATAATACGCTTCCTGCCATCCTCGGTTAAGTCAAAACTCGCAATGTGCTCCCGCACGGCTTTATGAGCATATTCACGAGAAATGCGTTTATGACATTTACGACATTCGTATTTGTCATAATACTTTCCATTACCGTTATTGTTGGTATATCCACAAAATTTACTGTGGTCATGCCTGCCAGTATTGCCAAGTGCGATTTCTGCTTTATGACATTCTTCACACAGCATGATACGACTCAGTGGGAAGTGAGGATTACCATTCTTACGTGGAGCACCATGACAATTTTTCCGACCACGAAGAATTTCCAAAATCTTTTCATGCTGTTCTTTTGTAATAAGTGGCTTGTGTAATCCATTCGGATTGACAACCTTTACCTGTTTGCTACCTACAACATATCCTGCGTAATAAGGGTCGCTAATGATTTTTTCCACTTATCCATCTTAAATGGTTTACGTTTACCGTTAGAAATATATTCACCAGCGTTCATCTCGTTCATACCTTCTGTCGGAGTGATTACTCCAGATGCGATACGTGATAAAATATCACCCAATAATGCTCCTACGCCACAGTCATCATTGACATCGTGGATACCAGAAGTAAATGTTTTCTTATATCCAAATTTCGGGCAACAGGGCAAACGACCTTCGTTTAAGGCATTTTTGTGAGTCTCTAACCCTTTGCGAATACGCTCTTCGTTACTAGCCTCTGCTTCATAGTATTTCATAAGTTTGCGAAGTTTTGTCGCAACATTAGCCCCATTCAGTTCTGGATCATCAGTATAGTAAACCGTTACCCCGATCAATCGAAATTCAACCTCAAAATGTAAGGCTTCGTCAATAGAACGCATAAAACGGTCAGGCGATGACACTAGAAGATACTTAACTCGTTTATGTCTTTTACAATATTCAAGCATCTCTTGAATATCCTTACGATGGATGTTCTTGCCGCATTTGCTGGACGCATCGCCACTCCATTGTCCATCAGGAGGAATATACGCTCCTAGTTTTTCAGCAGCAGCCAAGACGGATTTTGCCTGATTGTCTAGACTGTGGTTTTCTTTTTGTTCAGGGGTTGATACCCTACAGGTCGTAATTGCCCAAATATTTGCACTACCATCAATAGTACTCATTTTTGCCTTTCCCGAATACAGTTGCGGACTGCTTGGACTAGGCTTACAGATTACCTATAAACAGCCCACGACTCTATTCGCGAGAGTATAATATTTTGACATTTTTCTGTAATTTTGTCCAATTTTATGAATTATAACTCTTATTTTTATTTTTGTGCCTTTTTCCAAAGCCGATACGCAAACATAGCAATGTCACGTGCGTGCTCATCTAGTTGTTCACTTGAAGATGGACTACTAGGAGCAGACAAGGAAATTAGAGACATCCCAAAAGTTCCTTCAGTCACTGCGTTTACATAGACCAGTTCGCAGTCAAGATGTACACTGGATTTTCAGGTGTCTTCTTGTGAACTCTACCTAACCTCCTTAATAGATGGGTTCACTTTAACTTAATATCATCATATATGATATTTTGGAATTCGTCTAGATACCAAATAGTCTCACGCCTCTGTAATCGCCGTCAGACGGCATTTTAAGCGTTTTGAAGACGACTCTCGGTCTCAACTGGTATATGTTTTCCATTTTCACAAAATAAGCCCCTGTACGGAGCTTCTAGGCGGCAATTCTACAAAGTCAATCAAAACCAGTTATCATTAGCGAACGCTGGATCAACAAGGTCAGCGTCCAAGTCGCATTCTTCCAGCTCCGCCTGCCGTTCCAAGTTCTTTTCCATATAGCGATTATAACTCCAGTTATAAAACATTCCAAGTTTTTATGATATAATAGTATTGTTCACATTTTTCAAAAACTACCAAAGGAATAGCGAGAAACTATCCTTGTCAGACGATGAGAACAGCCCTTGTGCTAGCATCAAGTCTGACTTGGTAGCGAAAAGTGTGAACAGCCTGCTCAAGGGCTGTTTTTATTAATGCCATTGAACACGGAAGAAGTCAACTTAATTTTTGGAACACTACATATGACAAAAAGTCACAAAGCGGCAAGTTCAACTGCCGCTACTAAAACGAAATCAGATAGACCATCAGGAAAGCAAAGTGACATGGTTCAATCAAAGAGAATGCAAAAACATCGGCAATCATCTAAAACTCCATTAAGAGCTCCTGTCAAGATACTGATAATAGCGACAGTAGCGATAGTCGTACTTTTGCTATTGGATGCAGTGTTGTCATCCATCATGCGACCCATTGCTATAGAACGTGCAGACAATACACGTAAGGCCGATATTGTAAATACCGTAACAGAGTTGATGGATGGTTTTCTGAAAAAAAATAATGGTAAATTCCCGAAAGGTGGCACAGATGGAGCATATACACGTCCAGATTTTACTGACCCAGATGGCACGGAGTATAGAGTGGTCGTAGAGGAACTGTTGACTGGTGAAATCAAAGAGGCAAAAACGTTTAATCATACTGTTTATGTTTATACACACGCAACCTGCGATGGCGGTGTGGCAAAATATAGCGAAAACCCTCGTCGATATGCCATAATGTACCATCTAGAGAGTGGTGAATCATTTTGCCATAAAGACAATGAGGGTCAAGACGGCGAAACGGTAATACTCAATAACAATGTGGAAATTCGCAATAAAGAAACCGACAAAACTGGCAAAACTACCATTGCCGCCTTTTTAGAACAGAGTTGTGAATTTCGTTATGATTATCAGTTTGACAATTCGGCAAGGCTGATTACCGCTGATGGTAAATATTACGATAGTTATGTTGATATGAGCAAAAAATATAATATTATAAAAGGGCAAACTCACTATCCAGATTACGGTGCGGCATTTTGTGATGCAAAAATTACAGGTAGATATAACACGAAGGATGTTGTCCGTATGGAAGTGTGGGATGGGTCAACCAACGCGTTCACGGACACTGTCGATGAGAAGACTGGCGAGTTTTCCATCAATCAAAGCTACTATGTAAAACCTGATTTAATTGGTGCTCCGACTGGTGAATCGCAAATCTTCAGGATTCTATTCATTGATAAATACGACAATGTAGTAACGCAAATTACCTTCCTCTACAATGTTACGTTTTCCGATGCCAATAAGAACTTCATCAATGAGTGGCGACAAAGAATTGACAATCTGTAATAATAACTACTAGATTACTATCCCTATGAACCTATCGTCAATGATAGGTTCATGTTTTACCTCCCACACCTCCATCCGACAACTCCCCAAAACGAACTCGCCACCTCGCCAACGTTCCACCCATTCCACACGCATAGTGTTTGGATTGAGATAGTGCGGAATACGTTTGGTGTAAGGCGACATTGGTCGTGGGTGAATCGGTAAGCCCAGCCAAGTAGGGTTCTTCGGTCGAGACAATTGCCCCTGTGAGCGATTTACGGGCGATATGATGGGCTTCTGTCCGTAAATCGGGGAAATATACGTTTTTCTCTTGTAAGTACGATGTCCGAGCCGTTTAATCGCTTCGATGTTTTCTACGCTCCGCTGGGTAGCCTTCACAAAAGCCTCGTTAAAGTCTAGGTGCGTTTCTCGCCACCGCAAGATAGTTCGGTCAGACAAGCCACAAAAATAAGCCACATCCTTCAGGCAATAACCTTGACCGACCAATTCCACAATCTTGTCGGCAAGGTCTTGACGATACATACTTTTTCTAGCCATAACTTGATTATAAAATAAAAACTGGCACAGATTTTTAGCCTTGAAAATGACCAGTCAAGGAAATAGCCACAGAGTTCAGCGGGGCGAGAATAACACTCCGAGAGCCGTAATGAGCGACAAAACAGACAGAATGACAGAATTATCGAACGGGTCAGTTTGGCTGATAGGTCGGTCATGCACCTAGCCTATATAGACCGCTAGCCTATTAGTGCTGTATTTCTGCTGTATTTCTGCTGTATTCCTAACTCCCCCTAGTTAGAATCACTACTAGCCATATATTAAACATAGTTTCTCTGTAAGAGCCTTTCTTGATATAGTCCACCTAGTTCTTTTTCCCATCTCTCTATTTCTTGATATACTTCTCTGACAAAGGCTTCATTTCTAACGTATTTAGGGGTTGTTTTGTGCGAAGTTTTACCCTCAAGCCCCGCCAAAATGCGGGCAAGGGAGCTTGCTCACTTGACGGCATTTTGAAGGAGGGGCAGGAGGAAAACTTTTCTCCCACCCTCCGCCAACATAAAATAAACCCCTTTGGGGTTTATTTTATGTTGATATAGTCACCTCCCGTTATATAATAAATTCATGTCATCATATCTTAAAGTCATTACACCAACAAATCTCGCAACCGAAAAAGAACGCTTTTTCAACCAAAAGGACTACTCCCCGCAACTTCAATACGACTGGAGCTCAGAAACTATCAATACCTTTATCAATGACTCTCCTAAAGGAAAAACCCTCATCGATGCCCTACTTCGCCAAGACAGCGAAGCTATTACACATTCCGCCGCTGAGTTCTTTGACGTAAAATTCAGGCAAGAGGATATCGACTTCGCCAAAGAACTAATTTCTTCTATTCCAGTCCAGCAAAACGGCACAGCCTATGAATATGCAGACCTCATGAGGCGTAAATTATCCGACCTCAATATCGATTACACCGTAAAAATAGTCGACGAGCACGGTTTTCAAGGACGTCCCGACCATGAAAAACACGTCCTAAAACTTAGCAAATACCTTCACCTCCAATTTCTCACGCTTGACGGCATTACTAACCACGAACTCGTCCACATCATTCGAGCAGTCAACGGCCAATACAACAATATCCCCATATCCGAAGACTATCTCCCCACCGAAGAAGGTCTCGCCTGCCTCGTTCAGGATAACTTCTT
Source organism: uncultured Candidatus Saccharibacteria bacterium (assembly GCA_948614045.1). Classification (GTDB taxonomy): domain Bacteria; phylum Patescibacteriota; class Saccharimonadia; order Saccharimonadales; family Saccharimonadaceae; genus Nanosyncoccus. Next base: position 10,222 of record CAPFSK010000009.1, on the reverse strand, counting down.
AACCGAACCAACTCCATCATCATTTCAACACGCCCTAGAATATCTCGCCGCTGACCTAAGTCGAACCGCTAGCTTCAGAGAAGTATATAATTTTCTCATCCAACATGGCAGCGACCCAGAAAACGCTTGACTACGTGGCGTCCGTCAAAAATTCGGCCTCCGCGACACCTCCAAACCCGGCGGTCTAGTAAAATCCGGCATGTACTTCTACCACGAAAATATACTACGAAAATTAAACAAAGATAAGCTTCTTCGACTTTTTGTCGGCAAAATTGCCCTATCAGAACTCAACCAATACCCCAAATATACCGGGATAATCCCCGCCGATTCCATCATCAACAAGCTCTTCAATTGATCAATTCAAAAATAATCAACCCGCCAATAAACTTATTTCAGCTTTCTTTCCAAAAGTATGCTATAATAAAGCAAATAATACATGTTTTTACGCATATGCGTAAGGGTTAATTGCGAGATTTTTAGGATGAAGAAGTTCACTAAGAATATATTACAAATTGTTACAGGTATCTGCACAATGGCGACGCTTTGCGCTGGCAAGGCCATGGCTCTGACCGTCCGCGAGGGCGCCGAAGCCGCTCGTGCCGAAGGTATGCCTGCCGAGTTAGTTGGCGTCGACGGCGTCTTTACCCGGATCACAAATACCGTCCTCTATGTCGTCGGTGTTATTTCTGTTGTTATGTTGATCTGGGGTGGTCTCCGTTATATTATGTCTGGTGGCGACAGCAAAAAAATCACCGACGCAAAAAACACAATTCTCTATGCCATTATTGGCCTTATTATCGCTGTTCTCGCGTTCGCTATCGTCAACTTCGTCTTGAACACGATTAGCACCGTCTCGGCTCCAGAAGCTACCGAAGGCGCCATGCTCTTCCTGAGCCAACTAGCATAAAAGACTGAACCATTTCAAATATCACCATATATAATATATGGTGATATTTAGTTAGTTTACAGTATTGGTATTAATTTTGGAATATAAAAGCATCCTCGGCGCAAGATGCCTCATTCCAGAACTAATACCAATACTGCAAACTAACCAGAATCTCTCCCTCTCCCTACCGCCACTACCACCCCCACTACCCTCTCCGCCCCCGCCGCCTTCATTACTTCTGCTGCCGCCCGCATACTCGCACCCGTCGTCCAAACATCATCCAATAGTACATAAACTTTCTTCACATCCAACTTACCTCGCACCGCATACGCTTTTCTAGCCTGCTCCTCACGTTCGCTAGCTTTCGCCCCTACCTGCACCGTGTCTACCGCCCTAACCAATAACTGCTCACACTTCCACCCCCGCCTCCTAGCAAGTTTCCATGCCAATCTCAACGTATGATCTAAACCCCGCTCTCGTACATGTCTCCCGATCGTCGGCAAGGGAACTACTACAATTTCTTCACCCCGCCAACTCCCACCCTCATGATTCGGTAACGCTGCATCAAGTATATCAACCAGTACGTCGCCCACCGCCCACACTGATTGATATTTATACTCTTCTACCATCTTCATCAACGCCCCTTCGCGCCATCCCCCCACGAATAGCCCCATGAACCCTGCCGACCCACAATCCGGACATTTTTGCGCCTCCGACCCCAAAGCCGACACATCAAATTCCTGCTTACAGATTGGACAAATCGGCCTCCGCTTTGAAATCAGGTTTTTTTTACAACGTTCACATAGCACGCTCCCCAAGCGCCCACAACCCCTACAAGAGTGCGGACAAAGTAGGTCCAAAACCCCACATTTTGTTGTATTTTTTACAACGAATTTCATGATTAGTATTGATTTTACTACGAAATGGATTTATAATAAAGCATAACAATATATAACGGAGGTAATTCAAAGCAATGGCTCGTACTAACAGTGACGACATGCTGATGGAAGATGAACTCGCCGCTGCTTTCCTCGATGATACCGACACTTCGTCGATCGTAGATTCGAGCAGCAAAGTTGCATTGAGCGCAGAACCATCAAACGAGGTGGACGAAGAGTGGGAAAATACCGACGACTTTCCAGGACAGCTCGCTGTAGATGTCTACGAAACCGCCGACAAATTAGTTGTGAAAGCCCGCACCGCTGGTATTTCCAAATCAGATCTTAACGTGACAATTTCTGACAATATTCTTACCATTTCTGGCATCCTGAGTGGCGGGGAAGATGAAAATACTACTGCTTGGCATATCCAAGAGTGCTATTGGGGAGAGTTCTCGCGTACAATCGCCCTTCCAGTCCAAGTCAAGGAGGAGGAAGGTACAGTTAAAGCCGAACTTAAAGACGGCGTTTTGACAATCACTTTCGAAAAAGAAAAAGTCGAAGCTCCGATTAAAATCGCTATCCAATAGTAGGCTTAGTCACTCACACATCAAGAGTCGCCCCCCAAGGGCGATTTTTGATAGTATTAACTATCGACTTTTATCCAAAATACGTTACAATAGTCTAAACTAAGGGAGAATTTATGAAAAAACTCATTCTGGCATTCGCCGCCATCATCAGCACCTTCATCCTGTCGTCCAACGTCGCTGCCGCATCGGTCACAGTTGACTTATCTAAATATGCCAGTGAAACTCTATCCGAAACTTTCGCCGCCGAAAATATCAGTTACGATTTCGCTAATAGCAACTACCGCGACACCAACGACGTCACTACAATTTACGTCTTCCGCAAAAACGGCTGCAAAAACTGCGAAAACTTCTATAACTTCATCAAAAATAATCTATTACCAACCCACGGTGACAAATTTCGCGTCGTCAGCTATGAGCTATCTCAAAACAACCGAAATTTTTCTCTCTTAGAACAAATTGCCGACGCCTACGGCCAAAAGTCAGCTAACGGCTCCTACGCCACTCCTGTCGTCGTTATTGGTGACACTATGTCTACCGGCGTCGTTGATTCTACTCGTCAACAGGAAATCACCAGCCTCATCACCGCTGGAACCACAGACGATGTCACCGACTCTTCAGATATCAAAAACAACATGAAAAACATCTTCACCGACAGCGGCATAACTCTCACCACTAGCGACAAATACTACCCAAATCACACCCTTAGCGTTCTTCCAACCGACGCCAGCGGCCTCACCTTGACCAATTATGAATATATCTCCGCCCACGACATCAGCCTCATGAACAACGCAGTTACCGTCCCACTCTCCAACACCAGCCTCACTATCACTATCCCAGTCACAAAAACCTACAAAAAATACAAAGTCGCCTATATTGAGAACGATCAAATTTCCGAAACAATTGACGCCAGCTATCAAAACGGTTCCATTACCTTCAATACATCCCATCTCTCCAAGTATGCCGTCTACGGTTCCGATACTGAAGTCCTTACCCCGAGCGAAACCATCGAAACTACGACCCCCAAGAAATCCGCTCCAACTGCGCCTAACGGCGGCGTCGAAGTTACAAATGCCATTAGCACCGGCGTCTCTACATTTATTCTCATTACTAGCTTAGCCGGCATTATCTTGACCCTACGTCAAAAACACTCCAAACAATGCTAAAATAGAAACGTGGATTCCAATATCCATGGGATCAAATAGTGGCTCTTGAGGTCAAGCTCCAGCCGCCCCTTGCTCTCTAGTCTAAAGATCGTGAAGCCACCCTCTCCACCGTAAAGATATCAGGAAGGGAACCGAGAGGCTCAAAAACTCATCAAAACCAAGGTTTTCATGATAAAAAGTGGCTTCTTTACCCATACCGCACTTCGCTTACTTTTGTCCGTAGCGGATGGGTTAATGTTAGTACTGACTATGAGGGCGCTATGCGATACGTCGGTAACAACGGCTACGACTGGTCGCGTACAGCTAGCTCATCTACCAACGCCTATCATCTAAACATGAACCCTACAAACGTCAATCCGTCAAACAGCACCAATCGTTGGGCCGCTTTCCCCCTCCGCTGCCTCTAGATTAACGGTTCGGTGCCGATCTTTGACCAACCCAACAATGCAAAAACTACCCTCAGGTATAACCTGAGGGTAGTTTTAAGAAGGTATTCTTATTTAGAACACACTCTTCAATACGAAGTTAACAATTGCATATGCCAGCACCGCTACAACGAGGCCAACAACACCGTAGAGGATTGTATTCTGCGCCCGTTTCGCTTTTGACGCATCCCCAGTACTCGTAACATACAAGATACCGCCAATCACAATCACCGCCACCGCGATAATACCAACTGCGCTCACCAATACATTAATTATGGTTTGCGCCACCGTCGGCACATCATCTGTAGGTAAATCTTTAGGCAAATTACAATCCGCATACGTCGGCGCAGTATCTCTCTGGCTACCATCCGGACAAGTTACATTCGCCGCAATCTCATCACCGCCTTCTGCATACACTACCACTGGCATCAATGTACCCGCCACCCCACTCAGCGCCACGCCTGCCGCTAGCATTAAAGCTTTCAACTTCATTCTACTGTACCCCTTAAATCATTAAGCCGTCGTGCCACCAAATACATTCGAAAGCACGAAGTTCACAATCGCAAACGCTAGCAACGCCACAACGAGACCAACCACACCGTAAAGGATTGTATTCATAGCCTTCTTTGTCTTCGCAGCATCACCCTGAGACGTTGCATAACTAATACCACCCATGACAATCATCGCCACTGCAATAAAGCCAACCACACCAATTACAACATTAATAATCGTAGTCAGCGTACCCATCAGGTTATCATTGCTCGAAATACCCTGATCGTTCTCCCATTCGGGACAACTCTTCATCTCATCCTGCCACTCACCATTTGAACACATCACCTTAGCATATGCCGGCGAAATCATCGCTACACCGCCAAGCCCAACAGTCATCAGCACCGCAGCAATCACGTTTAGTACTACTTTTTTCATTGTTTTCCCTTTCAATTACTAACTACTGACACTATCATAACTCATTATACTAAAAATGTCCATATCAATAATGACAATTTAAAACCGCCAAAACCCTTATAAACAGTAAGCCTTAAATCAGAAAATTAGCCTCCTCCGGCGCCACCACCATAGTACAGTTACCATTGGCTTTTGTCCGTAGTGGGTATGTAAACCCAACTGATGAACAAGTCTCAAACCCAGGCTATCTTGGTACCTGGTGGGCACGTACCACTGTTTCCGGCAATACTAGCCGTAACTTCTACTTCACCAGCAGTATAGTCTATCCGTCCAACACTGGTGTATTATATAACGGTCGCCCCCTTTGCTGACTCTACTCATAATCAGCAATTTATGCTACAATAATTATATGCCGTTGTAGCTCAGTTGGCAGAGCAGCTCATTCGTAACGAGCAGGTCGCTGGTTCGACCCCAGTCAACGGCTCCATAAGAAAACAAGATAATTCATTATCTTGTTTTCTTATGCTTAATAGAAACCGAGGGACGAACTTCTCCCGCTACGGACAAAAGCCAGTTGAACTTATTCCCGTGTTACAAGTTCAACTTCATTCTAATAGAGATAGGCTTGATGTTTTATAATCCTTAATTAAATAGACTATATTAGTCTAGCTATACTTTCTGGAATATAAAGGCATTGAACCGGATTTTAGGCTTCAGTTTTAGCAAAAAGTCAGCGCAAACTTGTTCTGCGGAACTTTTTGCAATCCGTAGGAAAACTGAAGCCTAAAATCAGACGTGAAACGTCCCATTCCAGAAAGTATAGCTAGAGTAATATAGCTGGGTTAACTAGAAGATTACAAAACACGAAGCCTAGCTCTTCTTCAACACACTCGTATTAATAAACGCCACTATCGCAAACGCCATAATCGCCACCACTAGCCCCACTACTCCATACAAAATACAGTTCTTCGCCTTATGAATCTTCGCCGAATCTCCTGTACTCGTAACATACAAGATCCCACCGTAAATAATTACCCCTACTGCAATCAAACCTACAAACGACAACACTACATTAATTATATTTAACGCAATCGGCACCGCCGTCGGCTTACCTGTGCCAAAGTCACTACACCCCGCTGCCTTTTTCAAATCCGCAGCTATCGCGCTATCGTTACAAATATCATCCGTCGCATACACCTCACCCCCAGAAAACCCCGGCAACACCGCCCCCGCCAATATCATCACTGCCAACCCCAAACTCACTAAAATCTTCTTCATTTTTTCCTCCTTAAGCTCCGCTTACTGACCCTGTTACCAACGATGTGATCGCTGCCGCCATTAACACTACTATTAACCCCACCACCGCATAGATAATCGTCTGCGTCGCCGACCGCGTCTTCCCCGGATCACCTTGCGAAATCACATACTTAATCCCGCCATAAATAATAAATGCCACCGCCACCAAGCCAGCCACCGTATACGCCCAATTAAACGCATTTTGCACCTGAACCTTAGTGAAATTCTGCCCCGGCAAGCTATCTGCACTCCCCGCTGTACTATTAATATTCAAAATCACCATCGCCGTATTAACTAAGACCGACGCACTGAGCGATATCACCATCCCCACAATCGCCGAAGTTAATGTCTTCTTGCCTGCCGCCGTCTTCCCCGGATCACCTTGCGACATTATAAACTGATATCCACCATAGATAATGAATATCATCGACGCATACCCCACGATCACCAGTAAATCCACCAAGATGTTCAAAATAATCGTCCAGACAAATGCTTTCATATCTTCAGTCGCCGTATCACCTTGCGGCTCCTTAATCGTATCGTTCTCACTATTTCCAGTACACAGCCCATAATACCATGGTCTTAGCCCTAAAAACCCCTTCATGCCGCAATTACCACCTCCCAACGCTGCCTCTGCCGGCGCTGGCGCCACTACCGTCAAACTCACACTCGCGACCACTACTGCCGCCAAAAATCCCAAAATCTTCTGCTTCATACTTACATCTTATCATAAAAACCTTAGTTTTTGCATTTTATCGTCATCTTGTATATCTACTAGAGCCTTTTCGAAGGACTAACCCTTTTAGGGCTGAGCCAAGGGCGATTCTTTAGATGAGCCCGGCTCACCCCGTCCTAAGAAAAGACCCTAGTAGATATTACAAGATAAACGTAAGCATTGAAAAACTAAGATATTTGTGTTATTTACTATTGACTATTACGGTTATGTGTGCTATAATTAAGTTATACCCTGTAGTGGGCTTAATTGGAACAGAAAAGTGAAAAAGTTTTTGTTGAAAATCGGGACCATTATTATGCTGTCGCTCAGCATCATTTTTGGTAGTGCCATCCTACCCGACGTTTCCTCCAGCCCACTCACAGAACCTGCCTATGCTGACCCTGATGATAATAATGACTCTGGCGATCAGCAAGACCGACCTAGTGACGAAGGAGGGAATGAGAACGAAGATCAAAACCAGCCTGAAGACACCGATGAAGGCGATAACGAAGAAGAAAATCCTAATGTCTGTCAAGGTCAAGCCGGTTCGGTCTCCTGGATGCTCTGCCCCCTACTCAACGCCGCTAGCGGCCTCGTTGATAGTATATACGGTCTCATCAACAACCTCCTCGTTATTCAACCAATCTCGACCGACCATGATTCCGCTATCTACAAAGTCTGGCAAAAAGCCTGTGAAATCACCAATATTATCTTCGTTATCTTTATTCTCCTTGTTATCTACTCCCAAATCACCGGATTTGGTGTTAATAATTACGGCATCAAACGTATTCTTCCGCGCATCATCGTCGCAGTCATCATGGTCAACCTCAGCTTTTTCATTGCCTCAGTCCTCGTCGACATTAGCAATATCGTTGGTTCCAGCCTAGTTGACTTCTTCACCGGCATCCAGAACGATATTCAACTTACCGAAGATCCTTTCCGCGACCTCTCTTGGGGTCAGCTCTTTGGCGCCTTTGCTGGTGGCGCCGGAGTCGGATTTATCGCAGTCGAAGCCATGGGTGGTCCTGGTGCCGCCTTCTGGATGCTTGTTATCGTTCTACTTGGCGCGCTTATATCTGTTGTCGTCGGCCTTATCACGATTGGCCTCCGTCAAGGTGTCGTCCTCGTGCTTATCATGGTCTCCCCGCTCGCTTTCGTTGCCTACCTCCTTCCAAATACCGAAAAATGGTTCCAAAAATGGAAAGCCATCCTTGCTCAAATGCTCTTCTTCTACCCAATGTTTAGCTTCCTCTATGGCGCCTCAAAGCTCGCCGGCTGGGCCATCATCTCTACCGCAAACGCCAACCCTGTCTTCGTCCTCCTTGGTTTTGCCGTTCAAGTCATGCCACTCTTCCTCTCCGTCTCCCTGCTAAAAATGTCCAACACTGTTCTCGGTGGCGTCAGCAACGCCTTGGGTCGTCTCACCAATCCTATCCGCGACACCGCCGGCCGCTATGGCGCTTCGCAAGCTGAACTTAATCGCCGGCAACACCTCCGCAATAATCATGTTTTAACTGGCGCCCGCCTCCAAAATTACCTCGCTTACCGTCAACAGCGTCGCGAGTTAGATATCGAAGACCTCAAAAACACCGTTGCTGGTCGTAATCTCGAACGTGCCTATCGGTATCGCTCATCTAATAAGGGTCTCGACGCCAATGGCAAAGACACCTGGAGCGACCGTCCGAACAAGAGTACTGATATCGCCAAGGAAGCTAGCCTCCAGAACACTATCACCGCTGCTGCTGCGCAAAACTTCACCAATACTCTCGGTGAATACGGCGACATCTTCAAGGGTGATCGCGCCAAAGCCCTTGGCGCTGCTCACGGCGAAGCCTATCTCAATGTCATGGCCCAACAATTCCGCGCCGAAAATATCGCCCAAGGCGATCAAGGCTTCCTACTCGGCCGCTACCTCGGCGCCGCCAAAGAACAGTTCCGTAATCCTTATGAGTTTAACCGGCTTATTGGCGGAGCTACAGGTAAACTCGGCCACGCCGGCGAAACTACAATCATGGGCCAGGTTATTAAACGTAGTGCCGAAATCGAGGAACGCCGCCGCGCTGAAGCCCGCATCGTCACGACCAAATTCGGCGTCAACAAAGGCGCCTACCGCGGTATGCTTCTTGACAAAGCCCGTGTCAACGATGACGGTTTCGAGGAAGACGAAAATGGCAACCAAATCGAAGATTCTCAGTATCGTTACCGCGATAAAGACGGCAATGATACCTCCAGCAAACACCGCGACTGGAATCAATATATCGGTGTTCACAAGAAAAACGGCACCGAAATTACCAAGGCACAATATGATGCCCTCAGCCCTAGTGCTCGCAGCGAATACAAGAAAGTCAAATACATGGATATCAAAGACGATGACGGCGATGTCGTCCAGCGTGTCTATGATGATGATGCTGGCTACATGAAGGAAATGTTGCGCAAGGATATCGCTATCGGCGACCCAATTAACCGTCGCTATGCTTCCGAAATTGGCCTCAAACTCCCCGACAGCGAAATCGCTCGTCTCCAGCTCAAATACCCTGACATCGACTGGTCTATCGTCAATAATACCGTCAACAAAACCGGTAAACTCCGTCGCTACCACAGCACAATTGCCGGCGCCCTCCAAGAAAGTAAATACGCCGAACATGCTGCTGAATTCACTGCCATGCTTACTGCTCAACTCGATAACGGCTTCGTCACATCTGTCGGACAACGTAATATTGCCGGTCTCGACAGTATCTGGAAAGCCGCCAAAACCGGTAAAATCATCCTCAATGATGCCGTTATTACCAAAAACTGGACCAAAATTCTCAATAGTCTCCGCAGCGATGCTCCGGAAGGTGAACGTTTTGAGGACTACTTCCCAGACGCCGATGTGCTTCTCGCTCGCAATGTAAACGGGGAACTACTGAATGGTCTTCGTCTCAGTACCGATGAACAGGGCCACCTAAAATGGCGCAAAATTAGCCGCAACGACCCTGGAATCACCCTCGAAGACAAGAAGAACTGGATTAAGCATATGATGATTCCAGAAGTTGCGAAGAAACTCTACGGCTCGCTTAACCGTACTCCATCACCAAGTGCCTTGGACGGCGCTAAACCAGACGGTATCAACGCCTTCGCCGAAATGCTCGATGTTCTCGGTCAGCTCAGCCTCGACAACCTTGACCCAGCAAGCGATGTTCCATTTGAAGAACGTCTCAACCCAGATGTGGATGTCTTCTCCGGTAAAGATCCTCGAGAATTGCAACGCAAAGCTATGTCTTGGATCCAGGAAGCTAGAAATACCATCCCGAATTACGATAATAATAGCGGCGGCGGAAACGGCGGCGGCGGAAACGGCGGCGGCGGAAACGGCGGCGGCGG
>CAPFSK010000008.1 GCA_948614045.1 uncultured Candidatus Saccharibacteria bacterium | reverse complement strand
TGTGCTATTCCACTACGGACAAAAGCCAATGGTAACTGTACTATGGTGGTGGCGCTATGGTAAGAGGAAATCAGTGTAGATAACATTGGCGCCGCGGGTGCGGGAGTTTTCGGCGCGAGCATAGTTATTTATTGTATGAGTGGCGATATTGATGTTGGCGGATTTCCAGTTTGAGATTTCGTCGGAGGTGAGTCGCTCATTGAGCCAGGTGTCCCAAAGGGTGATACATTTTACGCCAGAATCTTGAGAGAAAGCAAGGACATTCTCCGGGGTCCAATCAGGGTTGCCATAAAGGGTATAAATGACGGATTTCCAGGGATAAATGTCCATAATCCAAGGTAACATTTCGGGAACGTAGATCTGAGGGATGAAGCGGTCTAGGAGAGCGAGGTCGGTGGCCTTGGCGGTTTCGACAAAAGCGGTGAATTGTTTGCGAACATTCTCTTCGTCGGAGAATTTGGTGTCTGTAACAATATAGACGTCTGGATATTGTTGAAGTATTTCGAATAAAAGGGTGAGGTCGACGGGATGGTATTTGTCATACCAGAGAGAAGACATAAAGTTGGCGTAAGTGAATTGGTCGTCGGTAGTAGAATTTTTGATTTCTGCATCAGAGGGAATAGTTGCTACCTTGCGCCAGTTGGCATCATCGTGTGCGGCTACAGTGTATCCATCGTCGGTGAGATAGAAATCGACTTCAAAGACGCGATGACCGAGTTGATAGTTGAGTAGAAAAGCTTCATAAGAGTTAGTGTAGGAATCCCCGAGGATGCCACCGAAGGCATGGGCGATATAGGGATTGTTTTTTACCCAGCTATAGTCGAAATTATAGGGTGGCTCTGAGCCAGGGACATCGACTACTTCGGTAGCGATGTCCCGATTAGTAGATTTATTGATAATTGCAATAGTGCCGCTGGCTACTCCTAAGATGGTAATAATGGAGAGCGTAGCGATAAGGATTGGTTTAAAGAGAGTGCGTTTCATAGGATAATTATATCATGTTGAAGGATAGGGTGGTATAATGATGGTATTATGCCAGAGTTACCAGAGGTAGAGACCGTACGGCGGGGGTTGAAGCCGTTTATTTTGAACAAAAAAATTGTTCAGACAGTGCCAGAACCGGGAAAGTGTTTTCAGGGGGAAGTAAAAAATGTGGATGGGGCGACCGTAACAGAGATAAGGCGGCGAGGAAAAGCGTTGCTGATTGATCTAGATAATGGTTATACACTTTTAATTCATTTGAGGATGACTGGACAACTAATTTGGCGGGGGAAGAATGCGCAAATTGGTAAGGTTGATGATGCAGAACAGTTTGCGGCGGGGCATCCGAGTAAGAATTTTACGGATGAATTGCCAAATAAGCAGACGCGAGTAACTTTTGTGTTTAATGAGGGTAAATTATTTTTCAATGATCAAAGAAAATTTGGTTTTGTGAAGGTGATTCCGACGGCGGAAGTAGAGAATGATAAATTTATTTCGGAGCTAGCAAAAGAGCCGTGGGAGATGACGCCGGGGGAACTGTTCAAAAAATGTCAACGGCACGGGAAATCTCCGGTCAAGGCGGTACTTTTGAATCAAAAAATTATTGCGGGGTTGGGGAATATTTATGCGGATGAATCGCTTTTTTATGCAGGCGTGCATCCGGCAAGTTTAGCGGGAAATTTAAGTGAAGAGCAGGTGGCGAAGATTTTGGAGGGGGCATGCAAGGTGATGCAGGCGGCAATTGATTCGGGTGGCTCGACGATGGCGACATATGTGCGGCCAGACGGAACGACTGGGGATTATCTGGAGAAGTTTGCGCAAGTGTTTCGGCGGGAAGGGAAGGCTTGTCCGCGGTGTGGTACGGTGATTGAGAAGACGAGGTGTGCGGGGAGGGGAACGCATTATTGTCCGAAATGTCAGAGGAGGGAGAGCTAGTTATCATGGCGAGTTACTGCGTTAGAAATTCCGGTACGCAGTCACCGTACGTTAAGTACGGTTTCTTTGCGTTCCTCATTTCTGTCTTGTACCTCATCCATGCTAACGTCGCTCCGATCTCGTTGGATAAAATGCCCGGAGAGGGGTCTAGGAGGCGCTAAGAGCTTATGTTAAGGGTTTTTGTGGGTGAGGATAGGGTTTCGGCGGAAATGGCCTTAAAACGCTTAATAGGCGGCAATTATGAGGTGTTTGAAGGCGAAAATCTTGGCGTTGGCGATTTGCCGAGCATTTTTCAGGGGGCTTCGCTGTTTGAGGCAGGGAAGCGGCGGATTTTACTGAAAAATTTGAGCGAAAACGCGGCGGTGTGGGAAAAAATTGCGGAATATGCTGGGACGGAGCATGAGGTGGTGGTTTGGGAGTTGAAGATTGATAAGCGGTCGGTGGGCTATAAAAACCTGAAGGCGGCGGGGGTGGAGATACAGGAATTTGCCTTGAAAGCGAAGCCAGAGGCAAAAATGGTGTTTGGGGTGCTGGATATGGCGTTGAGGGATGGGCGACGAGCGGTAGCACAAGTAGAACAGATTGAGCTGGAACAGGATCCATATATGTTTTTTGGGTTATTGGTGACACAGGCATTGAAGAAGTTTGAACAGAGGGGTGGGGTGCGCGAAAAGCGGCTATTGAAGGAGCTGGCGAAATTGGATATGGAGATGAAGACAACGGGGTTGGAACCATGGATGCTGATTAAGGCGTTTTTGCTTCGGGCGAAGAGTCTATAAGGCAATTATTGCTACCAAAAAAGACCTCTGGAGAGGTCTTTTGTTTATACGGGTGTTTTTATTTCGCGTTAGCCTTGGCGAACTTAGCGAGGGCAGCTTTGCGGCGCGAGGCAGTGTTTTTCTTCAAGAGGCCTTTTTTCACGGCTTTGTCATATTCGGATTGGATTTTTGCCATAGTCTCGGCGGTTGGGGAAGCTTTAAAAGCCTTAAGAGCGGTTTTGATGTCTTTTTTGATTTGCTGGTTGTGCGCAGTGCGCTTCTCTGCCTGGCGGGCAGCTTTTTTCGCAGATTTGATAATCGGCATTAAATTTTCCTCGAGGTTAATTAATAAAATACTTACTTCTGGTAATTATAACTGATTGTAGTGGAAAAGTAAAGAGGGAATCGGATTGGCTTTTGTCCGTAGCGGCTCTGGTTATGTAGGTAATGGGGTTTTGGATAATATGGGCTATGCTGGGTGGTATTGGTCACGGAGTTCTCTTTCCAGCGATTATGCTAGATATTTATTTATGAATACGATCGGCATCAATGCTTCTGATACTAATATGCGTAATCGCGCTTTCTCCCTCCGCTGCCTCTACCCAGGTAGTGCCTAATGGAGGAAAAGGAAGTAGATAAGGACAATACCACTTTCGGGACACGTTCGTGCCGGCCTGTCGTTACAGGCGGCTTACTCACTTTGTCCGGCTCCCGTTGTCGCCGGAGATTCCCGAAAGTGGTATTGTCCTTCCTTGTTTCCTTATCCTCTTGCTACGTCTGGTACGGCAGCGGAGGGAGAAACCAAACCAACGATAGTTATAGTTTGATGTATAGACATGTGTAGGGCCCATGACAAGGTCGTACGCAATGACAGACGAGACCGAAGTATGAGCCCAGTAGTAACCATTCTCGCCGACGTATCGCATAGCGCCCTCATACTCAGTGCTAACATTAGTCCACCCGCTACGGACAAAAGCCAATGGTAACTGTATTATGGTGGTGGCGCCGGAGGTAGTATGAAAGTACGGATTAAGTGCGGGTTCATTAAACTTGACGCTGACCTGAAGATAAAAATTACTTTCGTCCGAAAACGAAAGTAACCATACTTGTAATTCCTATTCTATCAAAGTTTTATAAATAAGGCAATTTTTGTCGCCCCATAGAGATATTATTCAGGTGGTGAGATATTGTTGTTATTGGCGATGCGGGATAATATGCGTGTGATGATATATTTATTGTCGGGTAGCAAGGGGCTTAGTCCTGCTGCGCAAGTCTTCGCAGTCGTAGCGACTAAAGAAAATGAGAATATTTTTGCTTATGGCCACTTCTGTGTTGCGAATTCGCGCGGAGTGATTAGGTTCGCGTCCATCTTGTGGAGGGATTACCATATAAATAAGTGGAGCTTTAGCTCCACTTATTTATATGGTGGGTCGCGAGGGGCTCGAACCCCCGACCTCCTCGGTGTAAACGAGGCGCTCTAGCCAACTGAGCTAGCGACCCGTGGAATGATTGTTAGAGTCGTTGGCTAGAGCCTCGTAAAACGAGGCGCGGTCTTTGATTGCTCGGACGACAGGCGTCCTCGGCATCCAACTGAGCTAGCGACCCAATGCAGTAATTATATCATGAGACAGTATAATTGATAAGTCTTGTTTTTGGAGGTTGAATATGAAACGATAGGGGTAGGCGAATTGACCTAAAAGTTCTTTAAGAAGGAGGTAATGTTATGACACACTTGAGAGATGAAATTTTGAAAGAGAATCCGGATTTTGCTGGTAGAGTAGTGGATGTGGAACAGGCGACGTTGTTTCTAAGGGCTTGGCTGATGGGGAAAGGATGGAATGAGGGCCTTCGGGCGCTTGGCTATATGAAGACCCATCATGCGGGGCAAACGCGTAAAGACGGTCAACCCTATATCATTCACCCTTTAATGATGGCGAGTCATGCGATGTCAATTAATGATGAGAATATCACAGATGATTTAATCGCGACGCTGCTATTACATGATCTTCGGGAGGATGCACATGTTTCGATTGCGGAGATGCCGTTTAATGGGCGGATCAAGAACGGGGTGAAGTATATGTCATTAATCCGGTTTGATGACGAGTCAAAGTACGAACTCAAGAAGCGGTATTATAATGAGCTTCTGGAAAGTAAGGAGGCGACAATCGGGAAGGGGTTTGATCGATATAATAATTTGACGACGATGTCGGCATCTTTTCCGGAAGAAAAGGTCCGGAAAAATGTTGTCGAGACGGATATGCTGTTGCTACCAACTTTGAAAAAAGCTGAGGAATTGTGGCCGGAGGCGTCGAATTTGTTGCATCTGCTTCGGACGAGTATTCGGGGGATTAATGATGTTTACGCTTTGGCTTATAAGGTGCAGCTTAGGGATGCGAATTTCGTAAATGTGAAGGATGCGAAAGACTATTCAGAATTGCTAACGCAGGCAGTGTAACGTTACACTCTGATAGACCAGTTCAGGGAGAACTGGTCTATTTTGGGATTAGGGTTTGTGGTATAATAATGCTTATGGAATTAACGGCAGTTTATATATGGTCGCAGATTTTGACCGTGGTAGAGTATGGTCTATTGGGGGCGTCGTATTTGGCGAAGAATCGTAAAGCAATCGTTCTATTGGATATTGCGTCAATGGCGACGGGAATTGTAGTGTTTTTGCTTTTAGGCGCGGATTTGGGTATGGCGATGTCGGTAGTGATTTTGCTTGCGAATTTTTATTATTTATGGGACGAGCATGCTGAGGGCACGAAAAATAGGCTGACATTGAGGGACTATATTGTGCTCGTGATTGTGTTGGCGTTGATTGCAGTATTGGCGGTTTTGACCTATGATGGACCACTGAGCTTATTGTCGGTGGCGGCGACGGTGCTATATGAGATTTCGATTTTTTGGCAGGGAAATACGAAAGTGTATAAACTTTTGGGAATACCGGTAGCGTTTTGTTGGATGACATATAATGGATTTGTCGGTTCAATTTTTGGAGTTTTGTGTGAATTCTTCATGTTTGTGGCGTCAGTGGTGGGGTATATGCGTGAGGTAAAGGCAGGGAAGAAAAAGAAGCGAAGGAAGCGGAGGAGTTGATTCTCGGGGGGGGGGGGGTATAATTGGATTATCTGGTAGGAGCTAGAGTATTTTATAATTAATGAGGAGGTAAGACGATGGCAGAAGTTAAAGAGTTTCATGGAGTGGGTGATTCAGCGGTGCGTCCAGATAAGAAGATGACGGACCGTAAGGTAGTTGTGCTGGTAATGAAGCATCCAACGGAGGAAAAGTATCTTTGCGTTTTGAAGAAAAAGTTTGGTTGGTTAGATTTTGTAATGGGCGGGATTGAAGACGGCGAAACGGTGCGTGAGGCAGGAGAGCGGGAATGGCTGGAGGAGACTGGCTATGATGACTATGAAATTGATGGTGAACTGCCGGAAGTGTATTACGATAATTTCTATGCGGCACATAAGGATGTCAATCGACATATTGAGGTGCATACCGTATATGGTAGGCTGAAGAGTTTGTCTCAGCGGGAGCGGTCGGACAAAGAGGCGGAGATTGCGGATCTGATTTGGGTGGCGACAGAGGGATTGCCAGAGAAGTTGCATACGGATGCGCATCGTTGGGATCTGGAGCGCGTTTTGGCGTTAGAAGCTTAGTAAATTAAAATAAAAAACGGCAGGCTTAGGGCTGTCGTTTTTTATGGGTTATACAGTCGTAACGTTCGTTATGGTATAATATAGAGATAATAATCTAAAAAGAAAGGATAAAGCTATGGAAGCTTCGAACGAACAAGTCGAAAAAATGCGCCATACGCTGAGCCATGTGTTGGCGGCAGCGGTGCGGGAGCTTTATCCGACAACAGTTTTCGGGATTGGTCCAGCGATTGAAAACGGATTTTATTATGATATTGACTTTGGAGGGGCGAAAGTATCAGAGGCGGACCTTGTGAAGATTGAGAAGAAAATGCGGGGAATCATCGCGCGGGGTTGCGAAATGGTGCGCAGAGAGGTTTCGCGGGAAGAGGCCTTGGAGTGGGCTCGTGATAATGGGCAGAAGTTTAAAGTGGAATTGATTGAGGAGCTGCCCGAGGGGGAAACGATTACGTTTTATGACTTGAAAGATGCTCGAAGTGGGGAAGTATTATTTAGCGATTTGTGCAAAGGTCCGCATGTTGAGAATTTGGGAGAGATTGGTGCGTTTAAGCTAGATAGAATTGCGGGGGCGTATTGGCGGGGAGATGAGAAGCGCGAAATGTTGACGCGGATTTATGGGGTGGCGTTCCAGACGGAAGAAGAACTGAATAAGTATTTTGAACAGCAGGAAGAAGCGAAGAAGCGTGACCATAGGAAACTAGGGAAAGAATTGGATTTGTTTGCGTTTTCGGAGCTGGTGGGGTCGGGATTGCCGCTATTTACGCCGCGAGGGACGATTTTGCGCGATATGCTCAATGAACTTGCGCAGGGGTATCGGGTGCGCTGCGGGTATCGGAAAGTGTGTATTCCACACATTGCGAATGTTGATTTGTATAAGACGAGCGGGCATTATCAGAAGTTTCCAGAGTTGTTGCAATTTATTAGTCAAGAATCAGGCGATAACTTGGCAGTGAAGCCGGTGAGTTGCCCGCATCATACGCAGATTTTTGCGAGTGCGCCGAGGTCGTATAAAGAACTTCCAGTGAAGTATCTTGAGACGACGATGGTATATCGGGATGAGCGGAAGGGGGAATTAGGGGGTCTTAGCCGGGTGCGGGCGATTACGCAAGATGATTCGCATGTTTTCTGCACGGAAGATCAAATTGAACAGGTGTTTGGTGAGCTGATTGGGAGTGCAAAAGATTTGTATAAACGAGTAGGAATGAAGTTGACGCTCCGGTTGAGTTTCCGGGATGATAAGGATGCATATATCGGTGATCCGGAGATGTGGGAGAAGGCACAGGCCGCGATTGAGCGGATGGCAAAGAAGTTTGAGATGGAGTATTTTGTTGGGATTGGTGAGGCGGCGATGTATGGGCCGAAGATGGATTTCATGGCAGTGGATGCTCTAGGGCGGGAATGGCAGCTTGCGACGGTGCAGCTGGACTATGCGATGCCAGAGCGGTTTGGATTGGAGTATACGGCGCAGGATGGAAGTAAAAAGACACCGATTATGGTGCATTGTGCGCTTTTGGGGGCGATTGAGCGGTTTATGAGTATCTTTATCGAGCATACAGCGGGATGGTTCCCATTGTGGTGTGCACCAGAGATGGTGAGAGTTCTGACGGTGAATGCTGGGGCTGAAGAGTATGTGGAGGAAGTCGAGGAAGTGCTAAAAGGGGTAGTACTAGAGGAGCCGGTAAAGAACAATCAGTTACGGTATGAGGTTGACCGGAGTGACGATAGTCTCGGGAAGAAGATTAAGCGTGCGACAGAGATGAAGATCCCAGTAGTATTGATTATTGGCGAGAAGGACGCAGCGGATAGGGTGGTAAGCGTAAGGACGCGTGAAGGGGAAGAGAAGGTGAAATTGGATGAGTTGACGGGGTGGTTGGTAGCAAGGAGCGAAAAGTAGCCGAAGCTGCTGGTATGGCGTCGAAAAACGGTCTTGTGGGCGCACTAGAGGCTCTACGAGGCCGTTTTGATGAGATTTTTGATATAGATATCGTATTGGGATATGAATTTGCGGAGTTTTTCGATTTTTGTCAGTATTTGGGCTATTTTGGGTACAATGCAGAGGGGTTTGCGGGGAAGTTGCAATCTCCGATAGAGCTGGTGCAGCATCATGTAGGGAATTGTTGGGATCAGACAGAATTACAACGAGAGTGGTTTGAAAGACATGGTTACGATGTGCGAACATATTTGTTATATTATTACTTGACGGATGATTGTTGTCCGTCACATTCGATTTTAGTTTATCAAGATGGAGATGTGTGGTGTTGGTTTGAGCCGATGTTTTGCGGGACGAAGGTGGAATATTCGGGGGTACATAGGTATGAGAGTGAGGAAGAACTATTGCAGGACCTGAAGCGGGTGTTTGCTTTGAATGGACAGAGGACGGGGATGTTGCCGAAAAAGTTAGAAGATGAGCGATGGGCATTGTATGAATATACGAGACCGAAGTATGGGATTTCTGACGAGGAGTTTTACAATCATTGTCGAACGGGGAGAAAATGTAGTTTCGATTGAACTCGTGCTTGCTAAATTTGTCGAATTTATGATAGGGTGGGTATAGAGTATCTGGGGCGCCAACGTATATTAACTTTAAGTTTTGTGGAAGGAGTGATATATGGTGATTGCCGTGAATATCGGTCGATTACGCTTTGTGATCGAAATTACCCTCGCCGATAACTAGCAAGGGTAATTTAAACTAAAATATATCCTTATTCTAGCACTCATTTATGAGATATGCAAGTCCCGGATGCTCTAAAGGTAAAAATGAGAAATTTTATGAATAAAACGATAGTAATTGCTGGGCCGACAGCGAGCGGTAAGACTGGGGTGGCGATTGAGATTGCGAAGGAGATAGAGCGGAGAGCGCAGGCGTCGCCGGAGGGGGTATTTGGTGGATTTAGGGGGGCGGAAGTGATTTCGGCGGATTCGCGGGCGATTTATCGGGGAATGGACATTGGAACGGCGAAACCGGGTATAGAGGAGCAGCAGGGTGTTCCGCATTGGGGGTTGGATTTGGTAAAGCCAGGTGAGAGGTTCACGGTGGCGGATTGGAAGCGATATGCGGAGGAAAAGATAACTGAAATTCGGGCGCGAGGGGATTTGCCAATAGTAGTTGGGGGTACGGGGTTATATATTGACGCTTTGGTGTATAATTATAGTTTTTCTGAGGAGGGGAAGCGTGAACAGAGTGACCGAAAGGAGGTTTGTTCAAATTATTTAATCATAGGCGTAAAGTGGGATGCGGAAAAATTGCGAGCAAGAATTGCGCAGAGGGTGGATAAATTATTTGTTCAAGAGTTGTTTGATGAGACAAAAGAGTTGACGGCGCTGTATAATTGGAATACTCAGGCAATGAAAAGTAATATATATCAGTTTGCCTGGGCGTATTTACAGGGGGAATATGACTTAGGACGAGCAAAAGAATTGTGTACATATGACGACTGGCACTTAGCCAAAAGACAACTAACTTGGTTCAAGCGGAACAAAAATATAGTATGGTTGCCACTTGCGGAAATAGAGCCGTATGTGATAAAATGTATACAAGATGAGCAAAGAAGATAGCGCGCCAATCGAAAAATTGTTCGGATCGAAAACTCGGGCGAAGCTATTGGATTTGTTCTTTTCTGACACGAGTAAGTCGTATTATGTGCGTGAGATTACGCGGGTGATTGAAGAACAGATTAATTCGGTGAGACGGGAACTGATAAATCTTGAGGGGATTGGGATCGTTAAGAGCGAGACGTATGATAATAAGGTATATTATTCGGCAAATATGAAGAGTCCGTATGCACATGCGTTCCAGGAGATTTTTTCGCCAAGGAAAGTGCCAGTGAGCGGGGGCGGAGCGAGTGTTGTTGAGGTGAGGCGAGTTTTGCGGCGGAATAATGATTGGGAAGAGGTGATAAAGCCGGTAACGAAGTATCTGAGCGGATTAATTGTGGTTAATCGTTTGCCGGGGCAGGATGGAATTGATATGCTGGTAGTAGGAGATGATCGGACGAAGAAATTGACGCGCTGGGCGGAGGTGGTAGAGAAACGTCAGGGGCGACCGATGAATTATGTGATTATGGATAGAGAAGACTATTTGTATCGCAAGAGTGTACGGGATCGATTTATTAATGAATTATTAGAGATGGAGATTACAGAGTTGTA
Organism: uncultured Candidatus Saccharibacteria bacterium; assembly: GCA_948614045.1. Lineage (GTDB taxonomy): Bacteria > Patescibacteriota > Saccharimonadia > Saccharimonadales > Saccharimonadaceae > Nanosyncoccus. Next base: position 21,176 of record CAPFSK010000008.1, on the reverse strand, counting down.
TGATCCAGAAGGTATGATAAAGGGGTGAATGTAAGACGTTGTATGTACGATGTAATGCAGATGTAAGACGCGTGTGGATTAAAATATGGTAAAATAAGGCGGAAAAGGAGGAAGATGTTTGAAATTGAGAGTAAAGACCCAGATCAGGTAGTAATTACGACGAAGACTAAGACGATTAAGTTTAATCTACCGGATGAGACGATTGATGCGGATTTGCCGATGGGGAAGATCGTTGGGCCAGGGGAGTTTGAGATTGGCGAGGCGGCGATTCGAGGGATTGCAGTAGGGGCAGAGCAGACGATTTATGACGTCGTGATTGGTAATGTACATGTGGGGATTATTGGTGCGGTGGAAGATGCAAATGCTTTGGATGAGCTAGGGGTGTCAAATGTGCTTTGTACGAGTAGCGTCAGGGCGGTAAGGGAGATTGAACCGAGGGTCGTGGTGGCGCTGGGGAATATTGATGGAATGGCGGTGGAACTAAAGGTGGCGGCACGAGCGGAAAAGAAGTTGAAAGTGAAGAGTCTGGATAGTTTACCGAGCACATTGGAAGTTGTGGCGTTGACATAATGACGGAGTATGTTGTTGGAGTTCTGATTGCATTTGTAATAGTGCTGGTTTCGATGATTTTTCATGAGCTGGCGCATGGATTGGTGGCATATTGGCTGGGTGATGATACGGCGAAGTCGGAGGGGAGATTGACTTTGAACCCGACGAAGCACCTTGACCCGTTTTTGTCGATTCTGCTGCCGTTAATAATGTTTATTTCGGGCGGGCCGGTGTTTGGCGGGGCAAAGCCAGTGCCGGTAAATTCACGGAATTTGAAGCATGGAGTCTGGGGAATGGCGCTAGTGGCGATTGCGGGTCCACTGACGAATTTTGTTCTGGCGTTGGTGGGATTCTTGATTGGGTATTATACCGGAGCATTTATGATGGGGGCGGGGATTTGGGGCGAGATTTTGGCGGATGTGGTGACGATTAATCTTGGTTTTGGGGTATTTAACCTGATTCCGATACCGCCGCTAGATGGTTCGCGGGTATTGTACGCGATTGCGCCGGATGGGGTGCGGAATGTGATGACGCAAATGGAAAGATGGGGAATTTTGATTGTGATGCTATTGGTTGTGCTGGCGCCTGGGGTGATCAGCGCGATTATGGGCGGGGCGATTAATGGGATATTAGAGGTATTTTATTGGATTGTCGGAGTACGGTAAGATATGATATAATGGAATTAGCCTTGGTGGCGGCATGATTTTCCTGAATAATCATGTTTCGGGATTTCGTGGCTCACTTCCGTGGAAGTGTCGCATAAGATTTTACCCACCTTGTACATACACAAGGGAAAACATCGCCCCGAGGCTACTTGTTCTTAGCGCGAGTTACTGCGTTAGAGACTGCGCTACTCGGTCGCTGGGCATTAAGCCCCGCTTCCTGTGTTGCTCGTCTCTGCCTTGTATCTCATCGCTAATAACGGCGCAGCCTGGCATACGGAGACGTGGTCGGAGGTAGGTATTACATTGTATATACGATGTACATACAATGTAATGCAAATGTAAGACAAAACAAGAGAATGGTGGGAAGCAACCAATGAAACAACGAATTCGGGTAGTCGCGATGATTCAGCAGGAGGGGGAGACGCTGATTATGAAGAAGAGCCAAGGTCGGAGCGATTCGGCGCCGATGTGGGAGCTGCCAACGGGGAAGATTAAGTTCGGTGAGCAGCCGGAAGAGGCGATAGAACGAACTCTGGAAGAGTACCTAGGGGTGGAGTTGACGAAGAAGACGCTGTTGCATGACGTAGTGACTTTTATGTCGCAAAATCCGGGGGTGGGCTCGAGCCAGTTGAGTAATTTGTATATTGTATATAATGTGTGGCTGAATGAGGGGGCGAAGATTAAGGCGAAAGAGCGATATTCGGCGTATAAACATATTAAGCCGGAGGAGATGGGGAATTATCGTTTGGACGAGGCGAGTGCGATTGTGTTGGGGATGGAGAGCCGGAACTATGCACGGGCCAATTATAAAGAGGTAGCGAATAGCGCGACGGTATATGTAGATGGTAGCAGCCGTGGAAATCCGGGGCCGTCGGGGATTGGTTATCATATTGTGGGTGAAAATGGGCAAGTTTTACGTCAAGGTGGGGAGTTTATCGGGTTTGCAAGTTCGCGGATTGCGGAATATTATGCGCTGAAAGAGGGGTGTGAGCAGGCGATTGAATTAGGGCTGAAGACGGTGCGGTTTGTGAGCGATAATTTGATGATGGTGAATCAGATGAATGGGATTTATAAGGTAAAAAATCGAGATTTGTTACCGATTTATGACGATATTCAGAGGATGCTGGAGAATTTTGAGGCGTGTGCGTTTATGCATGTGGCGCGAGAGCAGAATCAAGAGGCGGATGCGCAGGCGAATTTGGCGATTGATCGACAGTTTGCGGAATAGGCGTCAAAAAATCCTCAAGTGAGGATTTTTGAGAAAGATCGGCACTGAACCGGGCAGTCTAGAGGCAGCGGAGGGAGCGACCGATGTAACGATTGCCGTTATTTGACGGATTGACGTTGCCTGGGTTTGTATTCAAGTTGTAGGCGTTGGTAGACGAGAGAGCCGTACGCGACCAAAGTTGAGCGTTGTTGCCGACGTTGTTAGCTGATCCGCTATTCAGATTGACGTTCCCGCTACGGACAAAAGCCAGAGCAATCAGTATACCGTTAGAGGTATGGGCGAAGGAGTGACTGAGATTGACCGCAGCCATAGTCGAGGTCAATAATTGGTCTCTTGATTCTCCTAAATGAATATGTGAGAGCACTCCACGATCTTTGATACGAGGGCTGAGAGTAACTGGAGCATGATCTCGTTGGTTACTTTTAGCACCCATGGACTTATCTATCCACAGGGATATTGTAACATAGTTGTTTTGTATTTTTTCGAATTTTATGTTAGTATAGGAGGGAGCCCGAAAGGTGGCCGCTTGTTTTACAAGAGGAAAGTCCGGGCAGCACAGGACATGGTAGTCGTTAACAACGACCGTCCGCGAGGATAGGGAAAGTACCACAGAAACGATACCGCCCAGATTGGGCAAGGGTGAAAAGAGTGGGGTAAGAGCCCACAGTCGCTTATGGTGACATAGGCGGGAGGCAAACCCTACCAGCTGCAAGGAGTGCTAAAAAACCTTGGTCCGAGGATGCACGCTCACCGCTAGAACCAGAGAGCAATTTTTGGTCTAGATAGATGGTCGCCAGTTTCTTCGAGAGAGGGAATTACAGAACCCGGCTTACTGACGGCTCAGACTAAAAATACCACCTTTGTGGGCGGTATTTTTAGGTTTTACAACTCTTTAGACTATTTGATGATGCCTTTTTTCTTCAAAGTGCGTAAAGTCGAAGTTGCGACATTGACGCGGACTTTTTTGCCATCAATAATCAAAGTGCGTTTTTGGACATTTGGTTTGAAGACTTTGCGGGTCTTGTGTTGCGAAAACGAAACATTATGACCATACATCTTGCCTTTGCCGCTAATTTCACAAACTGCCATTATTTCTTCTCCTTCACGCTCTTAACTACTGCTTCAAAGGCTTCTGGTTGATTAACGGCGAGTTCGGCGAGAATCTTGCGATCAATCGCGACACCTTGCTGTTTGAGACCGGCCATGAGCTGAGAATAAGAAATTCCAAGTTCGCGAGCAGCGTTGTTGATACGGGTAATCCAAATTGCGCGTAAATCGCGTTTGCGGTTGCGGCGATCGCGATAGCTGTAACGTAGGGATTTGATTACGCCTTGTTTTGCTAAGCGATAGCTGCGGGTGCGGTAATGTTGCATCCCTTTGGCGGCATTGAGGATTTTCTTGTGTTTTGCCCGAGCGGGTACACCACGTTTTACTCTCATGATTAAACTCCTAATGCATTCTTAACGTTTTTTGCGATCTTGCCTTTAACGAAAGCTGCAGTTTTCATATTGCGTTTGCGAGCTTTGGATTTTTTGGCAAGAATATGGTTGCCGTAGGCCCGTTCGCGAGCAATCTTGCCGGATCCGGTGATTTTCACGCGCTTGGCGGTGCCTTTATGCGTCTTGAGTTTTGGCATATAGGTTTTCCTTTAGTTAATGATTCTGGCAGTCATTATGTGATAGTGCTAATGTCTAGGCGCTATTGTTCAATGCTGCACGGAATCGGTTGATATTGAGGTGCAACTAGGGAATCGTGGAAGTAGGAAATTACTTCTTCCGTATTCGATCTAGTATTTTGGTTTCGATAGTGTTATTTTTTGCGTACACTAATCGATAGATTGCGTCCGGCGAATTGAGGTTTACCCTCAACGACGATTTCAGTCTCTTCGGAGATGCGTTCAGTAATCTTGTCGATCATAGCCTGGCCAAGCTCTTTGTGAGCCATTTCGCGACCACGGAAGATGACCATTATTTTGACGCGGTCTCCGTCTTCGAGAAAACTTTTAATCTTGCGGACTTTAATGTTCAAATCGTTGTCACTGATCTTGAGCCCGATTTTCATCGTTTTAAGCTCGGATTGTTTTTCACGGGCTTTTTTGCGATTTTTGGCCTCTTCTTTCATCTTTTGGTATTGGTATTTACCCCAATCGATGATTTTGACAACGGGCGGGTCGGCATTAGCTGCGATTTCAACTAAGTCAACTCCTTGTTCGCGAGCGAGAGCTTGAGCGTCTTTGCTCGACATGATGCCGAGTTGCTCTCCATTAGTACCAATAACGCGGACAGAAGGGTAACGGATTTCTCCGTTGAGTTTTGTGCGTGATGTTCTACTAATGGTTTAATTCCTTTCGCTTAACTTTGAACTGAGACCATTATAACAAATTTTACAGGGGATTACAAGCGCAATGTTGTACTTTTGAAACGAATTGTGGGGCGCTTGGTGTCAATTGACGATTATTTGGGTGGGTGCTCGCGAAAAGTAAGTGCTTCGGCAATGTGTTCTGGAGTGATGATGTCGGATTCGTCGAGGTCGGCGATGGTTTGGGCGAGTTTGATGGTTTTGAAATAGCCACGAGCAGAGAGATCAAGCTTATTTACGGCGGTTTGGAGAAGTTGCTCGGCGGAGTTTGAGAGCTGAAGGAAGTGATTGATTTCTGGAGGCGACAAAGAGCTATTGTATTTTCCGGATTGATGGTAGCGTTTGGCTTGGCGAGTATGGGCGATATTGATTTGGGTCTGGGCATTAAGGTGTTCTGTGCCTGTTTTGTTATTTTTGACAACGGTAGGTAGAAGGTCTTGGTTTGAGAGTTTTTTGACCTGAACGAGAAGGTCGATGCGATCAAGGATGGGGCCAGAGAGGCGTCTCTGGTAATTGGAGATTTGGGCGAGGTGGCAAGTACAGAGATGGTCGGGGTCGCCAAAATAGCCGCAGGGACAGGGGTTCATGGTGCCAACGAGGACAAAACTGGCGGGGTAGGTAGCGTGGCTGCTCGCGCGGGTGATAGTAATTTGTCCGTCTTCTAGAGGTTGGCGTAGTGATTCGAGGACTGGTCGGGTATATTCGGGGATTTCATCGAGGAAGAGGATGCCGCGGTGGGCGAGGGAGATTTCTCCAGGCAAGGCATTGGCGCCGCCTCCGATGATGGCGGTAGTGCTGGCGGTGTGGTGTGGAGAGCGGAAAGGGCGTGTCGTAGGTACATCTGAATCGGTTTGCGTTAGCCCATGGAGCTTGGCGATCTCGATTTGTTCTTCGGGGGAGGGTGGTGGCAGGAGGTTTTGGCTGACTTTGGCGAGCATGGTTTTGCCTGAGCCTGGTGGGCCAGAGAATAGGAGGTTGTGGTTGCCAGCGATGGCTATGATAAGTGCGCGTTTGGCGAGAGCTTGCCCGTGGATGTGGTCTAAGAGGAAAGGGGACTGATTTACCTCTATTTTAGTATTTTTAACAACTGCCGGCTGAGTACCAGACAGGGAATCTGTTTCGGTATTTCTTACAACGGATATGATTTTATTGGAACTACTCTCTGTTGTATTATTTTTCACAACATTAGACTTATATTGTGATAAGTTTATGATATTTTCGCCTGTTTTTGTATTTTTTACAATGTTTGATGGCTCTGAATGTTTAGCTTTGGTGGATAACGATTCTTCATGTTCCACCCCAGAATAAGTATTTTTCACAACATGGTCTGAAACAGGGGTAGATAGGGTTTGAGTACTAAAATTAGTGTTCAGGCTACTATTTTTGTATACAGGCAGCGGTTTTGCTCCTTTGAGGTGGAGAAAGAGTGCTTCGAGATCGCTAACACCTATGACGGTGGCTTTCGGGACGAGAGTGGCTTGAGGGAGATTGGCTGTAGGCACATAGATTTCTTTAAAGCCAGCAATAACGGCGGCCTCGACGATGTTTATTATGCCTCTGACGGGCTTTGTTTGGCCATTTAAGGACAATTCGCCGACGAAGAGCCGTTCGTGTAGGTCTCCGAGTAAAAGCTGCTGAGAAAGCACGAGAATGGCCAATGCAATGGGCAAATCGAGGTGCGTACCGTCTTTGGCGAGTTCGGCGGGAGCAAGATTGATCGTGACGCGTTTATCAGGGAAGCGAAAGCCAGAATTAACGAGTGCAGCGCGAACACGTTCGCGAGCTTCTGAGACGGTTTTATTGGCCATGCCGACGATATTGAAGGCGGGGAGACTACGACTGACGTCGCCTTCGACTTCTACGAGGTGACCGTCATAACCTTGGGGGATGGCGGAATATACTTTTGCAATCATGCGCTTAGCCTAGTGGAAATGTTAGAAAAATACAACCCCTGCCGGTTTTGTATCTGTTAAATTAATTCTTACAACGATTGTATAAAATGTTTAATGATAAGCACATTGTATCAGTTTTAGTATTTCTGACAACGATTTACTTGAAACCTCTTGCGCTTCCCTAGTAACTGTAGTATGATAGGGTTAGTTGGGGCTGACAAAGCTTAGACGAATAATTAACAGATATCAGGCACGTCGAGTAATACCGTAAGTATTGTTAATAAGTGCAAAGAACACTAACAAGCATGTGCTTTACGCACCTGCGTTTGCTTAAAGATATAACATTTTAAGCTGGTCTGAGGCCGAGTCTCCGTAGGTCGAGGATTATTAGATTACGGCGATAAGATGAGAGGGCGATCGTCTCGATTCCGACAATCTAGATCAGGGTACCTATAGTTTCGTCTATTGCAGCTATAGGATTATACCGACGAAACAGTAGACTAAGCGTGTAGAATGGTATCATGGAGGTTTTTCGGACCCGGAGGCAGTATCCGGCAGCTCCACCAACGAGTTTTTGAGGCCGCTTTCGCGAATGTGAGGGCGGTTTTTGTGTGGCTGGATGCGGACCATGGTGGTCGAGTTGCGTGGGAATGTCGCCGATTTGGCGGCGGAGTTGTAGCAGAAGGCTCTAAAATATCCTGTGGAAAACTCCACAAAAAATCATAAAAAAATTATACAAAAAGTGGTTGACTTAAGCGTTTTGTCGGCATATAATAGGGATAGTTCCTGAACAAAAATGTTATACAAGGAACCAAAAATAAAAATAGTTCAAAAACTCCCGAAAGGGAGCTCCAAAAAATAACTCCACACTCTACGAAAGACCGGTTTTCCTCGCAGTTACCGGTCTTTCTTCTTGGTTTTAGGGGTGCTAATGGAAGATATGGCTTCCATTTTTTTGTTATTTTACGACTTGAGCGAGGTGTATAGGGAATTGTAGCGTATTGTAGTGTATTGTTGTAAGGTTTACAACATAGATATTGAGTAGTTATAACAGATATAAAATAGGTAATGTTGTAATAATAACAACGTTATTTCGCGCAAAAAGTATTGAAATTTTAGCATAAGCGTGCTATGATGAGGACAGTTCAAAAAGAACACAAAAACGAAAAATAAAATTGTAGATTAACAAGTCATAAGCGCAAGCGATTCTAGAAACCTTCGGTGGACATTCCGCGAGCGAAAAGGTAATTTCTAGCCATAAATTACACTCTTAGGAATTACCTGGAGCTTGCGGAATTGCCAAGGGCAGTTTCCTTGAGGTGACGCAGAAGTGAGAGATTTTCAGTAAATAGGGAATCTTCTTCCGCTAAGCTTTAAGGTCAGCAAGCGACCTTGAGGAGTAAATAGGCTAACCCCTATTCACTTCACTAGGGCGATCGTTCGCCGTCCTCCCGCGTAAGCGGTAATGTGGGCGAAGGGCGGGGTCGTCCGAAAGGAACACTCTACACCCTTTCCAGAGTCTGCAGGGACTAGCTGATACGATCGCCCCGATGGAACCGAAAGACTGTTCTAGAGCGTGGTTTTCACGCAACAGAATAGCCTTGAGGCTCCTAGGGGTGCCCTAGCTGAACCAAAAATTGTCAGAAGGTAATTAGACGCGAAGCGCATTGGAAACATTCACTGTTCGTACATTGACATAAAAATAACAGGGGATGAGACCAATTGGACATATGCCCCACTAGATGTGGAGCGGTCAACAATAGAGAATGGGCAGAGTTGTGGCCCAAAGTAACGATGTTTTAATGCCAGATAACTCACCCATTCTCACCTAGAATAGATACACTTCGCTCTGGGACGGAGCCAAAGGTTTCTCGCAGGGCTAGCGTATCTATTCTGATAGTCTTTTTGAGGTAGGATTGAGACTGCCTCTGGTAGCTAGGTTGGTAGACCTAGGAAAGTTGGGAGAAGTAAGCATCGTGCGGATGTTGTAGGAAATACTGATACAGATATATTGGCGGTTTTGGTGTGTATAGTGGGGAATGATGATAGGGATGGTTACTTCAACCATAAGGTTTTTGTGGTATAATAGGCTTATGCCAAAGCATTTAGTGCCGGTAATGAGTCTGTTAGCTGCTGTGATTTTGCTGGTGATGTTGAACTTCACGACGCCAGCTGGGGTGGGTCCTTTCGGTGTTTTGGTATTTTTTACAACGTTTTATATTTTGATGTTTGGAGTCGCACTAGCCTTGGTGCGGTTTTTTGCGAGGTTGACACGGTCGCAACTAGGGAAGAAAGAGTATGTCTATGGGGCGGTAGTGGCGTTTGGGCCGATTATGTTGATGTTGGCACAGTCGATGGGGTCGATGAGCTGGTTGACGGTGGGGTTGACGGTTATATTTGTGCTATTGGGGTGTTTTCTTGTTAGTAAAAAGTAAACCTATGATGGGCTAGGTCTCATGACGCATTGCTGCGTTGACGGATGTGCGTCTCGCTCACCGTACGCTAAGTACGGCTCGCTCCGATGCTCCCGTCGCCTTGCACTGCATCCATGATACCGTCGCCGTACGTCCGTCTATTCTTGGCAAAAAAGTAGTTTTGAACACTAATTTTATGATAAAATAAGCATATGAATAATGGTAGCCAGAGTCGGGAGAAGGTGCGAGCGCGAGATTTGACGGCGGAGATTGATCGGGTGACGGATTTGGCCGTGCCGGCGGGTGCGGAAGATATGAGGCGTCAGGAGGCGATGCCTGCGATGCAGGCCGAAGCCGAGGTGCGGAATATGGAACAACCTGTGGGCTTTGGTAGAGAGATTTTGTCGGCAGTAGGAGAAGTGGCGCGAGATGAGCGGGAGTTGACGCAGGCGCAGGAATTTGTTGGGGAAGAGAGTAAGATCCAGACACGAGAGCGGTTGGCAGATGATTTGGAAGATGCGCGGAATGAGGCTGGGGAGGGTCTAGGCTTTGAAAATCGGATTGTCGCAAAAAATCAGGAGGGGGTGGCGCGAATGGTTGGTCCGGAAGTAGAGAAGATGGTTAGCCAGAAGAGTTTCCGAGTGAGCGATTTGGAGAGAATATATCGGTACGGAGTAAATACAACGTTGGGAATTTTTGGGCGGAGAATTGGAGATCGGAACTGATGTTGTATGTGATAGTTGGAATCGGGGTAGTAGTGTTCGCGGCGGGGATGGTTTGGGGGGTGCATCTGAACAAAGAACGACGAGCGAAGAACTATGAGCGGGGACTGAAGATGGTGCCGATGTTAATTCATCTGCCACCGTCGACCGATGACATTCAAGGTGGGGGGCGAGATGAGCGGGATGTGACGAATGAGGCTTTGAGTCAGGCGCAGGTAATGTATTCGATTATTGCGTCGACCGTGACGAAAGGGTTTAAGAGTAAAGTTTTTGGGCAGCGGCATATTTCGTTTGAGATTGTGGCGGCGAACGGATTGATTAAGTACTATGCGGTAGTGCCGGCGGTGATTACAGAGACGGTGAAGCAGGCGGTGATTTCGGCGTATCCGTCGGCGCGGCTGGAGGAGATTGAGCAGGATAGTATTTTCGCGCAGGAGATTACGACTGACCAAATCGCAGGCGGGGAAATGCGACTGAAAAAAGATTTTGTGTATCCGATTAGTACATACGAAGACACGCAGCGGGATGCAAGTCTCGCGATTTTGAACGCGATGTCGGTGACAAAAAATGGGGAAGGTTTGGCGATGCAACTACTGTTTCGGCCGACGGACGGGGGTTGGACAAAAAAATCGACCGACTGGGCACAAAATATAAAAGATGGTAAAAAAAGTGGGGATACGGGGCGGAAGATTGTGGCGGGGATTTTTACATTGATCAAGGATTTTGTACAAGCGTTTGTGCATCCGCCGGAACATGATGATGAAAATAAAGAGACGCTCTCGAATTTGCAACAAGAAGAAATTGGCGTAATCGAAAATAAGACAAAATATCCGGGATTTGAAACGCTAGTGCGGGTGGTGGCGAGCGCGAGTACGAAGGAACGGTCGGAGGCGATGCTATCGGGGCTGGTGGCGGCGTTTTCGCAGTTTGATTCGCAAAGTTATAATGGGTTTCAGTATGATATATTGAAAGACCCGCGGAAGTTGGCGGTAGATTATATATTTCGGCTGTTTCCGCAGGGAACGAAAGAAAATATCTTAAATAGCGTGGAGCTGGCGTCGATTTTTCATTTGCCGGCGCAGAATGCGATTCCGACTTCGCAGGTGCAGCGGCAGGCGACGAAACAGGTGGATGGGCCGGCGAAATTAGTGGATGAGGGAGTGCTGCTTGGAGTAAATGAGTTCCGCGGAGTGCAGAAAGAAATACGGCTGAGCGAAAATGATCGGCGACGACATACATACGTCATCGGGTCGACGGGTATGGGTAAATCGGTTTTGCTGACGAATGTAGCGTATCAAGATATGTTGGATGGACGAGGGTTTGCCTTTATTGATCCACATGGGGATGCGGCAGAATTGCTTTTGAGTAAGGTGCCGGAAGAAAGAATAGACGATGTAATATATTTTGAGCCGGCGGACATTGAACATCCAATTGGGATGAATATGTTTGAATATACGAGTGAGGATCAGAAGGATTTCATCGTACAGGAGGGGATTTCGATGCTCACGAGCCTGTTTGACCCGAATAATCAGGGGTATTTCGGGCCGCGCGGGCAGCATATGTTCCGAAATGCGGCGTTGCTGCTAATGTCAGACCCGAATGGGGCGACATTTATTGATATTCCGCAGTGTTTCACGGATCCGGAGTTCGTGAAGAGTAAGCTGAAATATGTGAAGGATAAGGCGGTGTATGATTACTGGACGAAGGAATTTCCGGCTTCGCAAAAAAGCAATGACGCGGGAGAGGTTATAACGTGGTTCTCGTCGAAATGGGGGCCGTTCCTGTCGAATACGATTATGCGGAACATTCTTGGGCAGGCGAAGAGTGGGTTTAATATCCGGCAGATTATGGATGAGAAAAAGATTTTCTTAGTGAACCTGTCGAAAGGAAAGCTAGGGGATATTAACTCGAACTTGTTGGGTATGATTTTGGTGATGAAGTTCCAGCAGGCGGCAATGAGCCGGGCGGATATTCCGGAGGATGAACGGAAAGATTTTTGTCTCTTTGTGGATGAGTTTCAAAATTTCGCGACGGAGAGTTTCGAGAGTATTTTGAGCGAGGCGCGGAAATATCGGCTGAATCTGTTCCTGGCAAATCAGTTTATGACGCAGCTCACGGATAAGATTCGGGAGGGGATTCTAGGGAACGTAGGAACGATTATGTCGGGGCGGCTTGGGGTGACGGATGCGGAGCTGATGGAAAAAGCGTTTACGCCGGTGTTTAATGCGGAGGATTTGCATAAACAGGGGAACTATCAGGCGATTGCGACGGTGATGATGTACAATATTCCGAGTGCGCCGTTCACGATGAGTTTGTTGCCGCCGATGGGAGAGCCGAATCCGCAGCTAATGGAGAGCATGAAGGCGTATACGGCGGCGCGGTATGGACGGACGCGAGCGGAAGTTGAGCAAGAGATTCAGGAAAGATGGAAGACGCAGAAGACGGAAGTGGCAGAGTTGAATGGCGGTATGGGGGGTGCGGGCGCTACGGATTTTGCGAACGCCGCGAATGAGAAAGTTGGTTTCTTGGAGAGCTGGAGGAAGAAGAAAGCGGAGATTAGTGCCAATAAGGAAGAGGTAGCTGAGATGGAAGAAGTTGAGGCGGATGAGATTTTGGAGCCGAAGGATACGGGAGAGGCTAAGGAAGAAGTGGATGAGACGGTGTTTAAGGTAAGGTGATGTATGTACAGTGTAATGCTTGTGTATTAACGTTGTATGAATGATGTAGTGTAAATGTAAGACATAATAAAAATAGAAAGGAGAAAAATGGAAAATAGCGAAAAACAGGATGTTGGAGGTGGTCTACAGGTGGGTATGAAGAGGGGGAAGTGGGGGATTGTGGTATTAGTGGTGGCGCTGGTGATAACGATGATTGCGGGAGTGACGTTTGGTGTGCTTTGGTGCCAAGAAAAAAATAGAAATTCGGGAGTGGAAGTGACAGAGAGTGTCACGACGGCTGAGGTAGTGGACGGAGCGACTACGACGGCGGATTTGAAACTGGTGGGGGAGAAGTATAAAACAGAACGCCCTGAACGATGGATTAGGCAGGTGGCGGATCAAGGTAAAGGGATGAGTGTGATTTTTGAACAGGTATTTGAGAGTAATGATGCGGGGTTGGAAGTAGGTGATACGCTCTATGCGTCGGTGGATTGGGATAAATTAGGTTATTTCTATGGTAGTAATTTGTCTTATGATCCGGAAACTGCGGCATATAATTCCGAGCGAGTTTCGGTTGATGGAATTGACGCTGACAAGGTGGTTGATATTGTTATGACGAGCTTTGGGCAGATGGTTGGACGAGAGACGATCTTTTTCCTGATGGAGGACGGTACGGTGGAATATATTCCGCTAGTGAAAGTCTTAGAGGAGCATCGAGTTGAGTCGCAGGGGAAAGTGGAGGGTTTGGAGGATGTTATTATCATGAGAAATGTATCAGGGGCTTATGCTGGTGATGCGATTGCCCAGACGGCGAAAGGGGATTTCTGGAGTTTGGGTGAATTATTGATAAAACAAGGGGTATGGGAGTGAATGTGGACTGATGTATAAGATAAAGGATGTGAGTAAGATAAAATCGAAAATGGTACGGAGAAGACCATATGTTTGCTAAATTTTTCAATCTTATGCTAGTCTGGAGTCTAGGGGTGATATGTAGTTTAAAAAACGCTTTCAGCCATGCTGAAAGAAAAGCCTGCACATCCTCAAAAGAGTTTGAGCTCGGATGCTTGACTTTTTGCTAAAGTCCAAAACGAACTCTCCGGTTCAGCGCTTCTATATTCCGAAAAACACAGTTAAGACAATATCTCACATCTAATTAAGGTTTATAAAACACCAATCTCATCTCTGTTGAGATGAGATTGAACTTGTACGTGGTGTACAAGTTGGAATTTACCATTGGCTTTTGTCCGTAGCGGGTGGGTTAATGTTGAGGCTGGTGCGATGCGGGGTTTCGGCAACTACGGTTACAATTGGTCACGTATCGCGCACTCAGTGGATAACGCTTACTTCTTAGTTTTGGATTCTACGGGCATCCTTCCGTCAAGTAATTGGGGCCGTTATGGCGGTTTCCCCCTCCGCTGCCTCTACCCAGGTAGTGCCTAATGGAGGAAAAGGAAGTATGGCAGCGGAGGGAGAAACCATAAGAACGACTATTGGCGTTTGAAGGTCCGACAGAGGAGGTGTCAAAACTGAGGTATCGGGCGGAGGTGGTAGAGTAGACTGTGTGAGCCCAATAGTAGCCGCCATTACCAACGACATAAATTGAACCATTGCTAAGGCTGACATCTCCGCTACGGACAAAAGCCAATGGTAACTGTACTATGGTGGTGGCGCCGGAGGAGAGTAGTAGATTCATGGTAGAATAAGGCTGTGGATGTTCTTGATATCCATGGAAACTATCGGTAGTCATTGAGGTCAAGCTCCAATTACCGTATGTTCTCTGTAATCAAAGATCGTGGAGTCCTTCTTTCTAGTCTCAAAGGAGAGTGATGGAAGATTTGTCATCTAATATAGCTACGGTTATGTTATGAATAAAAGGGCTTCTTTACCTGCGTTTGTTTTTGGCTTTTGTCCGTAGCGGGAACGTGAATATTAACGACGGCAGAGTTAACTACGTCGGCGAGTGGGGCTGGGATTGGTCGCGTACTTCTAGATCGTCTACGAACGCTTACGACTTGCAGTTCGGCGTATCCGATATCAACCCGTCAAACAACAACAATCGTTGGAACGGTTTCCCCCTCCGCTGGAGTTGTGGCCGGTTGCGGTGCCGATCTTTGAGATTTTAGGTGGTTATTTTTAATATATAAAGCATAGTGGTTGTGTTATAATGGAGACAAACAAAAAGAGTGTGAGGAAACGGGGAAGATCGTTGTAGACGTTGGGTGAGGACGGCGGTTTTAAATTTTTTGGGACGCTAGGTGGCGTGTTAGGATGTTTTTGATATGATTTTGGAGTTTAAAAACGTGAGGATTTTGGCGAAAAATGATGTAAGACATTTGATGTACAATGTATGTACATATGATATAATTTGTATGTAAGATGTATTGACATTGTATGTACGCGGGTCGAGTGGTCGGAACGGCGGAAAATGAGGTTCGTAAGATGTTGTATGTACAATGTACAACGTATGTAATGTCAGTGTATTGCAATTGTAATGCAAATGTATTACAATGGTGAAAAGGGAAGGGAGAAAATGATGGCAAAGAAGGCTAGAGTAGAAACAGAGGTGGTGGAAAAGCCGCAGGAAGTGAAAAAAGTGGCGGCGACGGAGAAGATGACATCGGTGACTTTTCGGACGCGGTTGGTGCAGAAAAAGAAGGCGGAGAAGATTTTTGAGGATATGGGGATTAGCACGAGCGCAGCACTGAATATGTTCTTGGCGCAAGTGGTGCGAGATAAAGGTATGCCGTTTTTGCCAAGTACAGTGAAGAAGAATGGGGCAGTGAGCGAGAAGGAAGAGGGGGACCCGAACGCGGGATTTATTGCTCTGGAAGAACTTTGGGATGAGTTTTAGTCTGCTGTTAGTCATAGGGTGACGCTTGACCTTTAAGGGAAAGTGCGATAAGATATAGAGGTAAATAAGTTGAGGTAACTCTATGTCAGCAAAACAAACAAGCGATGGGCACGAATATGACAGTTCACAAATTCAGGTATTAGAGGGTCTGGAGCATGTCCGGATTCGGCCGGGGATGTATATCGGTTCGACGGGTTTTGACGGCTTACATCATTTGCTGAAAGAGATTGCGGACAACTCGATTGATGAGGCGATTGCGGGATTCTGTACGCGGGTAGATATTACGGTCTTGGCGGACGGGGGGATTCGGGTAGATGACAATGGTCGTGGGATTCCGGTAGATATTCATCCGAAGACGGGGAAGTCGACGCTGGAGACGGTGCTGACGGTCTTGAACGCTGGCGGTAAGTTTGGTGGGGGCGGATACAAAGTGTCGTCAGGTCTGCATGGTGTGGGGTCGTCGGTGGTGAACGCGCTTTCAACGAAGATGATTGCGGAAGTGCGGAAGAACGGTAAGGTACACCATGTGGAGTTCGCAGATGGGGGAAAGACGCAAGGAAAAGGCTTGGAAGTAGTTGGCGAGACGAAGGGAACGGGAACGTCGATTACGTTTTATCCAGATCCGACAATCTTCAAGGAAACGACGACTTTTGATTATAATTGGATTTCAAACTATGCACGACATCAGGCATATTTGACGAAAGGCGTATTAATTACGGTTAAGGATGAGCGGAATGGGGCGCGCGAGAGTTTTTACTTTGAAGGTGGGATTCGGAGCTATGTGCGGCGGTTAAATGAGGGGAAGGAAGTACTGTCGGATGATATTTTCTATGTAGAGAAGAAGATTGAGGATTCGGAAGTCGAGGTAGCGTTACAATATAATGATACGTATGCCGAGACGATTAAGCCGTTTGCAAATAATGTTTTGACGCCGGATGGTGGTATGCATGTGGTTGGGTTCCGCACGGCGATGACGCGGGTGGTGAATGATTACGCGCGGAAGAACGGGCTGCTGAAAGAAAAAGAGCCGAACTTGACGGGGGATGATATTAAGGAGGGTTTGACGGCGGTGATTTTGGTGAAGTTGCCGGATCCGCAGTTTGAGGGGCAGACGAAAAATAAGCTCGGAAATCCAGAAGTACGAGGATACGTCGATAGGGTCATGACGGAGTATTTTGGGTATTATCTGGAAGAGAATCCGGCAATTGCGAAGAAGATTATCGGTAAGGCGACACTTGCGGCGCGAGCAAGGAAAGCGGCGCGGGCGGCGCGCGATAATGTGATTCGGAAGGGGGCGTTTGAGGGGTTGAACTTGCCGTCGAAGTTGGCGGATTGTTCGAGTCGTGATCGGAGCGAGTGTGAGCTGTTTATCGTAGAGGGTAATTCGGCAGCGGGTAGCGCGAAAGAAGGACGGAATCCGAAAATTCAGGCGATTTTACCACTGCGTGGTAAGGTACTTAATACTGAGCGGGCGCGGCTGGATAAAATGTTGGCAAATCAGGAGCTAGTAAGTTTGATTAAAGGTTTGGGTGTGGGGATTGGTGACCAATTTGACCTTGGTGGGCTCAGGTATGACAAGATTGTGTTTATGACCGATGCTGACGTTGATGGTTTGCATATTGCGACGCTACTGATGACATTCTTCTTCCGGTATATGCCAGAGGTGATTAAGGCGGGGCATGTGTACCTTGCGAAGCCGCCGTTGTTTGGTTTGACGAAGGGAACGGGAAGTAATCGGAAGATTGACTATGTGTATGATGAGGTGGCGCTAGAAAAGAAGTTGACGGAGAAGATTGAGGAACGGAAAGCGGCGGGGACGAAGATCGATCCGACACAAGAGAGATTTAAACAGGCAGGCTATACGGCGCAGAACCGGTTTAAGGGTCTTGGCGAGATGGATGCGAAGCAACTTTGGGAGACGACGATGGATCCGGAGAATCGGATTCTGGTGCAAGTGCATATTGACGATGCGGAGAAGTGCGACGCGGTATTCACGAAGCTGATGGGCGATCAAGTAGATTTGCGTAAAAACTTTATTCAGGCGGGGGCAGCGACAGTTGACCTTGATGAGTTGGACTTTTAAGGAAAGGAGTAAGGTCGTATGGCAAGTGATGAGAAGAGTAGAGGGGCAGAACCAGAAAAAAATGAGAATGAACTTGTTCCGCAGGGACAAGTTGAGAAGGACGTGACGGTCGAGGGGGAAGTGGTTGAAGCGCAGGTTGTAGACGGGGTAGAGAAGCGCGACGTCGAGAGTACGATGGAGAGTTATTTCTTGCGATATTCGATGTCGGTGATTATTGACCGGGCGCTTCCGGATGTGCGCGATGGATTGAAGCCGGTGAATCGCCGTATATTATATGCGATGAATAAAAATGGCTGGAAGGCGCCACATGCGACGGTGAAGTCGGCGAGGATTGTGGGTGAGGTGATGGGTAAGTATCACCCGCATGGTGATTCGTCGATTTATGATGCGATGGTGAATTTGGCGCAGAATTGGAAAATGCGCTATACGTTGGTCGAAGGTCAAGGTAACTTCGGTTCGATGGACGGTGATGAGGCGGCGGCGTCGAGGTATACTGAGGCGCGGATGGACAAGGTCGGGGCGGAGTTGCTTACGGATATTGAGAAAGAGACGGTAGATTTCCGAGATAACTTTGATGGTAGTGAGCAAGAGCCGGTGGTGTTGCCAGCGGCGGTGCCGAATATTTTGCTGAATGGACAGATGGGGATTGCAGTCGGGATGGCGACAAATATCCCGCCACATAACATGACAGAAGTGATTAATGCGACGGTGGCGCAGATCGATGATCCAGAAATTAGCTTGGATGGGTTGATGCAATATGTTAAGGGGCCGGATTTTCCGACGGGGGCGGAGGTTTATGGCGGTGCACCGATGAAGCAGGCTTATGCGACGGGCAAGGGCTCAGTGACGATTCGAGCAGTGGCGCAGATTGAAGAGAAGAAGAACGGCCGGTATCAGATTGTGATTACGGAAGTGCCGTATGGGATGAGTAAGGAAGGTTTCATCGAGAAGGTGCGCGAGTTGGTACTGGCGAAGAAGTTAGACCATATTGCGGATGCACGGGATGAGTCGGCGCGAGGGAAGATTCGAGTCGTAGTTGAATTGAAGAAGGACGCGTTCCCGAAGAAGATTTTGAATCAGTTGTATCGGATGACGCAGCTTCAGACGACGTTCCATTATAATATGTTGGCGTTGGTAGACGGGGTGCAGCCGCGGATTTTGGGTCTGAAGGAGATTTTGGCGGAATTTATTAAGCATCGTCAGAAAGTCGTGCGACGCAGGACGGAGTATGATTTGCGCAAAGCGAAGGAGCGGGCGCATATCTTGGAGGGGTTGAAGATTGCTCTGGACAATATCGACGAAGTGATTAAGACGATTCGCGAAAGTTATGATGATGCCGATAAGCGACTCATGGAGCGGTTTGGTCTAAGCGAGATTCAGGCGGCGGCGATTCTTGCGATGCAACTGCGCAGGCTGCAAGGACTCGAACGCGATAAGATTGAGAATGAATTGAATGAACTCTTGAAGCAGATTGCGGAATATGAGAAGATTTTGGCGAGCGAGAGTGAGATTCTGCGGGTTGTAAAAGAAGAGCTGATTGCAATGCGGGATAAGTTTGGCGATGAACGACGGAGCAAGATTATTAATCATGAAGTGGGGAAGTTCTCAGAGGAAGAGTTGATCCCGGACGAGGAAAGTGTGATCTTGATGACGCTAGAGGGGTATATGAAGCGGGTGTCGCAGGGTGATTTCAAACGTCAGAACAGGGGTGGTAAAGGGAAGCGCGGAATGACGACGAAAGATGAAGACGTGATTGCGCAGATTGTGACGGCAAGTTCGCACGATTATTTGCTATTTTTCACGAATCAAGGTCGGATTTTCCGGATGAAAGCGTACGAGGTTCCGCAGGCGTCGCTGACGGCGAAGGGTACGGCGGCAGTGAATTTGCTGAATATGCATCCAGATGAGAAAGTGACAAGTATCGTTAAACAGGGGGCGGATCCGAGTGGATATTTGTTCATGACGACGAAGAAGGGTACGATTAAGAAGACGGCCGTGAAAGAGTTTTTGAATCTGCGGACGAATGGGATGATTGCGATTAAGCTTGATCCGGGGGACGAACTGATGTGGATACAGGAGACGACTGGGGCGAATGATGTGGTGATTTCGACTTCGGCGGGGCAGGCGATGCGGTTTAACGAGAAAGATGTGCGTAGTATGGGGCGGAGTGCGAAAGGAGTGAGGGGGATTAGGCTGCGTCCGAAAGATGAGATCGTCGGAATGGATATTGTCAGGGATGAAGGTCAGAAATTGCTGGTCATGTCGGCAAATGGATACGGTAAGGCTACCGAGGCGAAGAATTTCCCAGTGCATAAGCGAGGTGGGGTGGGGATTAAGGTTGCGAGTGTAACGGCGAAGACGGGTCCAGTTGTGGCGGTACATACGCTGGATCCAGCAGCGAAAGAAGTAATCATGATGTCGAATAAGGGGCAGGCGATCCGAGTAGCGGTAAAGGAGATCCCAACACTTGGTCGGGCGGCGCAAGGGGTGAGGATTATGAAGATGAATGAGGGGGATTCGGTGGCGAGCCTCGGGATTGTGTTGCCGGACGAGGAAGAGGAGAAAGAGTAGGGGGAATGGGGAAGGCGCATGGGTGGGATGCGCTTTTTTGGTGGGTTATACTTATTTTAGTTAAAATGCCTATATTACCCTAGCTATACTTTCTGGAATGGGACGTTTCACGTCTGATTTTAGGCTTCAGTTTTCCTACGGATTGCAAAAAGTTCCGCAGAACAAGTTTGCGCTGACTTTTTGCTAAAACTGAAGCCTAAAATCCGGTTCAACGCCTTTATATTCCAGAAAGTATAGCTAAAGTAATATAGTTTGCTTAATTAAGCATTGTAAAACGCCAAGTTCTCTCTGTTGTAGTAAGGTCCAACTTGTAACGTAGGAACAAGTTGGACGTTTGTTGGGTTAGAGTCAGCGGAGGGGGAGACCGACCCAATGATTGCTGTTGCTTGATGAGCTTACGTATGCGGGGGTCATATACAGTAGATAGGCATTGGTTGGTGAATGAACTATACGTGACCAGTTGTACCCACTTTCGCCGACATTACCGACGTTACCACTGGCTAGGTAGACATCTCCACTACGGACAAAAGCCAATGGTAACTGTACTATGGTGGTGGCGCCGGTGGTACCGATATTGTAGGTAAAATGTAGAAAGTATTGAACTTATGCTTGCTAAAAATTTTAATTTTATGCTAATCTGGCTGCAGGGCGGCACAACTTTGGCAAAAAGCATCGTAAATTAACAAATGGGGAAAGGAGGGAGAGGCCTATGATGATTAAGTTCCGAATTTGGCGCTTTGCGTTCGAATTCACTCTACTGAAAATCAAAGTTACCGTCGTTCGCGAACGCAAGCGGCGGTAACTAAAAGCATCGTAACTCCATTCTCTCAAACTAAAAGGGTAATGTCAATGGGGCTGTCGCCCCCTTGCTACGGGCGTCGCTTCGGAAAAGAAAATGACTTTTCTTTTTACTTGACTCCTACGTAGTTCAAGGGCGTTTCGCCCTGTTGCTGGCTGCGTCGCTCAGAAGCTGTTATTGTTTTTTTGATATCTCTTGTTTCGATAATAAGGGGAAAGTGCTATAATATATAGTATCAGAGGAGGTGATTCTATCTGTAAGACGCCGTTGTGCGTCTTTATTCCGCTTATGCTTATACGTCGGCTTTTACCAAAATTAAAATTTTGGTAAAAGCATCTATCTGTCCAAGCGGTACTGGTGGGAACTGGGTATTGCCCCTATCCGGAA
>CAPFSK010000007.1 GCA_948614045.1 uncultured Candidatus Saccharibacteria bacterium | reverse complement strand
TAACGGAAAGGATTTTGACACTGTGAAAGTACGTGCAAGTGTTAAAAAAATCTCCCCTGATGACATTATCGTTCGTCGCAAAGGCGTACTACGTGTTATCAACAAGAAAAAACCTAAGAATAAGCAAAGGCAGGGTTAAGCATGGCAAGAATTGCTAGTGTGACTATCCCGAATGACAAGCAGGTGTGGATTGCCCTCACCAGTGTCTATGGGATTGGTCAAACGACGAGTAAAGCCATCCTTGCGGAGGCTAAAGTTGAGCCTACCACTCGGGTGAAAGATCTCACCGAGGCTGAAATTCAGAAAATTAACGATCTCATCGGCAGCAAATATACCGTTGAAGGTGATCTGAAGCGCCTCGTTACCAATAATATCAAACGTCTCAAAGACATTAACTCCTACAAAGGTTCCCGCCATAAAGCTGGTTTACCAGTTAATGGTCAACGTACCCGCACGAATGCACGTACTCGTAAAGGTCGGGCAATTGCCGTAGGCGGCGCACAGCCAAAAGCAGCAAGTAAGACTTAGGATATAGGAGTAAAAATGGCAGAAGAAGAAAAGAAGGTGATGGATGGTGCCGAAGCAGTAGCTGAAGCTCCAAAAGTTACCAAAACTAAAGGCAAAAAAGGTAAGCGTATCGTCACTAGTGGTCAGGTGCACGTTCAAGCTACCTTCAACAATACTATTATCACTGTTACCGATAAAAACGGTGGCGCTCTCAGTGCCAGCTCAGCCGGCGCTAATGGCTTCCGTGGTAGCAAAAAAGGCACCGCTTATGCCGCTCAAATCGCCGCCGAGAAGGCCCTTGAAATCGCTAAGCGCGAACATGGTCTAAACAGCGTTGACGTTTTCGTTAGCGGCATCGGGCTCGGTCGCGACAGTGCAATCCGCGCTGTCTCGAATGTTGGCATTAAAATTGATAGTATTACTGATGTTACCCCAATTGCGCACGGTGGTGTGCGTCCTAAGGGAGAAAGGAAACCGTAATGGCACGAGATACTTCTCCAATTGTTAAACAAAGTCGCCGTGAAGGTTACGCTTTGGCGCCAAAAGCGCACAAAGTAATGGCAAAGAAATCTGGTATCCCAGGCGAACACGCTGATATGCGCGTCCGTGGAGGAAGCCTATATCTCACTCAGCTTCGCGAAAAGCAAAAAGTCCGCCGTCTCTACGGTCTACTTGAGAAACAATTCGCTAAGCTAATGAAAGAAGCCGCCAAGACTGACGGCTTGACCGGTGAAAACCTGCTGCAGTTCCTAGAACGACGTGCCGATAACGCGGTCTACCGTGCTGGTTTTGCAACTACCCGTCGCCAAGCTCGACAATTAGTCTCGCATGGGCATTTCACACTTAACGGCCGCCGGATCGACATTCCATCCATCCGTCTTAAACCGGGTGACGTGCTTGAAGTGCGCAGCAAATCTCAAAAGTCAGAATATTTCAAGAATCTAGATAATATTATCGCGAGTAGCTCTACCACTCCGCTTAGTTGGCTCAAATCCGATCCAAAGAAAATGCAAATTGAAATTACTGGCTTGCCGAAGCGTGAAGAGGCAGAAGCCGGCATTAACGAACAACTAATCGTTGAGTATTACTCACGTTAAGGAGGATAAATGACTACAAAAGTTATTCACGAGGCCAATTTAGCCGAAGTCAACCAGGTCGGTGACAACAGCGCTGAATTTGTGATCCGCCCATTGTTCTATGGCTACGGGAACACCTTGGGTAACTCGATTCGTCGAGTCTTACTATCCAGTATTAAGGGTGCGGCGATTACAGCGTTCAGCATTGAAGGCACAAATCACGAATATGCTTCTATTGCCGGCGTTCGCGAAGATGTCGTCGATATTATGCTAAACTTGAAGAATATTCGCTTGAAATCGCACTCTGACGAACCGGTCGAAGTCGCCTTCGAGTTCAAAGGTAAAGATGCAGGCGAAGATGGTAAGGTTGTTGCTGGCGACATTAAATGGCCAGCCGGCATTGAGGTAGGTAATCCAAATCAAATTATCTGCCATATCGACGATCCAAAATTCGTTTTGAAAATGAATTTCGTCGTCGAAACTGGCCGTGGCTACCTCAGCATTGAAAAATCCAGTGACGATCGCATCCATAGCGACATGATCGCTCTCGATGCTGTCTTTAGTCCAGTACTTCGCGTACGCTTCAAAGTCGAGAATACTCGTGTCGGGCAAGATACCAACTTGCAACAACTAACTATTACGGTTGATACTGATGGTACGATTACCCCACAAGAAGCTTTTGAAGAAGCCAATGCGATTTTAGTTAATCAATACACTGCACTTGCTGGTGGTACCACCGTCGAAAGTGCTCCAGCGCCAGGCATCGAGCAAGAATCTGATGATTCCGGACTAGCTCTACCGATTGAAGAGCTCGGACTGTCCGCTCGCACGGCTAATGCGTTGGTCAACAATGATATTAAAACCGTCCGCGATTTAGTGGCGCTTTCCGAAGTCGATCTCAAAGATCTCAAAGGCTTCGGCAGCAAAGCTCTGGACGAAGTTAAAGAGAAATTAACGGAGTTGTTATAATGCATCGTCATGGATACAAAGGCCGGAAGTTTGGTCGTGAGACGGATCAACGACGTGCGCTACAACGTGGGCTGATGAAAGCGCTCATCGAAAACACCGAAATTACGACTACGCTCGCCCGAGCCAAAGAAATGCGTCGTGAGACCGAAAAACTAATCACCATTGCGAAAAAAGGCGGACTTGCCAATCGTCGCTTGCTAATTGCGAGACTGGATGATATTAAAGCCGCGGATTTGCTCATGGATACAATTGCGCCACAGATTAAGCGCGATTCTGGGTATCTACGCATCGAACGCGCTGGCTTCCGCAAAGGCGATAACACCGAAATGGGAACGATTAGTTTCGTCGATGATATCGACTTGACTAAGAAAACCGACGCTAAGGCTAAAAAGGAGGGGAAATAAATGAAAGGCGTAACTAAAACTTATAACCAAAAACCCGCCGAAATTACGCGTGAATGGTGGATCATTGACGCTGGCAACATGCCTCTCGGCAAACTTGCAGTCGTCATCGCCGACAAACTAATGGGGAAAAGCAAAGTTACTTATACCCCCCATGTTGACAATGGCGATTACGTAGTTGTCATTAACGCCAAAAACATTCAAGTTACTGGCAACAAAATGGTCGATAAGAAATACTACCGTCATAGTGGTTTTCTAGGCGGCCTCACCGAACTAAAACTTGAGGAAGTCATCGAGAAAAACCCGCGCGTTGCGCTTGAACACGCCGTCAAAGGTATGATTCCGAAGAACAAGCTCGCGAGCGATCGCTTGAGTAGACTCCGGGTCTTCGACGGTACAGAGCACGCACATACTGCTCAAAATCCGAAGGAGATTAAATAATGGCTACGAAAGATACATATATTTACGGTCTCGGCCGTCGCAAAGCTGCTACAGCTCGCGTACGTCTATATAAAGGCAAAGGCGAGATTACTATCAATGACAAACCAGCACTCGAGTATTTGTCGGGCAACAAAAGCCTACTAGCCGAGATTACTGACCCATTAGCTCTTGCTGAGAAACAAAACAATTATGATGTTTCTGTACGCGTTGCTGGTGGTGGCTTAGCTGGACAAGTTGATGCGATTAAACTTGCCCTCAGCAAAGCCCTAACGACCGAAATGGCCGACTTGCGTCCAGTATTGAAGAAAGCTGGCTTCCTCAAGCGTGATCCACGCGAAAAGGAGCGCAAAAAATACGGTTTGCGTTCAGCTCGCCGCAAAGAGCAATTCTCGAAGCGTTAAGTCACTTCGCTGCGCACAAAGGCGCAAAAACTCCGGTCTCAGCTCTGGCTGTGGCCGGTTTTTTGTATTATAATATACACTATGTTACCCCAAGCCCTACAAGACACGATTGAATCCCTCGGACACCTACCGGGCGTCGGCGCTCGCACCGCTGAACGTTACGCCTACTATCTTTTTAAAAGCAGCCCGCGCATTAGTACCGATATCGCCGAAACTCTAGTCAACCTACACAATAGCGTCAAATCTTGTCCGGTCACTTTTGCCCTAATTGACGCAGATGCCGAGCAATCTGAGCTTTATACCAATCCCGAACGCGATAAATCTACAATTCTTGTCGTCGAAGAGCCACTCGATATTTACGCTATCGAACAAACTAAGCAATTCAAAGGCACTTATCATGTCCTCGGTGGCGCAATTTCTCCAATCGACGGCATTTCCGTCGATCAACTCCACATCAAAGAACTTTTAGCACGAATTGAGCCTGACCACGTCACAGAAATCATCATCGCCACGAATCCTAGCGTCGAGGGGGAATCAACCGCCCTCCTACTCCAAAAAATGCTCCATGAGCAATACCCGGACGTCAAAGTCACTCGCCTTGCCCGTGGACTACCTCTCGGCGTCGATTTGAGCTATGCCGACCAAATCACCCTGTCCGCCGCCCTCGAAAACCGTACCGATTTATAAACGGCTGGATATTACTTCGGCCGTTTACCATCAACTCCTCGCAACTTCAAAGCTGCGCAAACATCGTGTAGCAGCTTTTCTCGAAAATCCAAAACCCGTACCTGCCAGCCTAAGCTCTTCTCAATTTCTGGCTTAATTTCCCAAAAATGCGTATTCAATAGCAGCACTAGATCGGGCCTCGTCCGCACTCTATTTGAATCATTAGCCAAACACTCTTTCTGCACCCATTCAGCTTCCTTCGCGGCATACTCTTCGGCCAGACTTACTTGCCGCGCTGCCACGCCAAAATTCTGAATCGCCCGCATTAAAGCTCGCTTTTCCGATGACCGCTCAGCCAAAATATCCAAAGACGAAAACTCCACCTCTCGCTCTCGTTGCATCCGCGACGCAGACAACTCCTTTGCCGGACACATCTCAAAGTCCCAAGCCAGCTCTGTTCGTACCGTTTCATTCGTCATCAAATTATTATCAATAAGATATTCCCAATTTGCACATTCCGGCAAAATCAGCGTCGAATATGGCAATTTTTCCCTCAGTTCGCGAAACATCCGCGACTCCCTCACCATATCATTCATCAAAACCGCTACTTTGCCTGGATATTGCCGCGCCCTCAATATCCGATCATAATTAATACTCGGCGCTACAAAAATCTGTTCCGGATATGCGCTCCTAAGCGCCTGCAACATCATCCCCACCGTATATCCTCCTAACACAATTGCATCTACTCGCCCAATATACGGCACCAAACATTGAATCACTGCATCAATATCCAATGCTAATCCTGAATAAACTTTATGCCCCCAGTCAATTACTCGTACAACTTCTACCACGCTCAACTCACGCGCCAAATAATCCGCCACTAGTTCACCTCCCCAACCAGTATCAAAAACCACAATTCTTCGCACTTTCTCTCCTTCATTCTCCTCCAACCCCAATTATTCCATTCATCAACAAAAAATCCCCCACCTTTTTTCATTTCGCTTAACGTAATATTAAACAAAACTGTAATCAATTACCGCCCTCTCCAGCAATCTCCTGTACCTCTTCAATATGCTCCGTCCGTACCACTCCATCCGGATTCACCAGTCCTCGACGCACCACCTGACGTAACTCTTCTACCTGCGCCGTGTCCAAGCATTTTTCTTGACTCATCCGACTCATAATATTCCGAATTTCCGCCTGCGTACAAACTATGCATTCTTCCGGCAAATCCTCCACCACCTTTAGCGTCGCTTCGCGCCCAAACACCACAACCGAATAAATCGGTACCTCCTTGCCAATCACCGTCCGCACCGCCGCAATATGCGACTCATTCTGTCGCACTGGGCTGTAAAATTGATGCTTATTCTTTCCGTAACCCGAAACTTGCGTCCAATGCACCCGTTTTCCGTGCGCATAAATCCACCCTATATAATCCTTCGACTCAAAAACATACACCCCACTCTCATCTACCACCATACAATCAATCTGCACCAAATCCGCCTTCGTCACCACCCGCCGCACTCCAAGCTTCGGATCAACTTTTGGGAAATAACAATCCGCAAATATCCGATCTGCCAAAAATATTTTTTCCAAACCAAAAATCAGCCTCACTTCTCCCGGTGTCAGTTGTGCCGGATACGGCGTCACCACCTTCGTACCGCGAATTTTATATTCCGCCATCTTTTTATTTAATCATAAGTATTTTCAAATCACAACCGTCGCTTCTAGCCAACTTCATATCTTTACAACTTGTCACACTAATGCTACAATACTATTGACAGTCTGGTATCAGACTATTTTTTATATCAACCCCTCGAAACGAGGCGATGCAACCTCGCGACAACACAGGATGCACGAATAGCCGATACCAACGCAGGGAAAGGAGCCAAATGTCAAACAAGCCAAAACACTCGAAGACAAACATCACCAAAATCTCCGCCAAACCAGCCGAAGCTAAACCAACCAAAGACGAGCCAGTCGACACTCAGGCAATCAACACCAAGCCAACAGACGTCGAACCGACCAGCACAAAGATGCCCGAGGCCAAACTCGCCAAGTCTAAAGCCGACAAAAAACAGAAAAAGTCTCGCAAAACCGACAAAAACGCTGTCGAAAAACCCCTCAAGGAAGTTTTTCTACTCGTCCGCCCGTTTGTCGCTTTTGGTCGTTACCTCCGCGACTCATGGCGCGAAATCCGCCAAGTCCGCTGGCCAGGCCGCAAACTCACCTGGAAAATGACCTTCGCCGTCCTTGTCTACTGCGCGATTTTCATTTTCTTCATCGTCCTACTTGACACCTTCTTTACCTTTATCTTCAATCTTTTAATTAACGCTAAATAATCTAAATTAAAAAGGAGCAAAAACTATGGCAGTAAACCGTTATGATGATACCCGCGCGTGGTACACCATCAGCACTTACAGCGGCTACGAAGACAAAGTCGCCGACAGCATTAAACAACGTCTCGATAGCCCAGAATTCGAAGGCAAAATCTTCGACGCAATCGTACCAAAAGAAAAACGCATCGAGATTAAAAACGGCAAACGCAAAGTCGTCGACCGCAAAATCTTCCAAGGCTATGTTTTAGTCGAAATGAGCCTTTCCGATGAGACTTGGTACATTGTCCGCAATACCCCCGGCGTTACCGGCTTCGTCGGCAACGGTACCCAACCAACTCCAGTCTCCGAAAAAGAAATCGCAAAGATCAAAAAACGCATGGGCGTCGAAGATCCAAAATACTCCGTTAATTACGAGATTAACGAGGTCGTTTCAATCGTCGACGGCCCATTCAAAGGCTTTGAGGGCACAATTTCCGAAATTGACACCCAAAAGGGTAAGCTCAAAGTCATGGTCTCCATGTTCGGTCGCGAAACTCCAGTCGAACTCGACGCCTTACAGGTCAAACAGCTACAATAATCTTAGTGTATAGAAAAAGACCGTCAAATATGGCGGTCTTTTTGTCGGATGTCACCCCCCTAATTAAAAACTTCAAAAGCTATCACAACATCTAAATCCAGCAAGTCTACATCAGCCCGATACTCTCCAGTATCTTCTGGTGCAACGGATTCGTCGGATCGGTCTTACCCGACCGGAATAATGTTTTCTCTAACTTATCCAGGTCGTCGATATTCTCCTCAATGTATTTCCAGGCCTGAATCTGACCATTGCAATACACTAAGTTGTTCATCAACGGCACCGCACCCGTCCCGCGCAGACAACGCAGTGTCAACCGAAAAGCTTCGTCATCCGCCTTCTGGCGTTTCTGCTCACGCGTCTCAGCCGTATCTTCCGGTTCAATCTCCCTTAGGAACAGCTGCCAACGCTGCGCGTTGAAAATCTCTGCAAAGTCCATATTGTCATAATAGGCCATTCCAGCCGTCAGATAATGGTCGATGCTTGTCTGATCGATTTCACCACCCAACGCCTGCTCCGCTGCTTTCGCCAAGCCTTCCTCAAAGACCAGATAATCCGGCAACGGTATCGCCACCTCCGGACAATAATGCTTTGCGTATTCCCGGCGGTTAACGTGCACCATCAATTCATGAGCCAGAACCACTTCCAGCATAACTTTACCGGTATACGGGCCTTTACCGCGATGACGCGGAACCTCCAGTTTCAAAGCCTTCTGATTAGTACAGAGCGAAGTCTTGGTCTCGGAAACCATCGCCCGCCATTCTGTCGGGTACGGAAAATCCTCCCGGAAAACCGTATTCAGCAAATCACAAGCTTCCTCCGGAGTGTAAACGTGTTCCATATCTACCCGTTCAAAAGTTTTCTGCCACCGCTTCCAGCAAAAATCGCGGAATTTAATAAGCGTTTCCTGACGAGGAGCAAAAGGCTCCTCGTCTACACGTGTAGACGACTGGAAAGCGTCTTTCAAGTGACAAAAGGCATCTGCGTCTCCCAAGCACAGAGTATCCGACCATTTCGGATCAGCAAAGCGTTTTTCAATCTCCGCCAACCTCTCAGCCCATAATCCACGGTACACCTGTTCATCTGGTTCACCATGTAGTGTCACAGTACATCGCAAAATCTGCCGCCTGGCATTATCACGCTGACGATCAGTCTTTGCGTGCCGGAAAAGCCGCATCATCTGCCATAAATCGTACTTCAAACGCGTCTGCCTTCCGATCTCATCCAGAATCTCAAGTTCCACCTCAGAAAAGTCCTCCCGATGGAACTCAGTAAGCAGCGCTCTAATCCGTTTTTTACCTGCAACATAGTCCGTACTCTCATCATAGACGAAGTTCGGCGCCGTACTGCATCCTCCGGCAAAAAACTCTTCCTGAGCTTCGTTGGCGTTCAACGGAGTCACCTCTGTTACAAAATCCGGTGCCGCCTGCTGCAACATTTCCATTGCTTCTGAAAATTTCATATTTTCACACATCCTCTCAACGTTCTAGTAGCTTCTTTTTACTGGTGAAACCCCAAATATCCATCTTACGGCATATTTCACATGCCTATACCTCCATTATAGCACAGATTATCAAAAATGTCAAGCATTTAGGGTCGTTTGACGTCTAGACAGCGCTCTAAAGATATGCTACAATAGCCTTGTTACGCACGATTATACTAATCGTAACTGGGAGCTTCACCCAGTATCATAATAAAAGGGAATAATATGGCACAAGTTATTGGCAATCTCAAATTGCGCATTCCTGGCGGCAAGGCTACGGCCGGGCCCCCAGTCGGCTCGACCCTCGGTCAGTGGGGCCTCAATATGATGGAGTTTATTAACCCCTTCAACGAAGCCACCAAAGATTTTAACGGCAAAGACGTCATCGTCCACATTAAAGTCTACGATGATCGGACTTTTGACTGGGTCTGTCTCGGTCGCCCAGTTGACGATTTGATTCGCGAAAAAATCAAAATCGCTAAAGGCAGCGGCAAGCCAAATCTCGAAAAAGTCGGCAAAATTTCTCGCGCCGACCTCGAAGATATTGCAAAGACGAAGATGGATCAGCTCAACGCTATCGACATGGATGGCGCCGTGAAGGTTATCGCCGGCACCGCCCGCTCAATGGGCGTAGTCGTCGAGGACTAATAGTCGCCAAATCCATAAGATGTCAAAAGCACCTAGAATCTAGGTGCTTTTTCTGGATTGATAATAAATCCACCCCTATGCGAAGATCTACGACCTACAGGTATGAACGACACTGCAACTTATCCCGTTGCAAATATACCCGTGCCGCCTCCAAAGCTGCACCAGCCAACCCCCGTATGCGCTCATTATAATCCGCAACCGCTTCAGCCGTGGCGAAAATCCGCACCGTCAATCGCAGAAACTCCATCTTGCCGCCCTCCTCTCGGCGCTCCTCCGCCAAGAACGTCTCTTCCGACTCAGCTAAAGGTTCACAGTTCAGCTCAGAACTCCAGCCATCCAACGATATTACGGTCTCGATTTCGCGCATATTCACTGCACAACATTCCCAAAAACACGACGTCTGACCCTTGCCTCGTATCCATTGCGAAGCGTGTTTCGATAGAGGCTCAACCTTAATACCAATCGCCTGCGCCAATCTCAGTTCCTGATCCGCCACATCCGTGCCTCTTTTTCGATGCACTACGTTCTGACTCTCTACCGCATCATAAATCGCCATCATCAATCCGTCTAAACTTAAAGTGCCAATCTTTTGCATGTTTTACATGCCCCCTTTACTCATTTTGTATCTCAATTATATCATAATTAGTCCGCCTCTCCGCCTCTTGAAAAATCGAGATTTTTTGGTAAAATATATACATACTAAATAATCCGTGGGAGAACTACGTTCGCTAATACCACAGAAAGGGAACTATGACAGAAGAAAACACTGCTCCAATCAAAGACGACGCAGCCGTCGAAACGACCGAGGTCGTCGAAGAAGTTGTCGAGACAACTGGCGAAGAAAAATTCGCCAAATCCGGCAAAAAATCAAAGAAACACATCGAAGAAGTTAAGGCCGAAGAAGAGCGCCAGGCTCGCAAGGCTGAGACGAAAGCCCTCGAAGAGGCTGGCGAGAAGCCGCGTGGCGCCACCCCAGTTACTCGTCCAAAGATCGAACGCCGTGGTAAAAAATACCAAGCTGCCGCGAAACTAGTCGAAGATAAGCTCTACAGCTTGAAAGACGCACTCGAACTCGCCGTCAAGACTAATCCAGCCAAGTTTGATGCCACCGTTGAAGCTCATGTCCGTCTCGGCGTCGATCCGCGCCAAGCCGACCAAAATATCCGCGCAACCGTCGTCTTGCCAAACGGTAACGGTAAAGACGTCCGTGTCGCCGTCTTCGCTCCACTTGATGAAGCGAAAAAAGCTGCCGCCGCTGGCGCTGACATTGCCGAAGACGAAGAATTCTTGAAGCGCCTCGAAAAGGGCGAAATCGACTTCGACGTCTTGATCTCTACCCCAGCCTACATGCCAAAGCTCGGTAAGTTCGCTCGCTTACTCGGTCCAAAAGGCTTGATGCCAAATCCAAAAGCTGGCACCGTCACAACCGATATCGAAAAGGCCGTCAAAGAAGCTAAAGCCGGTAAAGTCGAGTATCGCGTCGACAAGCAGGCGATTGTCCATCTCGGTCTCGGTAAGACGAATTTCGATCAGGCGAAGCTACTTGAAAACGCCGAAGTCTTCTTTGAGAGCCTGAAGAGTCACCGCCCAGCATCAATCAAGGGCACTTACGTTAAGTCGATTTACATCACGACGACCATGGGCCCAGCGATTGCGGTCGAAAATATCTATAACTAACATAGATTAGCTAAACAAAATCCCGTCGCTCAAAGTGGCGGGATTTTCCGTACTTGCTTTTCTGCCAAACTTTGCTATAATAGAAACAGTTATTCTAGAGACAGTGGCGGGAGAGGGAAATGTTGTAAAAATTACAATATTTCTACCAAACCTCCTTAATCATGCCACCGAGGAACTTTTCTTAGTCTTGGGGTAACGGAAATTAACAACTTGCTAACTGTTTCGTCATCAAAACGTCAAAAATATCAAATAATCCAAGGAACTTTTTATGGCAATTTCAAAAGCGAAAAAAGATACTTTGGTTGCTGATTTGACCGCGTTGCTTTCGGATGCAAAGCTCACCGCCTATGCCCGCTACCAGGGTTTGACGGTTGCTGACCTCCAAGAGCTACGCAAGACCGCCCGCGAAGCTGGCGTCCGCATCAAGGTCGTGAAAAATCGCCTTGTCCGCGTCGCTATGAACGAGATCGGCGTCTACAAAGACACCGATACGACCGGTTTGACGGGCCAGCTCATTTACGCGATTTCCGACAGTGACGAAGTCGCCCCCGCGAAAATCTTGGCCGAGTTTGCCAAAACTCACCCGGCTCTCGAACTCGCAGGCGGCTTCTCCGGCGAGGGCAAAGCAATGGATCAGGCTGAGATTACTACTCTCGCCAAGATGCCGTCGAAGAACGAGCTCATCGCCCAGGTCGTCGCGCAGCTGCTTTCTCCAATCAACGATGTTGTTTCTGCGACCAGCAATGGTCTTTCCGATATCGTTTCTGGCTTGGAGGCAAAAGCTGCTTAATTCAGCAACTTCATACAAAACACTAATTTATTAAAAAGGAACTAATATGGCTACAGATATCAAAAAATTGGCCGAAGAATTGGTAAACATGACCATTCTTGAAGTCAACGAACTCAAAAACTTACTCAAAGACGAATATGGCATTGAGCCAGCTGCGGCGGCTGTCGCGGTTGCTGCTGCTCCAGCTGAAGGCGGTGCAGCTGCCGATGAAGGCAAATCAGAATTCGACGTCGTCTTGAAAGACGCTGGCGCTCAGAAGATCGCTGTCATCAAGGCTGTCAAGGAAATCACCGGTCTCGGTCTTGGTGAAGCTAAAGCTCTCGTCGATGGCGCTCCTGCTACCGTAAAGGAGAAGGTCAAGAAAGACGAAGCTGAAACCATGAAAAAGAGCTTGGAAGAAGCTGGCGCGACCGTCGAGCTCGCTTAATTATCTTAGACAGACAGTTAGCAAAGTTGCAAAAAGAACTCCACAAAGGAGTTCTTTTTTGTGTAGACATATCATATCGAAGAGACCTAGTCTTCCCGATAATTCCGGACTACTTGATATTCTATATGATCACCGCCCTCCACCTCATTAATCGCCACAAACAATCCTTTACCCCGATTCGCCATCTCGCCCCGTTCACGCAACATCTCCGCCTCCGCCATCAATTCTGTCACCTCTTCCGCGCTATAATCCTCACTATTCGCCTGCACCAGATATTGCCAATACGAGCGCGCCTTTTCCTGATTTACGGAATCCTTGTCGACATAGATCAACATCGTCAAAACCGTATCTTGCGCTTTATCGCCGCTAAACTCCACCGGCACCACCACTAGTGCAATATCATCATCTAGCGGATACCAATAATTATTTTCATAAGTCATCATTGTCGTATCATCTGCCGGCAATAACTGCCACCCCGTCTGGTCCATTATCTCAATATTGAATTTTGCCACCAGTGTCGCCACCGTCTCCGGCTCAACAAACCCATAAGTCTCCTCCTGATTCACACCTGCACTCTCAGACTCCACATCTTCAACCTCTGGAGTTAGTGCAATCTTCACTAGCACCACAACCGCGACCAAAATCACTGCCCCCACTATCCCAATCACTACTTTATGCCACCTTTTTCCCATAAGCCTCCTAAATTGCCCCTCATTATACCAAATTCCATAAACTTTTTGCATAGATTCTCCATGTTATTTTTACAACACTTTTATGCTTACCGCCGTTATCCCGGTGGAAAACCGCCCAAAACCCAACTTGACTTTTGACTGCCGAAGGTATAATATAAGGTTAGTATTAAAGTTAATTACGGACTGGATGCGAGGTGATGTCTGAATTACCAGAAAAACAAATCAAGCGACTACGTGGGCTGATCCAAGAAGCCGAGACGAATCTCGCTGCCGCCAAAGAACTTCTAATCTCCGTGCTTGGTGATGGCGATGCTATTACCGCACCACGCGAGACCGTCGTCTCTAGCCCCGAGGGCAAAGTCATCGAAGGTGTCTTCGATGGTCAGATCATGATCGGTCCCGACGGGAAAAATTATCCAGTTCCGGCAAACTACGCTTCAAAGTCTAAGTTAATCGAAGGCGATATCCTTAAACTTACGATTACTCCTGAAGGTCGCTTCCTCTATAAGCAAATCGGACCCGTCGAGCGTAAAGCAGTCATTGGCACACTCGTACACCATGACGATAAATATTACATCGAAGTCGGTGGCCGCGAATACGAAATTCTTTATGCTAGTGTGACTTACTTCCATCTTCGTGAAGGTAATCAGGTCTCAGCGATTATCCCCGCCAACAACGAGCAAGCCGCCTGGGCCGCCGTTGAGGCTGCTCTCTAAATGGCCGTACTATACCGCAAATATCGTCCAACGAAGCTCGAAGACGTCGTCGGACAAGAACAAGTTACTTCTGTCCTTGCCAATGCCATCAAATCTGGCAAAATTGCCCATGCCTTTCTTTTTATCGGTCCACGCGGTACTGGTAAGACCTCTGTCGCTCGCATTCTCGCCCACGCCGTCAATGGCTTCGACTATCAGGTCGAAGATAGCTATCTTGACATTATCGAAATTGACGCCGCCTCCAATACCGGCGTCGACAACATCCGTGAACTCCGCGAAAAAGCCGTCATCGCTCCGACCAAGGGAAAATACAAAGTCTACATCATCGACGAAGTCCATATGCTGACCAAAAGTGCCTCCAATGCTCTTTTGAAAACGCTCGAAGAGCCGCCCGAACACGTCATTTTTATCATGGCGACGACTGACGCCCACAAAGTCCCGATTACAATCTCATCTCGCACACAGGTCCATACTTTTAAGCTCGCCCGCCCTGAAGTTATGCTTGCGCATCTCAAAGAAATCTCCAAGGCCGAGGGAATCAAGATTACCGACGAAGCGCTTGAGATTGTCGTTCGGCGCGGCGGCGGCAGTTTTCGTGACTCACTCAGTCTTCTTGATCAAGTCGCCGCTATCTCCGACCAAGAAATCACCGCTGAGGTCTTAGGCCGCGCGCTAGGTCTACCTCAGGAAGAAGTGATTCACCAACTACTCGATAGCTACGAAAAGCGCGACAGCAATCAAATCCATCAACTTCTAAAAGATTTACTGGGTTCTGGCGTCCGTCCCGAAATCCTAGTTTCCGAGCTTATCGAAACTATTATTGCTCAACCCAAAACCGAACTACTACCTCTACTCGCTAAACTGCCCGAAGTCAGCCCACCTTTCCCCGAAGCAAAGCTACTACTAGCCTTTCTCGGTGGAAATTCAACGAGTAGTATGCAGAGTACACAACTTTCAAGCATACAGACGGCGCAAAAGACAGTGCAAACCACCCCAAAATCACCAAACCCTGTCGCAATCACCCCTGAAACGTCAGCAGCGGCCCCAGAAACCCCGGCAAAATCTCCAGCGCCGTCGCACCCAGCTCCGACCTTTAAAGCCCGGAAAACGCCACTAAATACGCCTGGCGAGCAAAATACCTCGGAAAACCCCGGCCCTGAAGCCTCACAATCCACCCTTAAACCAGTCATTTCCGCTGAGCATTTTGATTGGAATGGCTTCCTAGAGCGCATCCAGGACCTCAATCTCGCGATCTACAGCCAACTCGCCAAAGTTGAATACGAATTCGACGGCAAAACCCTACATATTTACCCTACTCAAAAATTTACCAAAACTATCCTCGAAAAGCCTAATAATACCAAAATCTTAACTGACAATCTTACCAACATCGAGCTCGTTATTCACGAAATTGGCGCTCATAGAACGCCTGAAGACAGCTCAATCTCCCAAATTTCTGCTATAATGGGGGGTGTACAAGAGGTTAATGGAGATCTACCGTTTTAGACGGCCCCTATTAGCTAAAAGGAGGTAAATGTCAGATTCACCGGCATCCGACAAGGACAATGCACGTATCCCGCCACAAGATTTAGAGGCTGAGAAGTCTCTACTTGGCGCCCTATTACTTTCTGATGCCGCCTTCCCGAACGTCCTTGAACAGCTCAAAGCTCCAGACTTTTACGACCCGCGTCACGCCGACATTTACAAGGGAATGATTTCGCTCTACGAACATCACCGCCCAATCGATCTCATGACCCTGACTTCTGAGCTCAAGAATCAAAAAACTCTCAAAAATATCGGCGGAGCGCCTTATCTCACTGAACTAACAAATTTCGTTCCAACTGCTTCGCACGTCGATGCTTATGCCGATCTCGTCGCACAAGCCGCCTTGCGCCGCCGCCTAATTAAGGCTGGCACCAATATCGCCACCGAAGCCTATGACAGCACGAAGAACATCGGCGATCTCGTCGGTAAAGCCGAAAAAAGTCTCTTTGAGGTCTCTGACAAAACTATCAAATCCGATTACAACAAACTCGAAGATCTCCTCGATGAAGCCTACGAACGCATCGAAGAGTTGCATCGCAATAAAGGCGCGCTCCGTGGGCTAAAAACCGGCTTTCGTGATCTCGATAAGAAAACTGCTGGCTTCCAAAAAGGTGACCTGATCATCATCGGCGCTCGCCCGGCCATGGGTAAAACCACTTTTGCCCAAAATCTCGCCTACAATGTCGCTACTCGCAACGGCGATGGTCGCGGAGTACTCTTTTTCTCGATGGAGATGGCCAAAAACGAAATCGTCGACCGCATGATTTCCGATATTGGTGGCGTCGACGCCTGGCGCATTCGCACTGGTAATATCGAAAACGAAGATTTCGCCCGCATCGGCGATGCTCTCGCCGAGATGAGTGAAGTTCCGCTTTATCTCGATGACACTAGTTCTATGACTGTCCTAGAGCTGCGCAATAAAGCTCGCCGAGCCGCACACGATCATAATATCAGCATGATCATCGTTGACTATCTTCAGCTACTCCAGGGCTCCGACCGCTACGCCGGTAATCGCGTTCAAGAGGTCACCGAGATTTCACGCGGCCTAAAAACTCTCGCCAGGGAATTAGAGATTCCCGTCATCGCACTGGCGCAGCTCTCCCGTGGCGTCACCGGTCGTGATGACCCTCGCCCAGTCCTCTCCGATTTACGCGAATCCGGCTCAATCGAGCAAGACGCCGACCTCGTCATGTTTTTGCATCGTCCTGATTACTACAAACAAAACAATGACGATTTTGTGCCCACCAATATTACTGAGCTTATCCTTGCCAAGCATCGCCATGGACCAGTCGGCAAGGTCGAACTCTACTTCCACCCTGAGTTGCTGCGCTTTATGTCTCTGGACAAAGAACATGAATAGCAAAATTCACTCCACACGTGCTATAATATATATGTGAAGAAACTCGTCATTTCCAAACTTTTTCTCTACCGCTATCGTTTTGTGATTGGCTTTATTTTGCTCAGTACCGCTTATCTCGGCATTCTTTTCGGCCTCCCCCTGCTCTCTCCAGCTGGAATTTCCGAAGCTGAGATGCAGTCTGCTGCTAGCTCTTACGCCGTCCAGCTTGATGCGGTTTTCCGCGGCGACATCGTCGACCTCCCATATCGCGTGTTGCAAAAACTCTCGATTATGACTTTTGGGCTCAATGTTTACGCCATCAAACTCCCCAGTATCGTTATCGGAGCCCTACTTGGCGGGCTATTGATCCTCTTGCTCAACCGCTGGTTCAAGACCAACGTTGCGCTTTTCGCCTCAATTCTTGCTGTATTATCAGCCTCGTTCCTCTACCTCGCTGGCAGCGGCACTCCGCTTATCATGATTGTCTTTTGGCCTACTCTGCTACTCTGGCTCGGCTCGAAAATCCAAGGCGTTACTAAACCCAAGCCGATGTACTGCTTTGTCTTCGCCTTTGCACTCCTTGCTTCAATTTTTACTCCGTATATGATATATCTCGCCGGTTTTATTGTGCTTTTCGCCTTCCTGCATCCACATTTACGCTTCACTATTAAAACCCTTCCGACTTTTCCGCTCGTCCTCACGATTTTTATTATTATCATGGGGCTAGCTGCCGCGGTCATGGCCGCCGTTATTAGCCCAAATATCATTGCTGAGCTCCTACTTACGCCTAATTTCTCTTTGACTGGCTTCATCGACAATATCCAGACCGCCTTCTTACCGTTTTTCGCCTGGAATACAACGCTTGACAGTTCCTTTCTCTCGCCTTTTGTCGGTCTGGCATCAGTTGCTCTTGCCGTCATCGGGTTACTTTCGACCTCAAAAGGCTTCTTTGCCTCGCGCAATTCAATCGCAATCTGCCTCGTCATCTTTACAATCTTTCTCTCCGGACTTAATCCCGAAGCCGCAATCCTCATCTTATTACCAATGGCAATCTTAATTGCACACGGACTACGCTATATTCTTGCCAAATGGTACGACCTTTTTCCGGACAACCCCTACGCTCGCATTTCCGCCGTCTTCCCAATTGGCCTTTTCCTCGGAATTATGATTACTGGTGGCATTACACATTTTCTTTACGGTTACCGCTATATTCCAATTGTCGCCGACAAGTTCCATGACGACATTAAGCTCCTGGAAGCCAACCTCGAAACTGGTACTACGATCTATGTCCAAGATGAAACTAAGTATAATTTTTACCAAATCCTCGACCAACAAGGAGAATATACTGTTATCCAAGAGATTCCAGAGAAGGCCGATGAACTACCGAAGCACTTCGCTGTTCTAGGTCACGAACAAGTTTCGGCCAACATCGAACGCATTATTACCTCGCCAAAGTCCGATAATTCTGATAGAATATACATATATACTAGACAAACCACAGAAGAACAAAAGGAGTTATAATTATGGGCGCAACTATGGATCAGATGAAAGTCCTCAATCAGCTACGAAAGGCGCAAAAATCCCTCAAGAATGAAATTGTCGAAGTTGAAGCAGGCGATGGTGCTGTGACCGTACAGATTACGGGCGAACTAAAAATCAAGAACGTCAAAATCGACCCCGATAAAATCAACCTCGACGATATTTCCGAACTCGAACACTGGATCGAAGATTGTATGCGCGACGGCTACGCCAAGGCGCAAGAAATTGCTACTGACAAAATGAAGCCCCTAATGGGGAATTTAGGCAACCTAGGTTTATAAAAGGAGTAGGGTGTGATAGACAAAATCGACCTCAGCGGAAGTAACTATAAAATTTCCGACAGTTTTCGTAAATATGCGATAAAGCGTATCGGCAAGCTTGACCGCTATCTCCCACGCGGCAGCAAAAAAGATGTCGTCGCCAAAGTCGTCATCGCCGAAGTCGACCGCGCGCACAACAACAAATATGAGATTTCCGTCGCCATGGAAATTCCTGGCGGAAAAGTCATCACCGCAAAAGACGAATGCTCCAATGTCTTCGCCGGCATCGATATTATCGAAGCTAAGCTCAAGGGGCAAATTCGCCGCTTCAAACTCGAAGCTACTCCACACCTCT
Source organism: uncultured Candidatus Saccharibacteria bacterium (assembly GCA_948614045.1). Taxonomy (GTDB): domain Bacteria; phylum Patescibacteriota; class Saccharimonadia; order Saccharimonadales; family Saccharimonadaceae; genus Nanosyncoccus. The sequence goes on along the minus strand of CAPFSK010000007.1, from coordinate 17,811 downwards.
CTAAAAAAGGTCTGAAGAACCTGTTTATTAAGAGAAGCTAATATGCTATAATGGGGGTATAATTTGTGGAGATTTGACCAATGGTGAATAAACCTAGTTCGGCCGATGTTGACGCGAAATCGCAAAAAGTAGCTCAAGCTAAGCCGCATACCCCGAAAAAGAAGCAAACAAAAGAGAAGAAGCCGACAGATAAACTTGCCGACAAGACTTTGCTGACTCGTATTTTGCAGAGCGTCTTTGGTGATGCACAGAAAAAAGTCTTAAAGCGCATGTACAAAAAGACTCAGCAAATCGGCGCACTCGAACCAAAATATGAGGCGATGAGCGATGATGAGCTTAGAAAGCAAACAGAGATACTCAAGGGCAAACTAAAAACGGGAGACCAAAAAGAGCTTGATGCAATTCTAGTTGACGCTTTTGCTGTTGCGCGCGAAGCCAGCAAGCGTATTCTTGGTATGCGACCGTACGATGTTCAGCTAATTGGCGGCATGGTGCTGCATGAAGGCTGTGTCGCTGAGATGAAAACCGGCGAAGGCAAGACTTTGGTCGCCATGCTACCGGCTTATTTGAATGGGTTAACCGGAAAGGGCGTACACATCGTAACAGTAAACGACTACCTCGCCCAACGCGATGCCGGATGGAATGCTCCCGTATATCACATCCTCGGGCTAAGCGTTGGCGTAATTATCAACCAGGCTAGCTTTGTATATGATCCTGAATACGAGAACGAAGAACACGAAGACGAGCGTTTTCGCCATTTGAAGCCGGCTACGCGCAAGGAAGCCTATGCCGCAGACGTAACTTACGGCACAAACAACGAATTTGGTTTCGATTACCTACGCGATAACATGGTTAGCGAACCTCAATATTTGAGGCAACGCGGGCTAAATTACGCTATCGTTGATGAGGTGGATTCGATTTTGATTGATGAAGCTAGGACACCATTGATTATTTCTGCTCCAGCTGGCGACAACCCTGATTCATATTACCAATTCGCTAAAGTTGTGGCGCAGTTAACCGACGAAGACTATGTTTTCGACGAAAAACGCCGCAGCGTAACTTTGACCGATAAAGGCGTTGAAAAAATTCAAGAGCTACTTGGTGTAAAGAATTTATATAGTACGAAGCATACGCGACTAGTTTACCACCTCGAACAGGCTCTACGCGCCCAGATAGTATTCAAGCGCGACAAGGATTACGTCGTGACGAATAGTGGCGATGTCGTAATCGTTGACGAGCACACCGGCAGATTAATGCAAGGCCGTAGGTATAATGAGGGGTTACATCAAGCAATTGAGGCTAAAGAAGGCGTCGCCGTCAAGCAAGAAAGTATGACGCTCGCGACGATTAGCTTCCAGAACTTCTTCAGATTATATAATAAACTCTCCGGCATGACTGGTACGGCTTTCACTGAAGCCGAAGAATTCCAACAGATCTACTCCCTCGACGTCATCCAAATTCCACCCAATAAACCAATTCAGCGCGTCGACAAAGACGACTTGATTTATCGTACTGAGGCTGGCAAGCTAAAAGCTATTGCCGCCGAGATCAAAAAATATCACGACCGAGGTCAACCAGTCCTTGTTGGCTCAGGTAGCATCGCGAATAACGAGAAGATCGCAAAATATCTCGATGGACAGGGGATTAAATACGAACTTTTGAACGCCAAGAATAATGAGAGGGAAGCCGCTATTATTGCTAAGGCCGGCGAAAAAGGCGCTGTTACCCTCGCTACGAATCTAGCTGGTCGCGGCACCGACATTAAACTCGGCGAAGGCGTGAAGGAACTTGGCGGGTTAGTAGTCATCGGGTCGGAAAGACACGACTCAAGGCGCGTCGATAACCAGCTCCGTGGCCGTGGTGGTCGTCAAGGCGATCCTGGCACGACGCAATTCTTCGTTAGCTGCGAAGACGATTTGATGCGCATCTTCCAAGGTGACCGTATTGCAATGCTGATGCAGCGATTAGGGGTTGATGAAGATATGCCAATTCAAAACAAGAGCGTCTCAAAGACTCTTGAAGCCGCCCAGAAACGTATTGAAGGTTTTAACTTCGACTCACGCAAAAACGTTGTCCAATACGATAACGTTATCAACCGCCACCGCAAAGTCGTTTACAGTATGCGGCGCAAGATTCTCGATGGCGAAAACATCCACAACGAAATTAAACGCCTGATGAAAGTTGCCGCCGAAGATTTGACTAGAGACAGTTCACGTGTGAACGAGAACTTTAATAAAGATTTCCGCAGTGTATTCGATGTCAATGAAGAAACCGTCGATAAAATCGGCAAAATGCGCAAAGAAAATGACCGCGCCAAAGCCGCCCTTGAAGAGATTGAAAAACAATACCAGGCCAAAGAAGCCGAGTTCACCCCCGAAGTCATGCGCAAAATCGAACGCGAAGTCTATCTAAAAGTACTTGATACCCTCTGGATGCAACATCTCGAAAATATGCAGCATCTCCGCGAAGGAATTCATTGGCGTAGTATCGGCCAAAGAGACCCGCTCGTCGAATACCGCAGCGAATCACAGAAGTTATTTGATGGTCTCGAAAAAGCCCTACGTGAAGAAGTGCTAAAGATCCTCCTCAGTATCACCAAGCAAGAAGCCATCGCCGAAAGCGTCACTGACGGCGAAGAATACGACACCGAACTTACTAAGATGGCTGAGGGTATGACTGAAAAGGGTGTCAATGAAATTTCCGCTGGCGAGAAAAAACTTGACAAAGAATTCAGCGAGAACGGAGACGACGAGCAACGCGGCAGCAACCGTAATTATAATCAGCAACGTAACGCAGCGCGCAAAGACAAGAAAAAGCAACGTCAAAACAAGAAGAAAGGAAAACAGCGATAAAACACTCCGCCGAAGAGATTATCTTGGCCTCCGGCGCGAAAGGTTTACTTATCGACGTTCCTGACGCCAGCGTAATGAACACGAAAATCCAATTTCGTGCCGGTATGCGCTACGCCAAAAGACCAGAGGTCTACGAAATTGCTCACGTCGTCGAGCACCTAGCTTTCGGCGCCAACGCGAAGTATAGTAGCGAACAAGCCTTCGAATCTGATTTTACTAAAAATGGCGCCTACCATAACGCCTGGACGTCTGATTTTTCCGTTTGCTACGAAAGTGAATGTGCGGATTTCGAGTGGGATCGTATTATGGAGCTACAGAGAATTGCTATTACTAGCCCTAAGTTCAATGACGAAGAGCTGCAAAGCGAAAAAGGCAACGTCAAAGCCGAGCTAACTGGCTATATGAACGAATATTGCCGCCTGCTCTGGCCAAAACTGCAACAAATGCTGGGTGAAGATGTCCCAAGCTTACAAGAACGCATCAAAACTATCCCAAATATTGAGCTCAAAGACATTCGTGAGCACTACCGACGCACTCACACCGCGCACAATATGCGTTTCATTATCGCTGGCAACCTTAGGCACCGTAAACGTCAAATTACCAGAATGCTGAATAGCTGGGAGCTAAAACCTGGCGAAAGGTTTGAAGTCCCGTACGACGAATTACACGACTCTAATCCCGTGCTCATCCGCCGCAAGGATGCCAGTAATATCACTTTTGCCTTCTCGTGGGTCGTACCGCGCAAGCTTACTCCACCCGAAGTTTACGCCATGAATTGCCTTAATCATATTTTAACCGGCACTATGAGCAGTCGAATACTTGGACAGGCTCGCAAAAACGGTCTGGTTTATGGTATGGGTAGCGACATTAATAATACCTGGCATAATGCTTCTTGGGATTTTGACGGCGAAGTTAATGCCGAAAGTGCCGAAAAATTATTCGACTTAATCCACAAGGAAATTGCCAAAGTTCTCAAAGGCGAGATTAAAGATGAAGACATCGAAGCAGCAAAATCCTATGCTACCGGGCGTTATCAAATGGGCGCGCAGACCGTCAATCAAATTTCCGACTACTATGCCGACGGTTATTTCACGAATGGCACACTTGAACGTTACGATCGCACCCCAGGGCTAATCCGCGGGATCAATAAAGAAACCATCGTTAGGCTGGCTCAAGAATTTATTGAAAGCAATATTCATGGTCTCGCCACCGTTAGCTCCGTTGAAAAAGCTCTAGTTAACGAGCTTGATGAACGTCTCAAATTCTCGAATCCACAAAAACAAGGAGCGTAAAAATGGCAGAGACAAATCAAAAACAGTTGGAACAGTTACGCAGTGAACTCGATAAGGCTTGGCAAAAACTCAATCTCGACCAAAAAATAGAACAAGCCGCTACGCTTGAACGACAAGTTGCGGAGCCTGAACTTTGGCTCGACCCCGAAAACGCTAGACAGGTCAATGAGAAACTCGCACATCTAAGTGACGAGGTTGAACCGTGGAAATTATTACGAGCACAGCTAAACGATCTTGATGAATTATTGCAATTAGCCGATAGCGGGCTCGAAGAAGAAGTTAAGGAACAAATCGAGATATTACAAAACCAACTCACCGAACTTAAAAAATCCCTCAGGTTTACCGGAAAATACGACCATAATAATGCAATTTTGCGTATCACAGCTGGCGTTGGCGGCACTGAAGCCATGGATTGGGCCGGTATGCTTGAGCGCATGTACCTAAGGTGGTGCGATAAGCGCGGCTTTAAAACGAACTGTCTTGAGCGCACGACCGGCGAAGAAGCTGGGATTAAGACTGTAGTTTATGAAATTAGCGGCACGAACGTTTACGGACTGCTGAAGAGTGAGCACGGCGTTCATCGCCTCGTCCGTCTCAGCCCCTTTAACGCTGATAACCTGCGCCAGACTAGCTTTGCGCTGGCAGAAGTGTTGCCAGTCATTGATGGTGATGCTGATGTCGAAATCAACGACAAAGATTTGCGAATCGACGTCTACCACTCCGGGGGTCATGGCGGCCAAAGCGTCAACACGACTAATTCCGCTGTCCGAATTACACATTTGCCAACCAATACCGTCGTTGCGATTCAAAACGAACGTTCACAGCTCCAGAATAAAGAAAAAGCCATGGAAATCTTGCGCGGTAAACTCGTACAGATGCAACAAGAACAACACGCCGAAAGCATCGGTAAGCTACGCGCCGGAGAATCTGCCAAATGGGGTCAACAAATTCGCAATTACGTTTTACAGCCATACAAACTCGTAAAAGACACGCGAACCAAGCATGAAAGCAAAGATCCCGACGCAGTGCTAGATGGCAACATCGACGCATTCATTGATGCATTTTTAGAAATGTAAACTTCACATCACATTATACTTATGGTATTATAAGGATATGATATTGCTTGATCGTATCACGAAGACCTATCCCGGCGATGAAGAACCGGCGCTCGACAATGTGTCGCTACATATCGAACCGCATGAGTTCGTCTTTTTGGTCGGAAAATCTGGCGCAGGCAAGTCTACCTTGATCAAAATGATCACCAAAGAAGAACAACCTGACTCTGGCAAAATCATCGTCGGCGGAATCGATCTTGATTACGTTAAAAAGCGTCATATTCCGCACTACCGACGACGCCTCGGAGTCGTATTCCAAGATTACAAGTTGTTACCCACGCGAACGGTTTTTGAAAATGTTGCCTTCGCGCTCGAAATCGCCGGCATGAAAAACCGCGAAATCATGAAAACCGTACCTAAAATCCTCGATTTAGTTGGATTAGGCGACAAAGCACACAAGTTTCCTGCACACCTATCAGGCGGGGAACAACAGCGCGTCAGTATTGCTAGATCAGTCGCAAGACAACCTAAAATCCTCATTGCCGACGAGCCGACTGGGAACCTCGATAAGCTCACGCGGCAGGAAATCATTGAGCTACTACAAAGGATTAACGATTTTGGCACAACATTGCTCGTAACGACACACGACGAAAGCATCGTGAATAATCTGAGCAAACGCGTCGTAACGCTAAAAGCTGGACGAGTCGTCGACGATCAGAAGATGCACGGCGTATACAAACTCGACAGTGAACCGGTCGAAGAAATGATGCGTCCACTCGTCGTTCCGGGCATGTTCATGGGAAATTCCGAAAAACGAGAAATCGTGCGTAAAGTTACTCACGCTAGCGAAGAAGCCAAGCTTAAAATTCAGCATTCTGGACGGAGTAAGGTTGCGAAAGCTGCCACATCAAGTGCAACGAGAGCAGCCGGAAAAGCCGCAGCGCCGAAGAGTAGTACAGCTAGTGCGACTGGGACAAAGAAAAGCAGTACGGCTACCACGAGAAAAACTCCAGCGAAAAAACTTGCTCAAGATTCCGCTAACCAATGGTACGCCGCTAGCCGCCCTCTCAAAGCCGCTCCAAAACTCAGCGATTTTAGCCTCGGACAAACGGTAAAGTTGCGACCCGCGCCAAGCATGAGCAAACTCAACCGATCAAAACCGGTTACGCGCACGCAAACCAAGCGGGTAGTTTAGAAAAGTAGGGGTGGAGAGAATATGACAGCGAGAACTAATGACAAAAATAAACTTTCACGACGCGAGACTAAAGCTCACCTGAAGACTCTAGTCGAGAATAGTAATGTTAGCCGCATGCGCAATGCTGGCCGCGTGATGAAATATGGTGTGTCCAGTTATACGCGCAATATCTGGCTCAGCATTGCCGCTACACTGGTCATGACTATTACGTTAGTCATTCTCATGATCACGGTTTTTGCGAGCCTAATCCTTAGCGCCACAGCCGATACGATGCGTCAAAAAATCGACATTACCGTATTCTTTACTCCAGGTACCGAGCCAGCCGTACTCGAAGAGCTAGCAGCCAAGATGAAAGCCGAGGATAACGTTACTCATGTCGAAATTGCCGATTCCGAGACCGAGTATCGCAATTTCATCGAAGACAATAGCGACAACTCCGAACTCATGGCCGCCTTGCAGGACGAATCTATGTACGAGCTCATGCTTAATACTATGCAAGCCACCATGCGCGTCAAGGTTGCCGATCCGAATAATCTCGACGGCGTCCGCTATCTCGTCGAACACGATGTCGAATTCCAAAATCACCTTGATAGTGAAAAAGAACCAACTTATAACGTCAACCAAGCCGAGATTGAAACCATCAATTCTTGGGCAACTATCGCCAAAAATGGTGGGTTAATCCTCGGAGCCGTATTTCTTGTGATTTCAATTCTCGTCATTTTCAACACAATCCGCATGGCAATTTTCTCGCGCCGCGAAGAAATCTATATGATGAAACTCGTCGGCGCTGACGTCGGATTCATCCGCGGACCTTTCCTAGTTGAAGCCGAAATCAGCGGAGTCATTTCAGGCCTACTCGCTACCACACTCGCCGTCGTCGGTTTCAGATTCCTTGAGCCAAATTTGTCAGGATACGGGATTGACGTTTCGGCAGTCTCCGAGCTACTAGAATCGAACCTACTTATCGCGGTTTACGCCGTCATGGTAATTATCGGTATGATTATTGGCACGATTTCCGCTCGACTCGCCATCAAAAAGTACCTCAAATAGCCCAAGCAGTTTACTTTTAAGCCTAGTTGTGATATATAATAATTATGGTTATCTTTAAACACAAAACTTTTGGTCTCCGTGGCGTGCTTATTGCCCTTGCTGTAGTTTCTTGCCTCGGTCTCGGAACCGCTTTCTTTATTGTGCAGAGCCAATCCGCCGTCCAAGCCTACGATGCCCACTGCGTGACTCAAGCCTGCCGTGAAGCTGCCGACGCTGCCGCTGCTGCTGAGCAGGCCGCAGCCAGTGCCGCCTCCAGTGCGCAAACTCTCGAAGGAGAAGTCGAACGTTTGAACGCCGAAATCGCTGCCCTCGAAGCCGACATTGCCGCTAACCAAGCCATCGCGAATGATCTCGCCGCCCAGATTAGTACCAATGAAGAAAAACTCGGGCTTCAGCAGGCAGCCTTAGCCAAGCTGCTCGTCAATATGCACTTCGAGGATGAACCTGACGCCATCCTACTTCTCGCTGGCAGTAGTTCACTTGGCGACTATGCCGAACGCCAATCACGCCAAAACACCGCCAAGACACAAGTCGCCGCCAGCGCCGAAGCCGTACGAGAACTCAAAGAAGAGCTAGAAGCTCAAAAAGCCAAAGTTGACGACCTAATCGCTTCTTCCGAATTCATGGCGAATGAAGCAACCACAAAGCGCAATCAACAAAACGCCCTCAAAGAAAAATACCAAAACGACAGCGAAGCCTATGCTCGCGACGCTATCGCTGCTCGCGAAAAAATGCAAGAAGAAATCCGCGCAGAGATGCGCCGTACTCAAGGCAATGGTACCATTGGGAATGGCTACAATACTTATCCTTTCGCCGGTAATTGTCCAGGTGATGACTCAATGTACATCGTCATTGGCGGATACGTCTGCCAATGTGTGAGCTATACCGCTTGGAAAGTTCAAGAGTTCTGGGGAATCTATATTTCAAACTGGGGCAACGCTTCCGACTGGGGCCGATACGCCGCAGCCAATGGCTACGTCGTTGACAATAATCCGACACCGTTTAGCGTCGGATATAGCGAAGCGGGATACTATGGACACGTTGTCTGGGTCGAGAGCGTCAATGGTAATGGCACTATCAACCTCACCGAGTATAACAACGCTTATAGCGCTGCCAGCGGTCAATGGGGTGATTTCGGCGCCCGTAATAACGTTCCTGCTAGTGGTTTTAGATATATTCACTTCGATCAGCGCACAAGATAATAGTCTATCTTCTCATTATACCACAGATAGTTCAAAAAGTCAATAGATAAAGTCCACTTTTGCACGTTATCTTGTGCTACAATAGTCTTATGGCAAAGAAATGGGAAGAACGACAAGTTAGTCTCGGGGGAACAATTATCGCTGGCGTAGCGACCTTAATCGTAGGATTTTTCCTCGGCATGAACTGGAATAATCTTGCTCCAAAATTCCTACCTTATCTCGGCGTCCGTACTAGTATCAAAAACGATTGGTCCGAACTTGATGATGTTTACAGCATGCTCGTTAGTAACTATGACGGCGAAATCGACAAAGACGTTATCATCGAAGGCGCAAAGAAGGGCCTAGTCGCTGCCGTCGGCGACGTCTATACCGAGTACATGACCGCCGAAGAAGCTGAAGCCTATGAAGCAGCGTTACACGGCGACGTTGGTGCCGGCATCGGCATCGAAATGGGGCTGCGTGACGGTTACGTCCGCGTAATCCGGACTTTGCCTGACAACCCTGCCGGAAAAGCTGGAGTTAAAGCTGGCGATATTATTTATAAGGTCGACGACGAAGAAGTCTATGACAAAACCACCGACGAAATTTCCCAAAAACTCCGTGGTGCTGCCGGTACCAAGGTGAAGCTTACTGTTGCTCGCGATGGCGAGGAAAAGAGCTTTGAACTTACTCGCGAAACTATCAATAACGTCTCAGCTTATGTAACTTACGACGGATCAACCGCAATTATTACGGTTACGCGTTTCGATAATGACACCGGCACTTTGGTCCAAAATATCGTAAAGAATGAATTTGAAGAAAAAGGAGTCAAGAAAGTCATTCTCGACCTCCGAAACAACGGCGGCGGTTACGTTTCAGCGGCAAAAGACCTGCTATCGCTATGGATTGACGGGGAGCCAGTGCTAATCCAAAAGAGCAACAATCTCGCTGACGAAACCACTCGCGCCAACCGCGGACAGGCTAAACTCAGCGACATGCCAACCGTCGTATTGATTAACGGCAGCACCGCCAGCGCCTCGGAAATCGTCGCCGGAGCTCTAAAAGATTACGGTAAGGCTACGGTTCTCGGCGAAACAAGTTACGGCAAAGGCGTCGTGCAAACCTTGCTCGATTTACCAGAAAATACACTGCTAAAAGTTACTACCGCCCGCTGGTACACCCCGAAGGGTAATAGCATTAATGGCGAAGGAATTAAACCAGATATTGAAGTCGAATTAACTTACGATGACGCCAACCACAGCCGCGACCCGCAGCTCGACGCTGCCAAAAAGCACAATCCATAAAACCGTGCTATAATGAATATATGATTAAAGTTTACACTACACAAATTTGTCCATACTGCCATGCACTTATGGATTGGCTTGACCAACAAGGCGTTGAATATGAAGAGGTTGACGCATCGAGCATGCCAGACATCCAAGCTGTGCCCGTCACCGAAATCAATGGCGAACGCATTGTCGGATTCGACCGCCCCGCGCTCAAAAAAGCCCTTCAGTCTCTAACTGATGATGAAAAAGCAGAACTCACCGATGCCGCCTAAGCCGGCAAAAATCCTTGAATCTACCCAAAAACCAGCCTTAGTTCTAGTGCATGGCTTCCGTGGGTCACCGTTGGGGCTGGAAGCTATCGCGGACGACTTACGTCGAGCCGGATTTGAAGTCCATACTCCAGCCCTACCGCCTTTTGCTGGTGCAAAGTTTCCGATAGCTTCCGATTACTCGCCCAAGGCCTACGCTCGATACCTCCGCGGTTACATCCAAGACCAGCATCTCGTACGCCCAATTCTCATTGGACATTCCATGGGCTCAATCGTTGTCGCCGCTACGGCGCAGCGCTACCCTGAACTCGTGAACCAAAAATTAGTCTTACTTTCACCAATTTCTGCCAAACCGGCGCGTATAATCGCTAGAATCTCGCCACTCGCCAATTATCTCCCACCGAAAATCGTTGATTATGTGACGACCAAGTTTTTGTTTATCCCACATGATAAAAATCTCTTCCGAAAAACTATAGAAATTACGCATCACTGCAGTAGCGACCAGCCACCCAGCAAGTCCGAGCTTACTGGCGCCATGAAGTTCTCGACCGACCACTCTGTTACCGATTTTCTCGACGGTCTACAAAAAGATATTACTATGATTGCCGGCGAAAAAGATCGCCTAATTAGCCAGAAAATAACCAAGGAATTAGCAAAAAGGCACAATGCATCGCTAGAGCTTATTCCAGATTCCGGACATCTGCATAATTACGAAAAACCATACGAAACCGCTCAGCTAATCCTAAAAACTATTAACAGCTAAAAATACGCCACGACAGCTAGTAGCTACCTCCGCCACCACTTTTTCCGCGGCACTTTCCGTCCCTTAAGTACGATCGCCTCTTCATAAATCTCTTCAAATCGCTTCAGCGTATGATTCAAATCATGCTTCTTCGCTACCTCCAGGCTATATTTACCATATTTTTCCCGCAAATCATCGTGCCGCAGTAGCTTCACGACCGCCTGCGAAATCGCGTTCACATCTCCCGGGTAACACAAAATCCCATTTTTCCGATTCTGGCATAGTTCACGCACCGCCCCCGCATCAACCGCTACAATCGGTAATCCTGTCGCCGCCGCCTCAATCAGGACAATACCTTGCGTCTCAGTCTCGCTCGCCGTCACAAACAAACTCGCCGTCCGATAAATCTCCATTACATCCGGCGGCATAATCCGCCCCAAGAACTTCACCGACTTCCCAATCCCCAGCGCCTCCGCCAAATCCTGCAAATGCCGCCGATCCGTTCCATCTCCCACGATCGCCAATACCGTCTCCGGCACTTTTTCCAACACTCCCGCAAACGCCGTCACAACATTACCAATACTTTTTTCCGGATCAACTCGCCCCACATACAATACAATCGGCTTATCTTTCGGTAAATGATACTTCTTATAAATCTTCGCCGGCGCCTTCTTCGGACCAAACTTCGACAAATCCACCCCATTTGACAACGGCTCCACCGTCACATTGAACCGTTTACGTTTCTTCGGCACCAAATCATCAATCGCCATCTCCGTCGGCATCGTCGCATATTCCGAATGCTTCAAAAAACTCGCCATATACGTCCGCAATACTGCATCTAACGGACGTTTCAACGGTTTCAGAACTCTAAGCTGACTCGTAATATTATCTGGATAAGCATGACCAGTACTTACTAGCGGCACATCATATTTCTTCGCATAGCGCCGCGTCGCAATCGCCACCATCTCTGCCGTCTGCAGATGAATCACGTCCGGATGAAATTTATTCAGCGTCTTTTTCAGAGCCTGATACGGATCGACCGTGATCCACAATCCATAACGATATGCTAATCGCGGCAGCGGCATCCCCAGAAACTCTTTACCGTTTGGCACTTCGTTAATCTGATCCGGATAAAACGGAAACCGAATCGAGCGCAAATACACCGTCGTCACCCCATCCCGCTTCACCCGATACGGCCTACCCTTAAAGCTCGGGCAAATCACCAAGACTTCATGCCCCTGCTGAGCCAAACCTTTAGCTAAATTATGTGCAAATACCGCCACCCCATTCGTCATAGGGTAATACAAATCCGAAGTAATTGCAATTTTCATCCTCCTAATTATACCATATCTCGAGAGCCCCCACTATAATGTGTTATAATTATACTTATGAAGAAGTCCAAAACTCCTGACAGTATTACCGTCAATCGCCGCGCCCGTTTTGATTACCAGCTTGGGGATGAGCTTAACTGCGGCATGGTCCTTAGTGGCGCCGAAGTTCGGCTGATTCGCGATCACCACGTCCAGCTCAAGGGTTCTTTCGTCACGCTTAGAGGCGACGAACTCTGGCTCAATAATCTCACTCTCGGCGCCGACACTGAGCGCAACATTAAACTCTTAGCCACTCGTAAACAAATCAATCAACTCGCGCGCGCCAAGCAAGATGGCTTCCAACTCGTTCCAGTACGCCTCCTCGCTGGCGGCCGCTATATTAAACTCGCCGTTGCTACCGGCAAAAGTAAGAAAAAATACGACAAACGCGAAACTATCAAAAAACGTGACATTGATCGCAGTCTCAAACGCCAACAAGCCGTCTAGACGCTAAAATACTTGACAAAAAATGAAATCTGTGCTACAATAGAAGTATGGGCATTGCCCGAAACTAAAATATTAGGAAAGGGGGATATGTATATGAATACATTATTCCTAAAGGACTTTAATAACATGTCAAAAGAGAAGTTGGCCAGCGCTTGGACGAAGTGCGGCGATCCGGAAGTCACTTCACGTACTTTCAAAGAGTTGATCGGTCGTCACTATACCGACATACGCGAAGTCGAGCTCCTTAAAGGCATTCTGGACGAATGCAATACTGGCGAAATCCAACTCGACTTCCCAGCGCTTGAATTGTTACGCATCGAATGCGGTCGCAGCGTTACTCCTGCCACTAAACTGCCCGAAAATGTCTTAAGCTATTTGCTTAAGACAAAGTATGACATCATACTTTCGGATTACGACGGCTTAATTACCCGCATCCGCGATGAATTCGAGCGACGCTCAGCTGCTTAAATCACCCTCAACACCGCGCCATCTTCTAAACTGACTCGCGCCCCGATTGCACAGCTATCGGGGCCTCTTTTTGTATGTTATAATCATAAATATGAAGATTTACTCTTGGAATGTCAACGGTCTCCGCTCCGTAGTAAAAAAAGGCGCACTCGAAAGTTTTATCAATGACGAGCAGCCCGATATTCTCTGCATCCAAGAAACCAAAGCCAAACCCGGCCAAGCCGAAATTAATTTTCCCGAATATCTCGAACTTTGGAACAGCGCTGAACGCCCCGGCTATTCTGGTACCGCAATTTTCACCAAGCTCCAGCCCCAAAACGTCTACAACAATTTCTCCGAAGACCTCATGATTAGTTACAACTGGCAAGACGACAAATATGGTAGCCCGCTAAACGAAGGGCGCGTTGAAGTTGCCGAGTTCCAGCCCTTTTATCTAGTCAATGTCTACACGCCAAACAGCAAACGCGACCTCTCGCGCCTCAAACTCCGCGAGGACCTTTGGGATCCTGCCTTTTTACGTTTCCTGAAAAATCTCGAACAGACAAAACCCGTTATCGTCTGTGGCGATTTTAATGCCGCTCACACCCCGCTAGATCTCGCCCGGCCAAAAGACAATGAGCGCAGCGCCGGCTTCACTGACGAAGAACGCCAGGGAATTAAAAATTTACTTTCCGCCGGCTTCATTGACACTTTTCGTTATTTCTACCCCAGTATCCAACGTTACACTTGGTGGTCACACTGGTCAAAGTGTCGCGAACGTAATATTGGCTGGCGGATTGATTATTTCTTTATTTCGCCCAGCCTCTTACCATATCTTAAATCTGCCGAAATTTATGAACATATTATAGGTTCCGACCACTGTCCGGTTTCGATTGAGCTAGACTTTAGCGCCCAGACGTCACAGACCGCCATGCAACAAACAACCGAAGGAGAAGTGTTGTAATTTTTACAACAATAAGTTATGGCTTTCGCAGAGATCAATTCCGACTTATCTTATTGGCAGAAGCAATCTCAGCCGCTTTACCCCGACCTCGCCTGGAACATACCTGAGCGTAAAACCGGCCGCGTCGCCGTCATTGGAGGTAATGCCCAGGGCTTTTCGAGCGTCGTACGACTTTCTGAATTCATGAATCAAAATTTTCCATTTTCAAGTCTCACAACTATCCTCCCTGATGCCCTCCGCGGCAAATTACCGAATCTTCCCGGAGTCGAATTTGCAATTTCCACTACCAGCGGCTCGTTCGCAAAATCCGCCTTACTAAAATCCGCTTTCGAAAGCAGCGACAGCGTACTACTTGCCGGAGACTTATCACGTAATTCCGAAACCGCAATCGCACTTAGCGGCATGATCGACCCAAAATCCACTAACCCCTTGGTCATCGCCCGCGATAGCGTCGATTTACTCGCCCCTGAGGGTGCGAATTGGCTCCTCCGCCCCCAGACTTTCGTCGTCGCCTCCATGCTCCAGCTCCAAAAACTCTTCCGTAGCATCTATTACCCACGCATGATTTTACTCTCGCAACCATTATTGCCAGTATTAGAAACTTTACACAAGTTCACCTTAACCTATCCAGTTACTTTACTGACATTTCACCAAGATAATATCATCGTCGCCCACGGCGGAAATATCTCTACGACGCACTTAGTCGATACTGAATATAGCCCGATCGGGCTCTGGAGCGGTCAACTCGCCGCCCGCGTCCTCGCGCTGAATCTCTATAACCCCCAAAAGCCTTTTGAAGCTACAACTGCCGCCATACTATACAAATAACAGCACTATATTTATTATTTCAACTTTTGCGCCAGTTTCTTTGCCTCGAAATTACCATTCCCGAGCACAATCGCAAATATCGTCGCGACTAGGATAACTCCTATCATACTCCATGATAAATTATTCCACCCCACTAGCCAGATTTCGCCTACTTTCATTCCAAATCCCAGAGTAAACACCTGCTTCAGCGCCGTCATATTTACCATGCTTAGTAGTCCTGCTAGCCCCAACCCAAGTACTATTGCAAACCCCACTGTCATCAAGCTCAGCATCAATAGATAAGTCAGATAGACTAATTTAATCTGCACTTTGTTTGCTCCCATTGCATGGTACAGCGCGATAATCTTCATATCTTTGCCAATCAATCGTCCATAAGTACTAACCATGACAATCACCGCAATTACCGCCAGCACTGCCGCGACAATCCGGAATACCAGCCAGATATTTTGTAAGTTCTCATAAGTCATAATCGGGTCACCCACCGCCGACATCACCTGATACTTATAATCTTTACCGCACATGCTAAATATCCGGTCAGTTTCCGAGCAATAGTTTACCTTATCCCGATAGTACTTATAAGCCGTCTCGACATCCGGAAATCTCGCGAACACCATCCCCACATCTTCCGCATCCATATCTTCCGCCGGCACAAATCCCGATACCTGCCCCGCGTCACCGTCATCCGTCTCCGCCTTCTTCTTCGCCACCTCCGTGATAAAACTCTGGCTTGCCCCAACCCTCATCTGCCCCAAGATTAAATCCAGCGGATTACCGCTCTGTCCGATGTTTATAAAAGATAAATCACTCGCATATACTCCGTCCGGCAAAATCTCCGCGATATAATACTTCTCACCTGCCTTACTCTCCACTATTTTATGTAAAGCCTTCTCGCGCACATCTTTAATCGCTTCCAGCTTCTCCGCCAAGTCCGCGTCTCTTTCTGGCATTTCTATACCCGCAAGTTTCGCCGTCATACCTAACGGCACGACCACTTCCGTCGCACTTCTATCTACATTGCTAGTATTAGCCTCAAACACCCCCTCCCCCAACTTATAAAACATCCCTTCCGTCGTCCGACTAATTTCCGTTTCAATTACTCTTCCGCCATATTTTTCTATATTTTGCTTAATCTCCCTGACTTCCACCTCAATATCGCAATCTTCTCCGCAAACGCCAGTGTCCACAATACTCATGACCAGCACCTTACCGTCGGTCGGTACCAACATTGTACCGAGCACTCTATCTTCTAGCCCTTGTAGTACGAGCACCCCCGCCGTTATCGCACTAAACAGTAACCCGACGATAATCACGACCGTAAACGCGCGCTTCTTATGTGCCTCGACTCCGGCAAACCCTAGCCTCAAATAATCCACTAATCGCACTTCTTAATCCTCTTTTAGTTTCTTCGCGATATGCTTCGCTGAGAAACGACGCATCGTCAGAAGTAGCGACAGTGGCGCGACCAGCATAATCGACCCAGCAATCCCGAAGAGCATATTGTTAAATCCGAATAAATTAACTTTTGGCAAATCTTTAAGCATATAAAACCCTTTCAGCCTCTCAGCCAGCGCCTCAGCATTACCTAGCCACATCATCCCAACAATCATAAATGCTATCAATACACAGGACAAAACCGCCAGTAAGCAAAGCTCCACGAGATACAAGAAATAGATCGCATAAATATCCCCGGTACTCGCCCCCATTGACCGATACAGTGCCACCGTCGCCGCATCATTATCAATCAAATGCGCAAAAGTGAAGACCGCGATCAGCACGGCGATAATAATAAACAATACTTCAATCGCCGTAAGCATAAATTGAAGATTATTAAAATCCAATTCCAAATACATAATCCTGCCAAAAATATCCATATTCAATAACTCATATTTCTTTTTCCCGATTTGTATTTTCGCTGGTAAATTTTTATCCAAGCGACTATTACTATAATAATTTACTGCGTCATCATAATCATCAAACTCTGCAATAAAATATGTTTCTGGCGGCCAAGCTTCAAGGAGCTGCTCCACGCTTTCATAATATCCATCCTGTTTCACCTTCGCTTCCGCCATTTCCCGAATATACTTTTCCACTTTTCCCGTTCCATCATCCACTATTAGTCGTGGAGCTTCACCACTACCGTATACCATCCCCAATAATAGATTCATCAGGTTCATCCCCGGTAACGTCGGACTACCCAGTTCAGTCGCCGGATAGGTCCCTATCCGTGCTAGCGCCTTATCATCCCGATACAATACTTCATATGTACCATTTTCATCATCGCTCGACCGCGATACTATATAAGGTATCTTATCTTCTAATGTCTTCTCCAAATCCATATCAGCTACTGCGTCCGCTAATTCCTTATTAACTACCCACCGCGTGTTCCCAAGTTGATGTTGATAAAGCGTCATCGTCCCCAAAATCCGTCCATCATAACGCGCAACTTCCTCGCGTACCATCTCCTGCGCCGTCCCCAAATCTTTTACTGGTCGAAAATCGCCCTCATTTATCTCACTAATATTCTGGTACCCAGTCTGTAGATAAACTTTTCCATCATTCGTCTGCAAAGCAGCATTCAGAATCGTACCTCTCAAGCCTTGTAGCATAAAGTTAAATGCCATGATAATCCCGAACAACATTGAGATCGTTAGAATAATCGCCACGCTTCTTTTCTTATGTTGTACAATATTGCTCCAACTTAAACGAAGCGCATCAGAAAATTTTAGTCCCATTTTCTATTTCTCCTCACTTGCTCGACCGTCTTTAATACTAATAATCTGCGTCGCATACTTCTCAACCAGTGCATCATGACTCGCCACGATCATCGTCG
>CAPFSK010000006.1 GCA_948614045.1 uncultured Candidatus Saccharibacteria bacterium | reverse complement strand
CATCCGCTACGGACAAAAGCCAATGGTAACTGTACTATGGTGGTGGCGCCGGTGGTAATTCTTCGTTGATATATTCTGAAAAAGAAAAGCGGGACCGGTATACCGGTCCCCTCCTAATATTAGGAGCATTTTCCATGACTTTTCTATGAATTTTCTTTGGTCAGACCCACAGCCGCGAACAGAACTTCCTGATCTTCAGGTGATAAGCTACAAGAGATAAGATTCTGCTGATCCTGGTCGAGCTTGTTCCAAATGAGCAGGGCTACATTCGGATTCTTTTTACAGTGATCATTGTCGCAGTTATCACAGTTCCCTTTTGAGCACTTGTCAGTTTCTGCTGTTTGCGTCTCTGTGTTGGCCGGGGTGGCTTTGTTGCCGCAATCGTTATTGCAACCTTCGCAGTTGTTGTAGTTTCCGCCGCAATGCTTGGCGTAACCACCGGTGAGATGAACTATGCCTGATGCGACAGTATGCGGGGTTGTTCCCTCGAGGTTAGCAGTGTGCTGTTCGAGCAGGGCGTCTGTAAGTAATTCGGTCATCTCATAGAGTCCAAATTCGCCATAAGTGAACATAGCAGAGGCGCCGTCTTCGTCATACAGGGTAACCCCCAAGTCATCGAATTTTGCATCCCAGTTGAGGGCTGCGATTGACGACATCAGACGCATGAACTCCGGTTCCCACTTCTGACGCCGTTCGGCGGCGAGCTCGTTGAGATGAGTTTCCAGACTGGTAATACTGTCGTCCTCGTAGTCATATAAATTACTGGATTTGATCTTCCCTTTCGCGTCATAAGCGATGAGATTGATACGGTCTTCCAGCAACAGACTGAGATCCAGCATGCCGGCTACCTCAACTAACTCTCTGAGTTTCAAAAATGTCTGATTATTCATAGTTTTTCTCCATCCGTTTAAAGTCCGTCGACTATAGAGTGTGACTACTTTAGTAGCATTGAGGTCATTAGGGGATAATGACACTCGATGCTACTAGCGTAGTTCCCTGCTAGCTTCGGGTCTTTAACGTAGGAGTAATAGTCATGGTAAAGTTGCGATGGTGCAGTAGAGCTGTACCATACTTCTATTGTAGCACAGAATTGTTAAAATGTCAATAGTGAAGTGGTAGTCCCCTGTTGATGGTTGAGATGATTATTGTATTGGATAGCTTCCGGCACTACCGGCGCCACCACCATAGTACAGTTACCATTGGCTTTTGTCCGTGACGGGTGGGTTAGTACTAGCACGGAGTTTTCCGGCAGCGTGCGGGATGTCGGTGGCTATAGTTTTGTATGGTCACGTACATCTTTATCGCTTACTAATGCTTACCCCCTAGGTGCTGATTCTACAGATGTTAATCCATCAGGTAACTGGCGTCGTTACTACGGGTTTTCCCTTCGCTGCCGATTCCCTGCTCTGTTTTGATGGTTGAAAGTTCTTGTGTTTTGGGTGGGGAGGGAGTATAATGGTGGTAACGAATTTGGGCAAGTGGGCGCAGTTCGGGGTGATCTGTTTAGGTGTTTGTTTCCGTAGGGTCGCAAAATTTGGGATAAGTAATAGCACAATGCTTATGCTTGTTTGTCAAGTGTTTTCACGCACAAGCATAAATATTGTGATGTATTTTGGTGATTTGAAATACTCATGTTAAACAGAGGTGGAGGCTCACAAGCCAGACTAAAATAGGGAATTTGGGGAATGACAAGCCAGGCTGAAAGAGATGGAATTGTCATGTTGTTGCGATGTTGATTGTGGTGAAAAAGATAGAAAAACATAAGCAAATTATGACATAATATGAGTCACAAGCCAGGCTGGAGGATGTGGATTGTGATTTGAAAAATCCGGAGTTTTAGCTCCGGATGACTGATGGGGAATGATAATTAATGGAGGAGTTTGCGTTTTAGGCGGTTAGCTTGACGGATGATTTGGTAAAAACGGTATTTGATAGGGGAGAGAGGGAGATCCCAGGTGCCACCGTAATTGATTTGGTGGCCGCCGAAGGATTTTTTGAACTTCGTGAAGCCGTACCAGGGGTGTTTGGGGTCTTTGGAGGTGGTGATGCCCCAGAAATCGAAGGTTTTTTGACCGTGATCTTTGGCGTCGAGGATCATTTGGATAAGGATGACGATGCCGGCGTTGATTTTGCGATATTCATTGCTGGTGGCGGCATGAGCATAAAAACGAGTAGTGGTATCATCGTAGATGAGGGAAGCGGCGAGGGGGATTTTGGTGGGGTTGACAGGGGTTTTAGTGTTGGGCGTTTTGGAGTCTGTAGGGTTTTCTGGGGTGAATTCAGCGATATAGAGGGTGGCGAAGCCGGATTTCAACTGGTTTTTGAGGTGGGATTCGGTTTGGGGTTGGAAATTGTCTTTTTCGCCGACGGCTTGGAGCAGGGAAGTGAGGATGGAAATTTCTTCTGGGTCTTTCGTCTGGCGGATTTGGAGGCCTTTTTTGGTGCTACTGCGCCAGTATTGGACGCTAGAGGCGCGCATCTGTTTTAGGATATCTTCGCGAGACTGAGTAAGGTCAATTACCCAAGTATGAGCGGGGTCGAGATCATGGGATTTATAGAGGTAGAGGGATTTGGCGGTAGAGGCGGAGAGAGGGAAGGTGGGTTCGATGCGGACGAAAAAAGCGTTTTGTTCGTGGGCAAGGGCGGAAAGGGAACTAAGAGCGATTTTAAGGGTGTTTTCTGGATTTTTGGCGATTTTAAGGGTTGGTCCGTAGGGGCAATAGAGGTAGTTACCGAGGGGGGTGGAGTGGAGGATGGCGAGAGCGGAGAAGTCCTTTTCGTCGAGGCGAAAGGTTTGGCAGCCTTCGAGTTGTTCGTATTTTTCCCAAGCAGGGGATTGAAGAAAGTGTTGGTTCATGAGGATATTATAGCATGAGAAGAAGAGACGGGAGGATGTAAGATATATGTAGTGCTTTTGGAATGGGACGTTTCACGCCAGGATTTAAGTTGAAGTTTTTGACGTAAAAGTTCCGGGGACGTAACCCCGCTGACTTTTACTAAAACTCCAACTTAAATCTTGGGTTTATCGTCTTTATATTCCAAAAGCACTACATATATCTCAGTATTCCTGTCTCTTTTCACGTCTGGGTAGAGGCAGCGGAGGGGGAAACCGCCATAGCGAGTATTATTGCTTGATGAATTGATATTTGCGAGTTCTATGAGTAGGGTGCGGGCATGTGTAGTGGTTGAGCCGGAGGTGCGTGATCGATAGAAGCCGCTATCGCCGATACTGTAGACATACCCACTCGTTAGAGCTATATACCCGCTACGGACAAAAGCCAATGGTAACTGTACTATGGTGGTGGCGCCGGAGGGAGGAAATGTAGAAAATATTGAACTTATGCTTGTTAAAATCTTTTATTTTATGGTAGGGTGAGGAAATGATGGAAGAAAAACGTTTTGATGAATGGATGACAGTAAAGGAAGGTTTGCATAACTCTAACCGATTACGTTCGATCAAAGAAGGCGAAGTTTGGTGGTGTGGGTTCGGTGAGAATGTTGGGGCGGAGATTAATGGAAAGAATGATTATTTTGCGCGTCCAGTTGTGATTTTAAGAAAATTGAGTCGATGTAATTTTATTGGTATCCCCTTGACGTCTAAGCGGCACGAGGGGACATGGTATGTGAGTTTTGTCCTGAACAGACGAGAGCAGGTTGCTGTGGTTGCTCAGATAAGAAATTTAAGTGTAGCGAGATTGTATCGGAAGATTGGGGAGTTGCCGGATGCCGATTTTGACATAATAAAAGATGGTCTACGCGAGTTATTATTCTAAAAAATACCTCCAATCATAAGATTGGAGTGGGCGGGTATCCCCGAATATGTTTTTATTGTAGCAAGGATTGGAGAAAAAGTCAAGAGATGAGATATGGAGCTTGGCGAGGTGGGGGAAATATGGTATAATAGAGGAATGAGGATTTTGGCGATTGAGAGTTCTTGTGATGAAACGGCGGCGGCGGTCGTAGAAGATGGCACGCGGATTTTGAGTAATGTGGTGGTGTCGCAGATTGACATTTTTGCGGAATATGGTGGGGTAATACCAGAAGTGGCAGCACGGTCGCATTTGGAGGCGATTTTGCCGGTTGTACATAAAGCTTTGGATGATGCTGGATTGACTAAGGGTGATATTGATGCTATAGCAGTGACACATACGCCGGGGCTGCTGGGGTCGCTGCTGATAGGGACGTTAACGGCGAGGATGTTGGCGATTTTGTGGGGGAAGCCGTTGTATGCGGTGCATCACTTGAAATCACATATTTATGCGAACTGGCTGGAATCCGGAGAAGTCGATAACCAGCTTCAGTATTTTTCCGAACCCGCTGCGTCTCAGCCCGTCGTTACGGGTGAGACTTGCTTCGCTCGCTCCCCGTTGGTCGCGAAGAGTTCGGATAAAACACTGAAGCCGACTATAGCTTCTCCGGAATTCCCGCTAGTGGCGTTGGTGGTGAGCGGTGGGCATACGCAGCTGATTTATATGCGAGATCATAATCAGTTTGAGATTATTGGGACGACACGGGATGATGCCGTGGGGGAGTGTTTTGATAAGGTGGCGAAGATTTTGGGACTACCCTATCCCGGTGGACCGAGTATTGATAAAGTTGCGCTTGAGGGGGATGCGGAAAAATATAAGTTGCCACATCCAAAAGTCGAAGGGTTGGACTTTTCGTTTTCTGGGCTGAAAACGGCGGTACTGAGGGCGGTGCAGGCGGAACTTGGCGTGCCAATTAATACGCCGTCGTATGAGCTTGCAAGGATGCTAACAGAGCAGCAGCGGGCGGATTTTGCGGCGTCGTTCCAGAAGACGGCGTGTGAGATTTTGCTGGAAAAACTGGGAATTGCGCTGGAACGCTATCTAGAGGCGCGGAGCGTGGTTGTAGCTGGAGGGGTAAGTGCGAGTGCGGTGCTCAAGCAAAAAGTCTTAGAAGCGCTGTTAGGGGTGTCTGAAGCGAAAAATGAGTTTGTGAGTGGCGCGCGCGAAGGGGGATTGCGAGTGTTTTTTCCGGAGAGGCGATTTGCGGGGGATAATGCGGCAATGGTGGGGGCGGCGGCGTATTTTGAGATACAGGCGGGGGTGGAGCCGACGGATCCGTATGAGCTTGATATTATGCCAAGGAGTGCGATAAGCTAGTTATCTGGGCGAAATTAGGGTTGACGGGAAGGCGGTTTTCTGTATAATAAGAGTTACGTTCACTTAGGGAGTTGCAATGGTATCGTTCAGCTTGAAGGCTTGAGCTGGTGTCGAGCGATGTATGACGTTTTACCTAAGGAGGGCGCTAGAAACTTGGAAAGGAGGATGAATCTATGGGCATTAGAGGCCATACGTGTGCAATGAGCGCGAAGAGTTTTGGCAGATGATCAGAAAGGACCGGCGAGGCTGACGCTTTGAGACCGCGAGACGGCGGCGTCAGTTATGCAACATGTTTATTCAAGAAACAACGAAGCATTGTACCGTCAGTGTATAGTTTGAGTCAGGATTGTGTTGGCGGTGAGACTTTAGGTGAGCGAGGAACGTTCGGCGCGTGGACTGATTGTTGCTGCAGTTTTCGCGTGTGCGTGAAGCTACTGTGTTGCAGGAGAAGATGTGGCGTCTTGGGACGCCAATGTAGAGACAAAAGGTTTTGTGGAGCAGTTTTCGATGTGTGAAAACTGCTCCGGATGTAAGGACGAGATTGATAGACGTATTGGGCAGAGCGCCCGCGGCTGTTTGATGGCGCTTTGCCAACCTAACTAAGTATTGCACTACATTAAGAAGAGATTCATCAGTTTTACCCTCGGGTTTGTGACTTGTATTAGTCATTAAAGCCCGAGGGCTTTTCATTGTTTGTTATTTGATGAGTTTGGCGAGGACTTCGATAGTCCAGATGACGTCGGCGACGGTGCTGCCGCGAGAGAGGTCGGAGATGGCACGGTCAAACCCCTGAAGGATAGGTCCAGCGACGGTAAAGCCGGCGAGTTGCTCAAAGACTTTGTAAATGAGGTTGCCAGAATTGAGATCAGGGGCGATGAGGACGTTAGCCTTACCGGCGACTTGGTCGGCTTTGGGGTTGGTGTTTTCCGGGTGGCTTTTGTCGAGACCAATACGAGGATTGACGGCGGCGTCGAGCTGCATTTCTCCGGCGATAAAGATATCGCGTTCGGCGAAGCTTGTAAGAGTTTCTTGGATAATGTCGATAGTAGTATCTTTGCCGCCGCTTCCAATGGTAGAGAAAGAGAGCATGGCGATGCGTGGTCTATCGGGGAGGAGTTTTTGGGCGGAAGTGTGGGTTTGCTCAACGATTTCTCGGAGTTGATCGGCGGTAGGGTGCTTGCAGGCGGCCATATCGGAGAGAAGATAGAGTTCGGAGTCGCGGCGCATGACGACGAGGCCGGAGAAAGTTTTATAAGGCTGCTTCGTCTCGGGGTCAGTCGCCATCTGGAAATGGTCGCGGCAGGCAAGGATGACGTCGCGAGTGCTGTGTTCGATACCGGCGATCATGGTATCGACGGCACCATCTCGGACCATTTGGCAGGCGGTAGCGAGGTCGGGCGCGGGAATAGCCTTGATTTCGGCCCAGGAAGCGGAAAGATGTTGGAGCGGCTGGTTAGCGCGGCGGAGCTGGTCGTGAGTAGAAATCGCTTCTCGGATAATGGGGTTGTCGAATTCGGGGAAGGCGATTTTTAACATAAGTACTTTTCATTATAACACAGACTTTTGACAGAAAATGCTTGTTTTTGAATAGGGAATTAGTTATAATAAGGATGCATCACTTTTATTATAAATACAGCTGCTAGTTTTTGGACGGCTCAGCTTTGATAGTTGTGAGGGCGCCGAGAGTACCCTTGTAGGCTATTAAAGTAAAAACCTAAGTAGCTGTGATAAGAGTGATGCACCTCGCGGTGCCCTTTTTGGTTTTTGGGCTAGAATGGGCTATTTTGACAGTTCTCCCTGCACTTGCTCGCCCTAAGGCGCGCTGCACTTGGGAGAAGCCAAAATATCTCCATTCTAGCTCCAAAAACGTGGTTGACGGGGGCGTTTAGAAGGTTGCTCCGAGGAGGTGAGATATTAAACCTACAAGGAGGTAAAAATGAACAATAACGTAAAATCGGCGACAACGGCGGGGCTTTTGGGGATTTTCCTGGGAGCGGTAGGGGCGCATGATTGGTACTTGGGGAACAAGTCAAAAGGAATTTTGCATGTCTGTCTCGCTGGGTCAGGCATTTTATTAATGATTGTGGCGGATGGGATTTTGCCAGCGGTGATGTCGTGGCGGTCGTTGATTACGTTTGCGTGGTTGTTTACGATTTTGAATGGTTTGGCGGCGCTGATTGCTTGCGGAAATGGAATTTGGGGGTTTGTTGAGGGAATTATTATTCTGAGCCAGGGCGATGCTGGTTTGGCGCGCAAGGGTTACATGGTGGCGAACGCTGGCTACGGTCAGAATTATAACGGTGGATACAATAATTATAATCAGCCAATGAATAATATGAACGGCAATTATAATAATGGTAATCAAGGAAATTGGAATCAAGGTGCTGGGAATCAGAATTTCCAAAATGGTAATGGCAATAACGGTGGAATGAATCAGGGGATGCAAAATAATCAAAACGGTAGGAATGACCAGAATGGTGGGACGCAAAATGGAAAATAGTTTGGCGATGGCAGTGGAAAATATTGATCCGGTGGGGCCGATGGGGGAAACCCAACCGATAAATTCGGGGATGATGAATGGTAATAGTATGGGGCCTGGGGGAAATGGCGGTTTTGGCGGAACTGGAGGACCGAATATGGGGCCGATGCCGCAACCGATGCGCCAGCCGAAGCCGCCGATGGATCCAGCGAAGAAAAAGAAGATTATTCTCGGAGTCAGTCTAGGTGTAGGCGGGGTAGTAGTGGCGATTATTGCGATTGTGGTAGTCGTAATATTGATGAAGGTGGATTATAGTGAAACTTATCGTTTGACGAAAGAGATGGAGGATAAGGTTGACGATATTAGCTATAATTATGATTGCGAAAATGTCGTGGATTATGTAAGCAGCGCCTATACAAGTGTGACGGATTATGCGGGGTATGTTAATGAGTGTACGGCGACGATGAGTGGGGTGGATGATTTGCTAAAGCAGCTCGGGGAGACGGCGGGAGTGAAACGGAATTCGGAGCTCAAGGGGATGTACGAGAGTTTTCAGACGGAGCTAGGGAAGGTGATGCCGAATGCGGATGAGCTGAAAGCGAGGCTGGAATTGTATAATACTTGGCATAAGTGGGCGGTCTTAGTCGATGATATTGGAACGAGTAGCTCGGATGCGGAGATTCAGACGGCAGCAAATGCTTTAATTGAATCAGGGAATGACATTTTGAAGAAGTATGGTGAGGGCTGGCTGGAGAAGCGGTTGGCGTATAATCAGGCGTACCGGACATATTATAATGTGAGTTGGTCGGATACGGCGGCGTACAATGCGGCGCGGACGGCGATGAATAGTGCGAAGACAGAGTTGAATGATTATGTCGCGGCAAATAAGCCAGATATTCAGGCGCTTGGTGGGTTGAATTTTGAGGATACCTCGGGGATGAAACGGGCGTTTGCGAATTTTAATAATAAAGTTGTTGAATTGTATGAAGAAAATTATGATTATGAAAGTGGAGATTGTGTGGAGTTGTTCGGGGAAGTGATTTGTGACTAGGGGGCTAGATTAGCTTACTCCAGGAATGGAAGTCTCGTGTGAGACTTCCATTTGGGTTGGAGGAATTTTGGAGTTTTTGAGATTTGGGGCTAGCCAGATGAGGCGGAGGTGTGTTATAATTAGCGCAGCTAAGCTAAATTTTGTCTGACATGTCCGACAATTCTGACCAAGGAGAAAAATGCGACTATTTGCGCGATTTCTTGGTTAGAAGAAATGGTTTAGTTTAGCGACTAGGCAGATGGTCGCATTTTTTGTGCTTGGTTTGGATGGTTTAGCGTGTGATTTTGGTCGGTAGTTTGGTGAGTTGGCTAGGGATAGCCGCTTTTTTGTATGATAAAATAGAGATATGAATGATTTTGGATACTTAGGAGAAGATACGGTATATTTGGATGCGGCATGTCAGAGTCTGAGGCCTCGACCGGTAGTGGAGGCGTTGGAACGGTATTATTTTGAGTATAATTCTTGTGGGGAGCGGGTGAAATATCCGTGGGGAGAGAAGACGGACGAGCTGGTCGAAGGGGCGCGGCGGAAAGTTTTGAAGATGTTGAAGCTGAAGTCGAAAGAATATTTTGTGAGTTTTACGCTGAATACGACTTATGGGATTAATTTGATTTTGAATGAGCTGGATCCGAAATGCGTGAAGAAAGTAGTAACGAGTGAGATTGAGCATAATTCGCCGTTTCTCGCGACAATGGCGTTGAGTGAGAGACTAGGAGTGCCGCGGGTGGTGCTGAAACGGGGTGAAAATGGTGCGCTCTTGATGGGAGATGAAGACTTTGCGGGGGCGGTCGTGGTGGTGAACTGTGCGGCGAATTTTGATGGGCGGAGACTAGGAAACCTAAAGGAAGTCGTGAAGCGAGTGCATCGGGATGGTGGTCTTGTGATTATTGATGCGGCGCAGGCGATGGCGCATTATTATGAGATGTTGGAGAAGACGGAGGCGGACGCGGTGTGTTTTTCGGCACACAAGATGTATGCGCCGTCGTTAGGGGTAATTGTGGCGCGGAGAGATTTGGTGCCGAAGCTGAAACAGACGTTTATCGGCGGGGGGATGGTGGACGATGTGTTCGAGGAGCGATATCTTTTGACGGCGGAAGGGAATAAGGACCATATATATACGGTGTTTGAGCCAGGGCTGCAAGCGTGGGGGGAGATAGTGGCGCTCGGGGAGGCGATTGATTGGCTGTTGGCGCGAACGAAAGAGGATAGAAAGAGGTTGGAGAGCTGTACGCGAGAGTTGGATGAGTTTTTGCGTTCTCGGGAGAAAATTCATATGGTTGGGAATGAGGCGAATCCGACGATGAGTTTTTATGTAGAGGGGTTAGATTCGCACTTGCTCGGCGCGGCGCTGGGGAAAGAGGGGATTATGGCGCGGACGGGGTATTTCTGTGTGCATTATTATTTGGATAAGGTGATGAAATTGCCGCCGCTGGTGAGATTTAGTTTGAGCTATGCGACAAGGGAGGGGGATATTGAGAGAGTGAAGAGGGTGATGGGGAAGATATAGGGGTTGGTCTTATAAACCTCTGTTTAGCTAAGATATTATCTTAATTATGTTTTTCGGAATGGGCGTTTTTCGCGGGGAGTTCGTTTTGAACTTTTCCTATGGATCGCAAAAAGTTCCGTTCAGTCACGCTGACTTTTTGCTAAAGTCCAAAACGAACTCTCCGGTTCAGCGCTTCTATATTCCGAAAAACACAGTTAAGACAATATCTCACATCTAATTAAGGTTTATAAAACACCAATCTTATCTCTGTTGAGATGGAGTTGAACTTGTACAGGCTATACAAGTTGGAATTTACCATTGGCTTTTGTCCGTAGCGGGTGGGTTAATGTCGATGAAGCTACGATTGGTGGTATGGGATTCTTTGGCGATTATTGGTCTAGTGTTGTGAAGTCTAATACTGAGGCCTATCTTTTAAATTCATACTCAATAAATCTTAACTCTTCAAGTATTTGGAATCATTATGGCGCTTTCCCCCTCCGCTGCCTCTACCCAGGTAGTGCCTAATGGAGGAAAGAGGAAGAGAATATGAAAAAACATTAAACTTGTGCTTGTTAAAATCTTTTATTTTATGGTAGGGTGAGATAATAATGAAAAAGAAGCTAGCTAGAGTTGTAGTGCCGTATGGAACGTGTGTCACTGAGAACGAATTAAGCGTGGCGAAGATTTTGGTGAAAACTGGATATGATGTGAGATTTTTGAAGACGCAGCTCGTCAAAATGCCGGATATTGTTTTTATGGGGAGGGAGTGGGAGATTAAGACGCCAATTGGTAAAAATAGTAGAACTATTGAAAATATTATGCGGCGAGCCCTGAAACAATCTGTTAATATAGTGTTAGATTTGCGATATATTGGTTTGGCGGACGAAAAGAGTCTTAGAGAAATCGAGCGGCAGATGGGTTTGATGAAGAGAATTTAAAATGTTATAGTGATTAACAGGAATGGTGAGATAGTTGACAAATTTTGTGAGTTTGAGATAATGGGTGTGTAGTGAGCGTGTGTTTGCTATGCGACCTTGTATGGTATTGATATGGGACCAAAGCTTGGCACCGCGACGAGGTACAGCAGCCTGGATAGGCAGCCTAGGCCTCGCTTTTTTGTCGGAGGAATAAGCATAAAGGGGATTGACTTTTAAGAGAATGTGTGCTATCATGGGGGTATAGGGTAAAGAAAATAAAAATATGGAAAATCAAAGTCAAAAAACACCAAGTGTAGCTCCGGTAGCCTCAGCACAGGCGAATGCGGGTGCGGCGGCGAAGCCGGCAGGGGCAGCCCAGGCTGCGGGAACGGCTCCGGTGGGGGCAGCTTCTGGCGCGCAGAAAGTAGTGGCGCCGCAGAAACAACCAGGTTCGCGAGTAGCGGGTTCGCCGAAGGCGTCAAATGATGTTTTCGTGCGGAAGATTGTCGATAAGATTAAGAGTTCGGAGAATATCTTGGTGGCGTTGTCGCGTGATCCGTCGGTGGACGAGATGGCGGCGGCGATTGGCTTGACACTTTTCTTGGACAGTTTGCAGAAGCATACGACAGCGATTTATTCGGGGGTGACGCCGGATGCGCTACAGTTCTTGCAGCCGGAAGGGACGTTTGAGACGAATACGGATAGTTTACAAGATTTTATCATCGCTTTGAACAAGGAGAAGGCCGACCATTTGCGTTATAAGCTTGATGGTGATTTTGTAAAGGTTTATATTACGCCGTATAAGTCGAATATTACAGAAGAAGATTTGGAATTCTCGCACGGTGATTATAATGTGAACTTGGTGTTGGCGCTGGGTGTGCCATCGGCGGCGGACTTGGATTCGGCATTGGCGGAGCACGGGCGGATTATGCATGATGCGACGACGGTGGATATTACGATTGATGCACCAGGGAAGTTTGCCGAGATTGAGTGGAGTGACCCAGGGGCGAGCTCGGTGTCGGAGATGGTGACGAAGCTGATTTTTGCGATGCAGGGTGAAGATGTAGTCTTGGATAAAGAGACGGCAACGGCGCTCTTAACAGGGATTGTGGCGGCGACGGGGCGGTTCTCGAATGATCGGACGAATTCGGATACGATGCAGTTGGCTTCGAAGTTGATGTCGATGGGGGCAGATCAGCAGCTCATATCGGCGCATGTGATGGATAATGATTCGGGGGCGTATAGTGTGGGAGCGGCGCCGCGGACGGATTTGGCGGTGGCGCATGATGATATACCGGTTAACGGTGGTCCGGAGATTGCGATTCAGGGCGCAGTAGTGACGCCGGTAGTCGAGCCAGCGCAGACGCAGATGGAGCAGGCTCCGGCGGTTGTGACTCAACCCGAGCAGTCGGCTGAGGTAGGTCAGGCTTCGGTTTCTGGGCCAAGTCAGGCGGAGCTCGCTGCGGCGGCAAGTGCGGCAGTGAATGAGGCGGTGGCAGCAGCGGCTGCGAATGCAGCGGCGGCTGGGGCTTCTGGTGCGGGTTTGGCGAGCCAGCCTGCGGGGATGACTGCGACGACGAATCAGGTAGCACAGCCGCAAGTAGTGCAGCAGGGGATGGTGAATCCGTTGCCAGCAGCGGGTGAGCGGAAAGATTACGCGCAGATGATGGCGCAGGCTTTGGCTGAGCCGGGAATAGGCGAAAACAGTATGACAGCGATGCCGAGTGCGCCAGTGGTGTCAACGCCGACGGTGGCTCCAGTGGTTTCTGATAGTGCTAATGTTGGCTCGATGACTCAGGATGCTGCTAATACTGCTGGTGTGAATCCGGTGGCGCAAGTTTCTGGCAATGCTAGTACTAATCCGGCGGCGCAGGTGGCGCCAGTGGAAGCGGTTCAGGGGCCGGAGCCGGTGGCGAAACCGAGCGGGGTGACTTTGCCACCACCGCCAGCGCCGGTACCGACAGCGGATATGATGCCTCCGGCTTTGCCGACGGCTAATACTGTGGCGGGAAATACAGGCGCTCCTGCGGCAGCTGGGGCGGGGAATACGCCGACAGCGGTGACACAGAGTGATGCTTTTCAGATTCCAGGGATGCACTAGGAGGCTAGGATGAGTAGCGGTAGATGTTGGTATGGGCGTCATGAATCTTGTGAAACTTATCATGAACGGGAAGATTTGAAAGAGCGGCAGAGCGATGACCGGTTCGACTTCCATATGTTTTAGCAGGAAGATGGTTGGTTTTGACTTTTGGACATTCTAATGTAATATGTAGACATGAATGATAACAGGAAGCTAGGTGGCGAAAATAGAGATTTGGGGGAGGACGAGATTTTGCTGGTTGATAAGCCGGCGGGGGTGAGTTCTTTTGGAGTAGTGGCGCGAGTGCGACGGAAGTTGTCGGAAGAAGCGGGGTATATTGAGGTGAAAGGTAAAGATGGCGTCGTGCGACAGAAACGGAAGAAGGTGAAGGTCGGGCATACGGGGACGCTCGATCCTTTTGCGACGGGGCTTTTGATTTTGCTCGTAGGTAAGGGGACGAAACGGGCGAATGAATTTCTAAAATTGGATAAAGAGTATATTGCGACGGTGCGGCTAGGGGAAGTGTCGACGACGGGTGACCCGGAGGGGGAAGTAGTGGCTAGTACAGAGGTAGATTTGACGGATGAGAGGTTTCGTGACAAAATACCTGAACGGGTTGTGACGGAAAAACCGAACAAAGAGGTTGTGGAAAAGTGCGTGGAAAACTTTGTTGGGGAAAACTGGCAGACGGTGCCGGCGTTTTCGGCGGTGAAGATTAATGGGCAGAGGGCGTATAAGTTGGCGCGAGAGGGGAAGCAGGTGGAGATGCCGCGGCGGAAGGTTCAGATTTACGAGATAGAGGTTTTGGATTATAAATGGCCAGATTTGACGATAAGATGCAAGGTGTCGAGTGGGACGTATATTCGGGCGCTGGGAGAGGATATTGGGAAGGCGCTCGGGACGGGGGCGTATTTGACGGCGCTGCGGCGGACGCAGGTGGGGGAGTATAGGGTGGAAGAGGCGGAGGGGGTGTAGTAGTTTTTGATTTAACTACTTTCTAGCTCACCCCAGCCTAGTTTTAGGAATGTTGAGTCTCACGCCAAGGTCTGTTTTTGGATTTTACCTTGACAGGTCACGAAAGTTCCGGAGGCGTAACTCCGCTGACTTTCGCTAAAATCCAAAAACAGACCTTGGGTTCGACTCTTTTATATTCCTAAAACTAGACTAGAGTAAGCTACAAAACAGTCTAATTAAGATTGTAAAAACACTAACTTGCCCTCGTTAAAGTATGGTTGAACTTATAATACGGGAACAAGTTGGAGTAGCGGCAGCGGAGGGGAAAACCAAGAAAACGAGAGCTGCTATCAGACGGGTAGACGTTGGTAGGATCGAAGACGGGGCGGTAGGCGTAGGTCGAGGAATAC
The DNA here is from genome assembly GCA_948614045.1 of uncultured Candidatus Saccharibacteria bacterium. Lineage (GTDB taxonomy): Bacteria > Patescibacteriota > Saccharimonadia > Saccharimonadales > Saccharimonadaceae > Nanosyncoccus. Next base: position 38,212 of record CAPFSK010000006.1, on the reverse strand, counting down.
GCTGTACGTGACCAAACCCAGCCGCCGTAGCCGTAGTTGCCAGACGAGCCGGTAACAATGCCCACGTAGCCACTACGGACAAAAGCCAATGGTAACTGTACTATGGTGGTGGCGCCGGAGGAGGATGTGTGGATGTTTTTTCATTAAACTTAAGGTTGCTAATTTTTCTGCAATCATGCTAGCCTGATTGCAGGGCGGCAATTTAGTACTTTACTTGGTCATAGGTGGGAGAAAGGGATACGGTGTATGAGAGTACGAATTCGTGTCTGGCGTATATGCGTTCAGTCTGATTTGAAAATCAAAATTACCTTCACTCGTAAAAAGCGAAGGTAATTAAACCAATGTAATTCCTATTCTACTCGAGTTTTTATAAAAGTCAAATGTTGTCGTCCTATTTTTGTTCGTTAGTAGGAATTTCTTCTATTGAATTGAGGTTTTGGCTTTTGTTCGTAGCGGGTACGTCGATTTATACTTTGGTCGTAATGGGCAAGTAGGCAACGTAGGTCAATATTGGTCGAGTAGTGCAACGTCTGGAGTGAATGGGTATGATTTTCTTAATTCTATGATCAATATTAATCCTTCTAATACAGATGCCAGACGTGTCGCTTTCCCTCTCCGCTGCCTCTACCCAGGTAGTGCCTAATGGAGGAAAAGGAAGAGGAGAAAAGGGGTTGTCTGGGGGCGAAAGGTGTGATATAATACGGGATATATGATTACTAGAGAGAAAAAAGCTGAGGCGATTAGCAAGCTCGCTCGGAGCAAGAGTGATGTGGGGTCACCAGAGGTGCAGGTTTCGATCTTGACGGAACGGATCAAGGAAGTGACTGAGCACGTGAAGCAGAACAAGCACGATTTCATGGCGAAGCGTGGTTTGATGCAGATGGTTGGTCAGCGCAAGAAGTTGCTGAAATACTTGGAGCGGACGGACTTCGATCTTTATAAGAAGACGATCGCTGAACTTGGGCTACGGAAGTAGTCCCGGTTAGGAGACTCCTCTTGTCTGTGGATGAGGGGAGTTTTTTGGTGGGGGTAGAGCCAGCGGAGGGGGAAACCGCTGTAACGATTGTTGTTGCTGGAGTTGGATGGGTGGACGCCATTGCCGTCTAAGTAAGCACCAAGATAACGTGCGCTAGTGGAAGAGACTGAAGTGCATGACCAGTAGTAGGCGTTAGTTCCTAGACTGTTGGCGTTGCCACCATAGACACTAGTTGCTCCGCTACGGACAAAAGCCAATGGTAACTGTACTATGGTGGTGGCGCCGGTGGTACTTGTAGAAATTTATGTTACGGTGCTGTTACCGGTGGTTTTATGTGAGGAAAATGCGCAAAATAGAAATCCCCCTCCGCGGCTAGCTAGGCTAGCGTTGGAGAGGGAAAAAGGAGGTGTTCTCGCCTGTTTAGGCTTTCCTGTCGAATCGTATCGGGTATTTTACTTCACTGTCGGTTTCGTCATAGGAAACTGTTTATTGTAGTAATTAGGTTCAATGCCGTTTTCGATAGCATCGTTAAATACCATGTTGACATAGTTACTTAGTGCATGCTCGCACTGGCGAATGAATGCGTCTGCGATGAGGTTAACCTCATCATCTGACATTGGTGTCAGATGATCTTCTGCCTTAGGGTTGGGATTTGTAATCCAGGCCGGAGCATCTTTGGTATGACTAACGCAAAAGTTTGCCATTAAAGTTTGCTCCCCGTCATGCTGGAAAAAGTATGTCATGCAGAATTTGAATTCTCGCCCCGCGCATTTCTCTTTCAGTTCGGCATCCTCGTAGCAACCTTTAATATAGGCGTCTTTCACGTGGTTTAAGACACGTTCAAGGATGCTGTAGTTGAGGTCGTAAGCGTTGACCGGAGGCACATTTTGAATTGTAATGCTGCGGTCGGCTTTTTCGGTTTGAACTACATGAATAATGGGCGGCGTAATTGCTTTTACTATGTCTTTTTCGCAGGTCTCAGATATTTCTGCGTTGTCGGTTTTACTGTCGGTTTGGGGATCGAGCACTCTTTTTGTAAAAGAGGTAATTTGTTGAATTGTGTCACCAAGTACTAAGGCGAACATGCCTTGGTAGTCAGCGGACATCACCGCTGCTGAATCTGCTGTTATTTCTGTCATTTTCTGAAATCTCTCCTTTTTTGAAATGTTCGATGGAGGCCGGAAACGGGATGTTTGCGGCGCATCGTATCTATTATAGCACACCCGAACAAAAAAGTCAATATTTTGATGTGGATTTCGGCAAAAGGGAGTGTGGTATAATGGGGTGGGGAGAAAATTATAATTATTGGGAAGACGGCAGATAAAAATCTTTTCATGAGAAGGCTTTTATCTGAGGTTTTCCCGAGAAAGGAAGAATATGGATATTATCAACCCGAGCGGTAAGCAGGTGATTCGCGTGGAGCGGGAGCTTTGCGGAAAGACTTTGACGCTCGAAGTGAATCGGGTAGGATTTCGGAGTACGGCGAGCGTTTTGGTGAGCTATGGCGATACAGTGGTATTGGGGTCGGTAGTTGTTGGTAAAAGGCCAGTCGTGCAGGACTTTTTCCCACTGAGTGTGGATTATGAAGAGAAATTCTACGCGGCGGGGAAGATTAGCGGTTCGAAGTTTATTAAGCGTGAGGGGAAGCCGGCGGATGAGGCGGTGTTGGTCGGGAGATTGATTGACCGACCGATTCGCCCGCTATTCCCGAAGGGGTATCGGCAGGAAGTGCAGGTCGTGACGACGGTGCTGTCGATGGACCCGAGTTTCCGGCCGGATATGGTGGCGATGATTGCCGCGTCGAGCGCGCTGATGTTGTCAGGGACGCCGTTTGATGGGCCAGTAGCAGGGCTAAGAATTGGACGCGTGGACGGTGAGTTCAAGGCATTTTTGAGTCCGGAGGAGCGCGAGCGGAGCATGATGGACCTAGTCGTAGCATGTAAAGACGGCAAGGTGATGATGGTCGAGGCGGGGGCGGACGAAGTGCCGGAGGCGATGATTATTGAGGCGATGCACTGGGCGGTGAAGAATGTGCAGCCAGCGCTGGATGCACAGAGAGAGTTGGCTGAACTCGTGCAGCCAGAGGCGCAGGAGTATGAATTGGTACTGCCGGATGAGGGCGTGCAGGAGAAGGCGGAGAGCTGGTATAAGGCGCATGCGGGGGATCAGGTACGGGGTAATGTGCTGGAGAGGCAGAGCGTGATTGAGCAGCTGAAAGAAGAGATGCACGCGGAGTTTGCTCCGGAACTTGGAGAGGGAGAGACTGAAGAAGAGAAAATCGCGGATTATGATGAACGACTTAAGGGGGAATATGACCAGGCGTTTGACCTCGCGGTGCATCATGAAGTAAGGCGGGGAATTGTCGAGGATGGCGTACGGCCGGATGGGCGGGAATTGAACGAAGTACGGCCATTGTCGAGCCAGGTTGGGATTTTGCCGCGGACGCACGGTTCGAGTTTGTTTACACGTGGTTTGACGCAGGCGATGAACATCGTGACTTTGGCGCCACTGAGCTTTGCGCAGGTTGTGGATACGATGGAAGTGACAGACGGGAAGCGGCGATATATGCATCATTATAATGCACCGTCTTATACGGTGGGGGAGCCAGGGAGGATTGGTTCGCCGGGGCGACGGGAGATTGGGCATGGGTATCTTGCGGAGCGGGCGCTCTTGCCGATGTTGCCGAGCGAGGAGGATTTTCCGTACGCGATTCGGAGTGTGACAGAAATCATGAGCCAAAATGGTAGCACCAGTATGGCGGCGACATGTTCGAGCTGTATGGCGTTGATGGACGCCGGGGTGCCGATCAAGCGGCCAGTGAGCGGCGTTGCGATGGGGTTGATGATGAATGTGCCGGCGGGGGATGAGATTACGGCGGATGATATTGATAAGGCGTATGTTTTGACTGACCTGATGGATGCGGAAGACTTTGCCGGGGATATGGATTTCAAGGTGACGGGTACGACGGAAGGGGTGACGGCGCTTCAGATGGATATGAAAGTGCACGGGTTGCCGGTAGAGATTCTCGAGAGGGCGATTGAGCAGTCACGCGAGGGGAGAATGCATATCTTAGAGCATATGCTTAGCGTAATTCCAGAGCCGCGCAAGGAGATTTCGGTGTATGCGCCGCGGATTGAGAAGTTGATGGTGAATCCGGATAAAATCGGGGCAATTATCGGAAAAGGTGGGGAGACGATCAATAAGATTACGAGCGAGACGGGCGCGATGGTGGATATCGCGGATGATGGATTGGTGACGATTTCGGGGGAGAATGAGGCGATTGCTCAAGCTTTGGAATGGATTCGCGGACTAGTCGAGGAGCCGGAAGTGGGGAAGGTGTATGACGGTACGGTTGCGACGATTAAGGATTTCGGGGCGTTTGTGACGATTTTGCCGGGGGTGGACGGAATGTTGCATGTGAGCCAGATTAGCGATAAGCGGATTGAGAACGTGAGCGATGTACTGAAGGTGGGGCAAAAAGTACGGGTGAAGCTGGTGGCGATTGATGATCGGGGGAGGTTGTCGCTCAGCATGAGGAACGTAGAGTAGGGGGAAGGGCTCGTTATTAGGGCGGATTACTTCGTCAGAGGTTCCAGTACGCAGAGGCAGGGCAATTAGCCCAGCCTCTTTGCGTGCTTCACCTCTTCCTCGTACTCCATCCCTACTGACTTCGCCCTTTAGAACTGCGCCCTATATCTGATACCGTCGCCCTCGGGGTATGGTGATGTTTTTTGCTTGGAATAGCTTAATTAAGCGATATCAGGTTGTTTTCACCTCTGTAAGTAGTGAGTTGGACTTGTACGTGGTGTACAAGTTGGGGTAGTGGCAGCGGAGGGGGAAACCGAACCAACGGTCGCGGTTATTGGACGGGTTGATATCTGTAGGATTGAAGAATAGGATACGGGCGTTGGTAGACGAGCTTGATGTACGAGACCACCAATAACCATTACTTCCGATATACCCGGCTTGATTGTAACTAAGGAATATGCCACCACTACGGACAAAAGCCAATGGCAACTGTACTATGGTGGTGGCGCCGGAGGGGGGATGCTATAATGGAGCTAGAGATAAAGATTATATTTTAGTGAGGCGCATGGGTTTAAAGGTTGGCGAGGTGAAATTAGAAAAATGGACTTCAAAATGGAGAGAAGGCTTTGAGGATGAGAAACGTAATCTTCAGAGCGTCTTTGGCGAACTAGCTTTAGACATCCAACATATCGGTTCTACGTCGGTAGAGGGGCTAGATGCTAAACCGATTGTTGATATTGCTATAGGGTTAAATGATTTGTCGGATTTTGAAAAAGTTAGGCAAAAATTTGAAAGTCTTGTTGATTATTCCGTAAAGGTTGAAGACAACAATCCTGGTGAGATTCTAATTCGTAAAGGCACAGAGGAAAATCGGACGCACTTTATTCATATTATGAAGCAGAATAGTAAGGAGATGTGCGAGGTTATTAAGTTTCGGAATATTCTTCGCACTGATCCCGGTGTCAGAGAGCAATATTCTCAACTGAAGCGCGAACTTGCAAAAAAGTTTCCTTATGATCGTAAAAAATATACTGTCAGTAAAAGTGATTTCATAAAGGTGCATGTACGATAGTTTATGTGGTAGTCTGAGGTTCAGGCTGTAGGTTTGTTCAACTGGCTTTTGTCCGTAGCGGTAGCATCAGTATTGCGGATGCCACTGTAGCCAATTTCGGCTACTACGGATACTATCGTTCATCTATTGCTATTTCTAGTTCTGATGCGCGTTTTCTTAATTTTAATACAGCAAATGTTTCTCCGTCTGGTAGTGGTTTTCGTTGGCGTGGTTTCCCCCTCCGCTGCCTCTACCCAGGTAGTGCCTAATGGAGGAAAAAGGAAGGACGAAAAACATCAAACTTGTGCTTGTTAAAATCTTTTGATTTGTGGTAGGCTTGCTACAGAGCAATGGGTAGTTGGTCATTTTGTGGGGTAGGGTGTGGAGTTAAAAGATGGAGTGTGGAGGATCTAGGCTTTTTGGAGTGTTTGAACGTAAGTTAAAACACTAAAACAAAAGGAACGCTAAGCATGTTAAAACTGATTCTTTTCTTGTGGAAGAAGTGGCGTAATCGTTCGCGGCGGACTTCACAAAAAATTACCCAAGTTGTCATCATTACGATTGTCAACAAAGGGTAATCATTCTTCCTAAGTTAATTGTACCTTGCTAAAACGATTATGGCAAGCGGAAAATGCTCATTGCTCTACATATTTAATTAAAGGAAGAAAGTGCCGGCAGTGGCGGCGACGATGATGGCGACAATGATGAGGATGAGGGCGATTTTGCCGAGTTTCTTGAAGACGCGCCAAACGAAAACGATGGCAACGAGCGCAACTAGCCAAATGATAAGAGTGTCGACGCCGAAGTAATCGCTGATACTTTTAACGGTGTCAGTGGCGCCGTTTGCGACTTGTTGGCTGGCTTCGGTGACTTGGTCGATGTCGACGTCGGGAAGGTTTTGAGTGATGTTTTCCATGTGATGCTCGCTGCTTAGATTATTTGATAACATTATAACATGTACGTAAGGGGTTTGGAAAATTGGAAGATTGATGTATAATGTACACATATGGCAAAACGGAGGTCGGCGCCGAAAAAAGCGTCTGGAAAGAAGAAATCTACACGTAGTGCAAAGAGTGTGAAAGCGCGGGCGAAGGAAGTCGCGCCGGAGCATGAGCTGCCGGGTGGTTTTTGGCGGCAGGTAATGGCGGTTTTGATGTTAGTGCTAGCGGTGGTGTTTATTTTTAATTGGCTGGGGGATGGTGGACCAGTATTGAAAGCGATTGATGGGACGATTTACCGGGGGATTGGGTATGCGGAGTTCTTGATACCGGCACTGCTGGTGTGGCTCGCGGTAAAGATATTTCGGAGTGAGGATAATCGGTTGCCGGTGGTAATGTGGGTGGCGTCGCTACTGATGATCGTATGGGTGTCAGGGTTAGCTGGTGTGCCGACGCACGGAGTGAATGTGCCGACGGGTGGTATGTTGGGCGAATGGATGAATGATTTTATGCTGCAGTTAGGGCATGCGGCGGCAGTATTAATATATATTGTATTGATGTTTGTCACAGCGATGTTTATTTTGCAGACGAATCCGGTGACGGTGTTCCGAGCGATTGGACGGATGTTCCATACAAGCGAGAAGGAAGATGAACAGAATGAGAAGGTGATGCGGCGGGGCGCGAAAGATGGAGACGTAGCGGAGCATAAGGATGGGAAGTTGAAGATTAATAAGGGGGTGGCGATTGCAGAAGAAACGGAAGCGGAAGTAGCGAAGCCGGTAGGGAAGATGAAGCTTGGAAAAGCAGCGAAGTTGGCGGGAGCTGGTGCGATGGTGCCTGGAGCGGTAGCGGCGCCAGAACCGGAGCGGGCGCTCGTAGCAGTGAATGATCCGAATTGGAAGCGACCGAGTATTGATTTATTGGAGAAAAAACAGTCGCCAGCGAATCCGGGGGATATACAGCAGAATGCGGATATTATTAAGACGACACTGGGGGAGTTCGGGATTGATGTCGAGATGGAGGGGGCGAATGTTGGCCCGAGAGTGACGCAATATACAATGAAGCCGCCGCAGGGGGTGAATTTGTCGAAGATTTTGGCGCGTGATAAAGAGTTGGCGTTGAATCTAGCGGTGGACAAGATTAGGATTGAAGCACCGATTCCGGGGACGCGGTCGGTGGGGGTGGAACTTCCGAATGCGAAATCGGCGGATGTGCGGTTGCGCGGGGTGCTGGAGAGTAAGGAATGGAAGAATGCGACGGAGCCGCTGACGTTTGCAGTAGGAAAAGATATTTCTGGTAAGGCAGTAGTGGGGAATTTGGCGAAGATGCCACACCTTCTCATTGCAGGTACGACGGGTTCGGGTAAGTCGGTAATGACGAATACGTTGATTTCTTCGCTACTGTATCGGAATGCGCCGAGTGATATGAAGCTGATTATTGTAGATCCGAAGCAGGTGGAGATGGCACAGTATGATGGGATTCCACATTTGCTCACGCCGATTATTACTCAGGTAGATAAGGCGCTGAGTGCAATGAAGTGGGCGGTGAATGAGATGGAAAAACGCTATACGCTGATGGCGGAAGAGCGAGTGAAGAATATCGTCGATTATAACGCGAAGATGGCGAAAAAGGCGGAAGGAGACGCAGAAAATAAGGGTGAGCAGATGCCGTATATTGTGATTTTGATTGACGAGATGGCGGATTTGATGATGATGGCGGGGAAGGATCTCGAAATGCCGATTGTGCGGATTGCGCAGAAAGGGCGTGCGGCGGGGATTCACTTGGTGCTGGCGACGCAGAGGCCGGAAGTGAAAGTCATTACTGGGTTGATTAAGGCGAATATTCCGGGAAGGATTGCGTTCGCAGTGGGGAGCCAGATTGACTCGCGCGTGATGCTTGATATGACGGGAGCGGAGAAGCTGCTCGGGAAAGGCGATATGCTGATGCTGACGACGGAAATGATGGGGAAGCCGCGACGAATCCAGGGGGCATGGGCGAGTGATGAAGATGTGGCGAAGGTGACAGATTTCTTGAGAGCGCAGAGGGCGCCAGAATATAACGATGAGGTGGTGGCACAGCAGGTGCAGATTAAGGGGGTGAGCATGGGGAGTGATGGTGGAATTGACCTGAGTGGGAGATTTAAGCCGGAGGATCCGGTAGTGCGGAAAGCGATTGAGATTACGCTTAAAAATGGAAAGTTTTCGACGGCTTCGCTGCAGACGTGGCTAGGGAAGGGGCACGGCTTTGTTTCGGGGTTGGCGATATGGCTGGAGGAGATTGGGGTGATTGGGCCGGCGAATGGGCATAAACCGCGCGACGTGTTGATTACAAGCATGGAAGAGTTTGACCAGTTGGCAAACGGGGGTGGACAAGGTTAAAGAGAAGTGATATACTTGTAAGGTATATTAACTCAGTGAGCAGGTGTTTGCCGGATTTGATGATGGCATTGGAGCCGTGCTTGCTTTAACCAAAGGAGTGTAATGAAAAATTACGAACTTACAGTTCTGATTCACCCAGATTTGGAGATGAATCTTGAGCCAGCAACTAGCAAAGTTAAAGAGCTAGTGGAGAAGAATGGGGGAAAGATTACTAAAGAGCAAAACGACGGGAAGAAGCGATTGGCTTATCCGATTAAGGGTCAGGATTTTGCGGTTTATTATTACTATGAGCTTGAATTGCCAGCGGAAGCGCCAGCAAAGATCGAAAGCGTGTTCAATATCACGGATGAAATCTTGCGACATTTGCTCGTGACGGTCGATGAGCGGAAACTCAAGGCTGAAGCGAAACAGGCGGCCCGCAAAGCGCATGGGGATGATGCGGAGACGGAAGCTGAGGAGGAGAAATAGTGCGCGGATTTAGTAAGGCGATTATTGCGGGGAACGTAACGCGCGACCCAGAGATGCGGACGACTCCGAGCGGTTCGCAAGTCTGTAGTTTTGCGATTGCGGTGAACCGTTCATACAAAGATTCGAGCGGTGCGCAGCAGGACCAGGTGTCGTACTTGGACTGTGTGGCGTGGGGGAAGTCAGCGGAAATTATTAGTCAGTATATCAAAAAAGGTTCGCAGTTGTTGGTCTCGGGGAGGCTTGAGCAGCGGAGCTGGGAAGATAAAAATTCTGGCCAGCGAAGGTCGCGGACTGAGATTGTTGTCGAAGATTTCTCGTTTATTGGCGGGAATAATAATGGTGGTAATGGCGGTGGGAGCTATGGTGGCGGAAGCCGAGGCGGTGGCAGTAAGGCTGCGGCGGCAACCGAAGACGTAGACACTGGTAGTGATATTGTGCCGGACGATGTGCCAGATGATCAGATTAATCTGGATGAAATTCCATTCTAAGGGTGGCAGATAGGTTAAAAGGAGAGTATAAAAATGAGAAAAGCAAAAGTTAATCCAAATTTGTATTTTGATTATCGCGACGTAAAGACGTTGCAGCACTATATTGACATTTATGGTCGGATTGAGCCGATTTCTAAAACTGGCTTGACGGCGAAACAGCAACGGCAGTTGGCTGTGGCGGTGAAGCGGGCGAGGCATCTAGCGTTGTTGCCGTTTGTGGCTAGTAACTAAGGGCTAGTTTCTAGAGCGAAATATAATTTTGAAGAGAAAGGGTAAACTATAGATGTATGGTCCAACCGATTTGAAGAAAAATGTGCTGATTACGCTGGATGGACAGCCGTATAAGGTTGTCGAGTATTCGCAGAAAGTGATGGGGCGGGGTGGCTCGATTGTGAATGTCAAGGTGAAGAACTTGATGACGGGTGCGCTGTTGCCGAAGACTTTTAAGGGTCAGGAAAAAATTGAGCCGGCGGAGGTCACGACAAAGAAAGTGCAGTATCTCTACAAGGATGATGAGAAGTTTTATTTCATGGATCCGGAGACGTTTGAGCAGTATGAGCTGAATGCGGAGATGGTGGGGGATATGAAAGATTTCATGCGTGATGGCGATGAGATGGAAATTCAGTTCTATAATGGTACGCCGATTAACTTGGTACTGCCGAAGAATATTTGGCTGAAGGTGACTTATACCGAGGATGTGGTTAAAGGTGATACGACGAGCTCAGTGCAGAAGGATGCGACGCTCGAGACGGGGGTGGTGATCAAGGTACCGGCATTTATCAAGCAGGGGGATGTCGTAAGTGTCGATACGGAGACGTACGGATATCGGGAACGACAGAAGTAAGGAGAGCTAGGTTTTTTCGCGCATTACGGCGTTTGAGCTTGCGTTGCTCAGGCGCCGTACTTTGTAGTGCGGCTTCTTTCGCTACTCAGATTCTTCGAATCTTTCCGCGAGCGTTTCTTTTAGAAACTACACGGTTCAGTTCATTCTTGTACTGCATCGAAAATACCGTCGTTCTCGAGTTTTGTGTTGTGTCGATATTGACTTTGTTATTTGGGTTCAGATTTCGTTCGTTTCGGGACTTCCGTCGTTTTGTGCTGTGCTGACGATGACTTGGCCAGTGTGGCGGTTGATGACTTCTGCTCGGGTAGCAGGGCCGGTTTGTTTTGTGATTCCTTTGCGATTTTGTGCCATATTTAATACGGCTAGTACGATTTCTAGTTGGTCACGCGCAGCGAGTTGTAGGCGATGTACGATATCACACAGAATATCGTAGGTTGTCATGTCGATGAAGAGGTCTAGCCCATAGTATAAGTCATCGGGGCGACGGAAGAATCCGGGTATTAGCTCGCCAACTTCGTCGTAGTAGACTTTTAACTGGTACGGTAGTTTTTCTGTCTGTAGGTTTAGCGTGATTGTTTCGCCGTTGGCTAAGTGTAATTCTTTTTCCATGTTTTTAATATAACATGAATCTTTGATTTTAATCTGGTCAGAGCCAGCGGAGGGAAAGCCCGTTATAACGCGGTCCGCTATAGGATGTTCCAGAACTAGTAGGATGAGAGTATAAAACATAAGTAGTATTAGACGAATGAGAGACTCGAGATCGCATGGTCACCTCATATCCGACGTGGCTGATTTGTCCGCCATCGAGCTGCAACCATCCACTACGGACAAAAGCCAATGGTAACTGTACTATGGTGGTGGCGCCGGAGAGGGCGGTGCTGTGATGTGGAGGATTATTTTTGAACTTGTAATGGCGTTACAAGTTGGGGTTGTAAATAACAGGGGTATGAGATACAATAAAGATAGTTAATTAAGATTCTAAGTGAGGTAGAATGGAAAAAGAGATTATAATTTATGAGACGGGCGGGAAGAATGTGCAGTTTAATCTGAATCCGGGTGAGGAGACGATTTGGGCGACGCAGGCGCAGATGGCAGATTTGTTCGATGTGACGCCGCAGAATGTGACGATTCACTTGAGGAAGATTTATAATGAGGGGGAGCTGGAAGAGAAAGCAACTTGTAAAGAATTTTTACAAGTTCAAAATGAGGGCGGGCGTGAAGTGACGCGTAAGATGAAGGTTTATAATCTTGACGCGATTATATCGGTCGGGTATCGGGTGAGCTCGCGGAAGGCGACGGATTTCCGGATTTGGGCGACGAAGATTTTGAAGAATTATATTGTTGGTGGGGTGGCGGTGAATGAGCGGCGACTCTCGGAGTTGCCGCAGAAAAAGTTGGAAGAGGCGGCGGGGGCGCTGGGAATAGTACGGCGATTGATGGTGCAGAATGAGTTGATGGGCGATGAGGCGAAGAGGATGCTGGAAATTATTACACAGTACGCGGAGACGTTCCGGACGCTGCGGGAATATGATGAGGGGTTTGTGCGGCTGCGGAGTGAGGCGAAAGCACGGAAGATGCTGGAGGCGGGGGAGTGTGTGGCGATGATTGACCAACTCAGGGAGGCGATAGGAGCGGGAGAGATGTTTGGGAAGCTGAGGGGTGATCAGTTTGAAGGGATTCTGAGGACGATTTATCAGAGTTTTGGCGGGGAAGAGATGTACCCGACGGTAGGAGAAAAAGCGGCTCATCTGCTATACTTTATCATCAAAGATCATCCGTTTTTTGATGGGAATAAGCGGATTGCGGCGCTGCTGTTTATGGTGTTTCTCACGATGAATGAATACGGGCTGATGAAAGACGGTACGGCGAAGATCTCGGACAGAGCGCTGGTGGCGCTCACGCTGATGATTGCGGAGAGTGAGCCGAAAGAAAAGGGGTTGATAACGGCGGTGGTGTGCAGGATATTGGAATAAGGGATGTGATAAAATTAGGGGGTGGATGGTATGAGTCCATGGGAACTGAGGGTGATTTTGAGGTCAGGCTCCGGTCGCTGGATGTTCTCGTTTCTAAAAGATCGTGGAGTTCCCTCGGAAATTCTAGGAGAATGGTTGAGGTTGGGACTGTTTTTCGCTATGGCGAAAAGTTGCAGAAGTAACTCCTTGCTAATTTCGCATCTAGGGTAATGGTGATTGGCTTTTGTCCGTAGCGGGTATATGCATCTTGCGAATGGCTATGTCAACAATACCGGATACAACGGCGATTACTGGACGCGTACGGCCTACTCGGCGGCTAATGCTTACAACTTGAACATGAATCCTACGAATGTCAATCCGTCAAATAATTGGTACCGCTATGGCGGTTTCCCCCTCCGCTGCCTCTAGGGTTACCCGGTTCAGTGCCGATCTTTGAGATTCCGCTCGCTGTGGCGGGGTTTAGTTTTGTTGATGGTGGGCGAAGTGTACTTTTGATTGAACTTGTGCTTGCTAAAAATTTCAATTTTATGCTAGTCTGAACCCTAGGGGCGACATGTAGCTTAACTTGGTCATAGGTGGGAGAAAGGAGTTGCGTATGGTGATACGGATTGTATGCGAAGGCGATATAGCTAAAGCTGATCTAAAAATTACTTTCGCCAAACGGCGAAAGTAATTAACTATAACAATATTCCTATCTTATCAAAGTTTTAAAATAAAAGCAAGATTGTCGCCCCTAGGGATGATATAATGAGGGAAAGAGGGAGAAGAGATGAAAAATTTGTATTTGGCGTCGAGTTTTCGGGGAAAGGGCGTGGCTGAGATGATCATGGAAGATATCGAACGTCTTCTTGGGAAGAAGGCGAGTGAGATTCGGATTTCTTATATTATTACGGCGGGGAATTTGCATCCGTCAGATAAGCGGGATTGGATTGTTGAGGGGCGAGAGTTGCTGGGTAGGCGAGGATGGCAGGTGTTTGACTATGATATTGAGGGGAAGATGGAAGATGAGGTGGAGGCGGAACTTCATGATAAAGATGTGGTGTTTGTGCAAGGAGGGAACAATTTTCATCTTTTGAAGCAGATGCAAGGGTGTAATTTTCGAGAGGTGATAAGGCGAGCTTTTGAACGGGGTGTGCTATATATTGGGGAGAGTGCGGGGGCGATTGTTTGTAGTAATGATATATCAGCCCAGAGATATATGAGTGGAGACGCGCTAGCGCAGGTCGGAGAGTTGGATGATTATCGGGGGTTGGGTTTGGTGAATTTCTTGATTAAACCGCATTGGAATCGGGAGGGGGTAAAGCGGGAGAAGTTTTCGAGGTTTTTGCGAGAGAATCCAGAGGCGTTTTATAGCATTGAGCAGCCAATTATTTGTCTGAATGATAATCAGCTAGTGCGAGTCGAGGGGGATAAATTTCGGATTTGGGAAGGATAGGTGATGACGAAGCGGGATTTGAACTGGTTGGGGTCGTGTAGTCTGAGTACGAGTAAGAATCCGTCGCTTAAGGCGATGAAGTTTTTGATGTCGCGGCTGGGGCATCCGGAGAAAAAGACGAAGTTTGTGCACGTAGCGGGGACGAATGGTAAGGGTAGCGTGGTCGAGATGATGGCGAAGATTCTGGAGAAAGCGGGGTATAAAACCGGAAAGTTTATGTCGCCGCACTTGGTGCGCTTTAACGAGCGGATACAGGTGAATGGTAGGGAGATCACGGATGCGGAGATTGAGAAGCTGCTCGCGGAATTGCAGCCAGTAATTGATGAATATGAGGCGGAGTTCGGGGTGGAGATTACGTTGTTTGAGATTGAGACGACGATGGCGCTAGTGTATTATGCGGAGATGGGGTGTGATGTCGTGGTGCTGGAAGTGGGGTTGGGGGGTGAGTTTGATTGTACGAATATTGTGACGCCAGAAGTGGCGGTGATTGTGTCGATCGGGTATGATCATATGAATATTTTGGGGGAGAGTTTGGCGGAGATTGCAGGGCAAAAGGCGGGAATTGTAAAGCCCGGTGGGAAGGTCGTGAGCGGGGAGTTGCCGGAGGAGGCACGAGAAGTTGTGCGGAGGAAATGCGAGGAAATGGGGGCTGAACTGATAGAAGTGGCAGAGGTGGCGCATGAGATTGTGGAGGGAGGAGTAAAGATAAGGGACGTGAAATTTGGGGAGATTGAGGTGCCGCTACGGGGGGAGAAGCAGGCGGAGAATGCGGCGATTTGTCTAGAATGTGTGCGGATTTTGCGAGAGAGAAGGTGGGCGATTAGCGAGCGAGCAGTGCGAGAAGGGCTGAGTGAAGTCGTACATAGGGGGAGATTTGAGACGGTATGCGATGATCCTCTGGTGGTGTATGATGGGGCGCATAATTTGCCGGCGATTGAAAATTTTTGGAAAAATGTTGAGGCGTACTATCCGGATGTTCCGGATGAGAAGAAGACTTTTGTTTTGGCGCTAAGGAAGAAGGATTGCCGGAGGATTTTACAAGTATTACTTAGAGAGGAGGCGGAGTATGTTTTTACGACGGGGGATGACACGGAGTCGTTTACGCTGGCGGATGAGTTATTGGCGATGGCGCGGGAGATTTGTCCGAATGGTAAGTATCGAGTAATGGATTTGACGGAGGCGTTGCAGGGAATAAAGCAGGAGAAACGGGAAGGAGTGACTTTTGTCGTGGGAACGTTTTTCGTTTATGATGAGGTAGAAAAGGTGTTTGGAGGGAGAGATGAGTAGTGAGGAGATTGTAGGGCGGGCGGAGTTGAAGCTCGCGGGAGCGGTGGAAGCGTTTGGTTATGATTTTCGGGGGAAGACGGTGCTAGATATTGGGTCGTCAACGGGAGGATTTACGGAATTGGCGCTGAGAAAAGGGGCAGCGAAGGTAATTGCGATTGAGAAGGGGACGAAGCAGATGAAGGTGCCGCTGAGGTATGATACGCGGATAGAACTGCATGAGAAGACAGATGTGTTTACGATAACTAATAAAGATATATCTGTGCCTGATGTAATTTTAGCTGACGTGTCGTTTGTGAGTTTAACGAAGATTTTGCAGCATGCTAAGCAATGTATTGCTGGTAAGAATACGGATTATCTGGTGATGTTGAAGCCGCAGTTTGAGGCGTATCCGGACCAATTAGTAAATGGGGTGGTGAAGAATGAAAGAATGCGGCGGGAGATTGTAAAGAGGTTTGAGCAGTGGCTAGTAAGGAATGGGTTCCGGATAGTGAAAAAGCGAGATAATGCGGTGCGGGGGAAGATTGGGGGAAATCAAGAAAGATTTTATTGGTTAAAGGCGGTGTGATGAGCGGAAAATTAGATGAGTTTGTGGTGGATGAGGAGAAACGAGTGCGGCGCGAGGCGGCGGACGCGAGGATAGTGCGAATTGCAGAATTGAATGAAAAGTATGAGGCGAATGATTATCATGGTGAAAAAGGAGAGGGGGCGAATTATCAGGTGATTCTGGGGAAGGTCCCGGTATTAGTGTCGGCGCCGCATGCGGTGTGTCAGATTCGTAACGGTGCAGTAAAAGAACGTGATGGTATGACGGGCGGAATTGTTGAGTATCTGTGCGAGGAATTGGGTGTGTTTGGAGTGATGCGGTTGTGGGAGGATGGAGATGATCCGAATTATGCAGAAGATGAACGGAGCGTGGCGTATCGAGAAGAGATTGCGAAGTTGGTGAAGGAATATGATATCGGATGGGTGTTTGATATTCATGGCTGTCTGGATAAGCATGGTTTTGATATGGATATGGGGATTAATGATGGACAGAATGTGGCTTGTGGTAAGGAAGAGATAGAGCGGTTGGCGGAGAATTGGCGACAGAGAGGAGTGGACGCGAGGATCGATGAGAAGTTTATGGCGAGGCGACCTTATACGGTGTCAAATTTCGTACATCGGGAAACTAGTGTGAATTGCGTGCAGCTGGAGTTGAACAGTAAGATGCGGATGAGCGGAGAAGGGTTTGAGAAGTTTTTTCAGGGGTTTCGGCAGTGCGTAGAGAGTGTAACGGGAGTGTGATATACTGAGGGTATGAAACGAGGTGTGACGAGGAAGATACTGGCGGGGTTGTTGTTTGGGCTGACGGCGGTGTTTTTCGTGGTGAGCTATTTTGCGATTACAACGTCGGGCGAGGATGTGTATCAAGGGGCAGGTACGGAGCCAGCAGTGTTGGAGGATATGGGGGCGGCGTTTCAACATAATGCGCGAATTCCGGATATGTATGCTTGGGCGGTGATTAATTTCTTTGATTATCAATATAGTTTTGGAGTTGATACAGTGTTTCGGTTGGCCGATGTGGCGCTCGGGGTGGGAATGCTGTACTTGATGACGTATGTGGCGCTGGGGAGGAAGGTGCGATTGGAGCTAAAGGACGCGGTGATTTGGGCGTTGGGATTTTTGATGATTTTCTTAACTCCGCACGGGCGGGTGCTGTATGCGGGATTTTCGGCGATACATAACTATTTGTTGATTGTGATGATTACATTGGGGTTTGGCTTATGGTATTTGAAGCGAATGCGCGGAGAAGAGATGCGATGGCGGTGGTGGCAGGCGGGGTTGATGTTGCTTGCTGGGGTAGTGTTTGGTTTGTCATCGAATCTGACGCCGGTGGCGTTTTTGATAACGTTTGTGGGTGTGCTGGTGATAAGGATGGTGCGCGAGAAGAAAATAGGGGAAGTGCTGAAGAGGTTGAGGGTATGGGAGATTTTAGGTGTGGTGGGGATTTTAATCGGGATGGCAGTGGCGTATATTGGTGGTCCGGGGGTGTCGGGATATATTGATGGGGGATATGCAACGGAGTATGATTATGTGAGTTTGAGTGAAGTAATGCGCCAACCGATGGAGAGCGCTGTGAAGTTGATGAAGCATGCGGTTAGTAATGGGGTGCGAGTGGTGGCGCCGATGGTAGTGGTGTTGGTAGTGTTTGCGGGAATGAGAGTAATGCGGAAGTGGCTGTGGAAGAAGCAGGATAGGTTGGTATGGTGGCCGGTTGAAGAGAAGGAACGTAGGGTGTTGATGGTGCTTGTGGGGTTTGTCGTGGTACATATATTAGTGGCGACGCAGTTGAGCGCGCCGCTGAGGATTCTCTTGCCGGCGTATGCGGCGGGAGTGATGGCTGTATTGTTGCTAGTGCGAGAGTGGACGAGAGGGTGGGGGATGGAAGTGGTTGGAGCGGGGATGCTGGTACTTGTGGTTGGAGTGGTAGGAGCGAGGACAGCGCTGGCATTGGAATATCATGAGAAGGCAGGGAGAGTGCTAGAGAAAATACGGGAGAGTGAGACATCGGTTGTGTGCGTGACGCGAGAAGAAGTGACGAGCCGTACGCTGCCGGGGATTTACTTGGGGCAGGAGGATATGATTGCAGATTGGACGTTGCCGGTAAAAATTTATGATAAGGAAGTCGTGTGGTGTGAGTAAAGATGATGGTTGAGTGGATGGGATCGTTTGTGAAAAACCTGTTGATTTCTGCGAGAATTCAGCATATAATAATAGCATGAGCTTAATCCATGGAGTGGGCGATTTCTTCGCATTAGATATTGGGACAACTGCAATTCGCTTGGTGCAACTTTCGGGCGATGCGCAGCACGGTTGGACGTTGCAAAAGTTTGCATATGTGCCAGTCGAGCATAAGATTTTGGAAGACGGGTCGGCGGCTGGTATTCGACGTCTCGGAGAGACGATTTTGGGAGCAGTCCAGCAGGCAGGAATTACGACGAAAAATGTGGCAGTAGGGATGCCAGCAGCAAAAACTTTTACGGCGATTGTGCGAGTTGATAATCAGCCGGAGGATGAGCTGATGAATACAATTAAATACCAGCTAGATAAGTATATCCCGATGCCGTTAGATGAGGCGACGGTAGATTATGTGTCGCTTGGGGTGTGCCCGAATGATGCAACGAAGGCGGAAGTTTTGATTTCGTCATCAGCGGTGAGTTTTGCAGAGTCACGGTTAGAGATGATGGAGTCGTTTGGTTTGAACGTGATTGCGCAGGAGCCGGAATCTTTGGCGATGGCTAGGGCGCTCACGCCAATTGGTGCGCAAGATGCAAGATTGATTATTGATCTTGGGGAACGAAGTACGGATATTGTGATGATGTACAAGGGAGTGCCAAGGTTAGTGCGGAGCGTACCAGGTGGGTTTGCGCTACTGATTCGGACTGTGACGTCGGCGTTGTCGGTGAAGGAAGAGCAGGCGCGGCAGTTTATTTTGAAGTTTGGTCTGGCGCAGGATAAGGTTGAAGGTCAGGTATTTAAGGCGCTCGATTCGACTTTGGAAAGCTTTGCTTCGGAGCTCACGAAGAGTATTCGATTCTTCCAGTCGGAGTATATGAACGCGCCAGTTGGTGGAATTATCTTGTCAGGGTTTGCGGGGATGATCCCGTTTATCGCAGAGTATATTGAGGCAAAGACGAATGTGCCGACGACGCAGGGGAATCCATGGCAGCTAGTACGGGTAAGTCCAGAGCAGCAACAGGTCTTGCAGCCGGTGGCGAGCGAGTTTGCGGTGGCGATTGGTTTGGCGGAAAGGAGTAACGACTAATGGATCGGTTCAAAGAGTTGATTGCTAAGATTACGGGGAAAGGTAGTCAGGGCAAGGCGGTGAGTACGACCGTTAATACGATGTATGAGATTAATTTGGTGCCAGAAGTGAAGCATCAGATGATTAAAGCGCAGAAGTTGCGTAATCTTGTGTTGTTTATTTGTATTGTGGTGTCGGCGGCGAGCCTGGGGGTAGTGGCGGTGCTGTTTAGTATTAAGAGTGGTCAAGATATCGCAATGTCGAGCCAAGATAAAAAACTGGAGACGATGTCGGCGAAATTGATGGGTTTTGAGGAGCTTGGTGATCTCGTGACGGTGCAGGGGCAGCTAGGGAAATTGCAGGAAATTGCGAATAATAAGCGAGTGCTATCACGTGTGTTTGGTGCGCTCGGAGCGATGTTGCCAACTGGGGGCGACGTGGTGCAGCTGTCTGAGCTTAGAGTGGATCTTGATGCTAGTACACTTAGGATGGAAGCGCAGGCAGATGCGCGGATGGCGCCGTTGATTGATTATCGTGTGTTGGAGTCGTTTAAGAAGGGAGTGGCGCTAACGAAATATGATTATGGTCGCTATGTGGATGCGAATGGTAATGAGATTCCGACATGGTGTATTGATGAAGCGAGCAGCGATGGAGCGGCGTATCGTAAAGGTGAGGATTATTACGCTTGGTGGAATTTGAGTGCGGAAGGTTGTGCAGCTTTGCCAGTGGGTAGTAGCTCGCGTGAAGATGAGGATGAAGAAAATCCAGTGGAACTGTTTTACAGCAAGGATGCTGAGGTAGAGACTTCTGAAAAAGAGGTGCCAGAGGATGAGTTGATGGACGCGGGGGTGGAGTTTGAGACGGATGCTGACGGGAAGATTACGGTGACGGAAGAGGGGGTAGAGAAGAAGGAAGTCGATGGTCGGACGGTGTATGTTGTGAAGACGGTTGAGCGGGTGAAGATTTGGCGGACGCCACAGTTCGATACTTGGTATCGGGGTGGAATGATGGAACTAAATGGTACGATTGACGGAATCGAACATTTTGAGAGCGCGTGTATTAATTATAGCGGAGCGACGCAGGGGAATAGTGAGACTGCGAAGTGGACTTCGACTAATGGCTGCATGTTGGCACCGGAGGGGTTGACAGTGTCGTCGAGCTCAAATGGACGTGATGAGAGTAATAATCTAGTTTTGAGATTTACGGCAAGTTTGACGGTCGAGCCAGAGTTCTTTGCCTTTAGGAATAAGCATATGATGGCGATTGGTCCGGTGGGGCAGAACGTGACGGATTCGTATGTTCAGATTGGCGGAATGTTTACGCAGCCGGCGACGGAGTGTGCTGAGGGCGACAGGGAATGTATGAGTAATACGAGTAATAGTAGTGGTGATGATGAAGATGAGGATGGCACGAGTGGCTCAAGTAACACGAATAATACGAATAATCGAGGAGGAAGCAACTAATGGCGGAAGCTAAGGTTGAGGCGGCGACGAGCAAGAGATCGAAAATCTCGAAGGCGCAACAGTTGACGATGTTGGAAGTGTTGATTGCTTCACTGGTGTTTGGGGCGTGTGCAGTGTTGTCGATTTTCTTGATTAAGTATATTAATTTTAATACAAAGATTATTTCGGCGAAGAGTCAGGCGATTACGGATTATGACCAGTCGCTCAGGAATGTTGGGGTTTGTGTCGATACAGACAAAAACGGCAGACTGAGTAATGAGGAGCTAGAGAAATGTAACTCGAATGAAGTGTCACTGAATAGTGTGACTAATAGTTTAAGGTATAAAGTGTTGATGCAAATGGCGCAGAATACTGATTTGGAATCGGTAGCGCGGCAGCGGAATGAGAAGTGTTATGACGACAAAGGCGAGAAGATTGATTTTAATGAGAAGTATGAGGAGACGACGGATGAGCTAGAAAAGCAGCAATATCTACAGATGTCGAAGGTCTGTTCGGCTTTGCGCGTGATTCCGGATGCTTTGCCGGCGCAGAAAAATACGGAGGCCTTGATGGCGAGCTTGAACCAGGTCTTGCTGTTGACGGGTTGGGAGCCGGAGAGGTTGACGCCACGGGATGACGCAGTGGAAAGTCGGATTGAAGGGATCGGTGTGATTCCGGTGACGTTGCAGGTTGAAGGCGGAAGCGATGTAGTGCTAAGGGCTTTGGATAAGATTGAACATTCGGTACGGGAGTTTGATATTACGTCAGGAACGATTGAGTGGACGAATTCAGGTCTAAGTCTAAATGCATTGGCGGATGCGTATTATCTAGAAGATGCTGCGGAAATTGAGAAAACGGTGGTGATTAAGGCAAGTGATAAAACGAGGAGGAAGTAGTGAAACGGTCAGATATTTATAGTTTGATTCTGATTGCGGGGATTGGGACGTTGGCGGCTTTCTTGGCGTGTAATGCTTTGCTGGGTGATCCGAATAAGGCGAGTGTAGAATTTACGACGGTGAGTACGGTGCTTACGAGCGATTTGGCGGAGCCGAATGAGGAAATTTTTAACGGTACGGCGATTAACCCGACGATTGAGGTTTATGTAGGCGATTGTGAAGACATTGACCAGAATGGGATGTTGGACAAAGCTGAGTTGATTGCATGTGGGCGCGAACAGGCACCGGATGAAGAAGATGATGGTGACGATGAGGGGGAAGATGAGGCTGGTGCTGAGGAGGAGTAAGTGTGGCACTGCTAACGAAGGATGGGCTGGATCGAGTAATACAACTTCTCGTTAATGAGGGGTTGGTTGATGCGACTGCGGTAGCACAGGTGCAGGCTGAAGTCGTGCAGACGAAACAGCCACTGGTGGCGACGTTGAGCTCGAAGGGGGTAATTACGGATGAGATGTTGGCGCATGCGACGGCGGTCGTGATGGGGGTGCCGTACGTTGATTTGTTGGGGGTGGAGATGGATCAGCAGGTATTGGCGTTATTGCCGTTTGAGGTGGCGCAACGGAGTATGGTAGTGCCGCTGGGCGAGAGTAATGGGCAGCTGGTCGTGGCGATGCTCGACGTGGGAAATATCCAGTCGGTGGATTATTTGTCGACTTTGACCGGACGACCGGTACGAGCGGTGATGGCGTCGAATGGGGGGATTCAGGCGGTATTGAAGCAGTACCGAGGAGACTTCACGGGTGTTAAACAGGCTGTTAAGGTTACGAATCAAGAAGTCGAGCAAAGGGCGAATAGTAATGTTAAGACGATTACGCAAGATTCGCCGATTTCTAAGGCATTAACGAGTATTTTGGACTTTGCCGTGAAGAGTAAGGCGAGTGATGTGCATATCGAGCCGCTGGAGAATAGTTTGGTGATTCGCTGTCGGATTGATGGCGTGCTCAGGCGGGTAATGGAGTTGCCGAAGGCGATTGAGCCAGCGTTAGTGTCGCGGATTAAGATTTTGTCGAATTTGAAGATTGATGAACACCGGATTCCGCAGGACGGGCAGTTTGCGGTTTTGGTGGGGGATAAAGAAGTGGATCTTCGTATTGCAATTAGTCCGGTGGTGTGGGGGGAGCAGGTGGTGATTCGTTTGTTGGATAAGACCGGGACGAGCATGGATATCGAGGGGATGGGGATGACTGGGCGAGCGCTTCGGGCAGTGATGGAGGGGATTAGTCGACCAAATGGAATGATTTTGACATCTGGCCCGACGGGTTCGGGTAAAAGTACGACGTTGTATGCGTTAATTAAGAAGATTAAGAGCGAGAAGATTAATATTGTGACGCTGGAGGACCCGGTCGAGTATAAGATGGATGGGGTGAATCAGATTCAGGTGAATGTGGACGCTGGGTTGACGTTTGCGTCGGGGCTGAGGAGTATTTTGCGTCAGGATCCGGATGTGGTGATGGTGGGGGAGATTCGTGATTCGGAGACGGCGAATCTTGCGGTGCAGGCGAGTCTGACGGGGCATTTGGTGTTTTCGACGCTACACACGAACTCAGCGGCGGGGATTTTGCCGAGGTTGCTGGATATGGGAATTGAGCCGTTTTTGTTGGCAAGTACGCTAAATACGGTGATTGGGCAGAGGCTGGTGCGGCGAGTAGCGCAGAAGCGAACGACGTTCCAAAGTAATGAGATGCAGACGGAAGAGGTGAATAAGGTAGTGGGGGATTTGTTGCCGAAGACACAGGAGGATGTGGCGATGGTAAGTGAGGACTTGGGCTATGCAGGTTTGCCGGTCGGTGGGCAGAGTAGTTATACGCTGGTGAAAGGTGTTGATGATCAAGATTCGCCTGGCGGATATGCTGGTCGAGCGGGGTTGTATGAGGCGATTGATGTGGATGAGGATATCCAGAAGTTGATCGTATCGCATGCGACGTCGGCGGAAGTAATGCGGGTTGCAAAAGAGAAGGGAACGGTGACGATGCGACAGGATGGGATTTTGAAGGCGCTGTCAGGGGTGACGACGATTGAGGAAGTGAATCGGGTAGCGAGTGATTTGGCGTAGTTGGCGTTTTATAATCTCCTAACTCAGTGTTCGTAGATTACCTTAGACTAGTTCTTGGCTTTGGAGCTTCGCGCCAGGATGAGGGTTTGAGTTTTGCCTGACGGCCAGAAAAGTTCCTGGAGCGTAATCCAGCTGACTTTTCTTAAAACTCAAACCCTCATCTTTGGCTTAGCTCTTTTAGACGCCAAGGATTAGTCTAAGGTAATCATAAAAACAACATTAAATAAGGATTATAACCCCCTACCCCACCTCTGCTGAAGTTAGGTTGAACTTGTAAACCGTGTACAAGTTGGATTCTGTTGCTAGTGGCAGCGGAGGGGGCGACCAGCCCAACGACTATCGCTATACGAAGAATTTACTTCCTTAGAACTTAAAACTAGATAATAAGCATTGGTCGATGAAGATACAGTGTGTGACCATCCATATCCTCTATCGCCAACGTAATATATTGCGCCGCTATTGACACTCGCATACCCGCTACGGACAAAAGCCAATGGTAACTGTACTATGGTGGTGGCGCCGGTGGTGCCGATTTTATAGGTAAAATGTAATTTTGATTGAACTTATGCTTGCTAAAAATTTTAATTTTATGCTAATCTGGCTGCAGGGCGGCACAACTTTGGCAAAAAGCATCGTAAATTAACAAATGGGGAAAGGAGGGAGAGGCCTATGATGATTAAGTTCCGAATTTGGCGCTTTGCGTTCGAATTCACTCTACTGAAAATCAAAGTTACCGTCGTTCGCGAACGCAAGCGGCGGTAACTAAAAGCATCGTAACTCCATTCTCTCAAACTAAAAGGGTAATGTCAATGGGGCTGTCGCCCCCTTGCTACGGGCGTCGCTTCGGAAAAGAAAATGACTTTTCTTTTTACTTGACTCCTACGTAGTTCAAGGGCGTTTCGCCCTGTTGCTGGCTGTGTCGCTCAAGGAAGAAAACTACGCCTTCTTCCTGCTCGCTATCCTCGCCAGTTCAAAACTCCGTCGCTCTATTATCGTGAGCATTTTTTGGATTTTGGGGTGGCGATTGATAGTGTTTATGGTATAATGGGGTCATGGATAATAGTGGGCCTACAAGAACAAATACGAATGATATGAAATCGCCTTTTGCGCCGGTGGATATTCCGGATGTAAATAATATTGCAACGTCTTCGACACAAAGTGCGGTACCGCCGTTGGGTGTGCCGACGGCGGGGAATGGCAGTAATGCTGGCAATGTGACAAAAGCTGGAGTGCCGGGTGAAAACGCTAGTGCTGGGGTGCAGACTGCAGCGGTGAGTGCGCAAAAGCCAGTGAGTGGGGCGAGTCAAGCAGCGCAGCAGGTGCAACAGGCTGAGAAAGCGGCGGGGGTGACGATGGCGGATATTCCGACGCCAAAAGTAATGCCAGAGAAAGAAGAAAAGAAGGCGGAAGCAAAGCAGAGCACGGCGCAAGCGGCGAAGCCAGTAGAGCAGAGCGAGATGGTTGGACATGCCGAAGTGGCGGCGCATGATTTGGTGCAGGAAAGTGAAGTGCCAACGAACGGCGTGACGATTGAGCCATTACTTGAGGAATGTATTCGTCATAATTCGAGTGATTTGCATTTGCAGGTGGGTTTGCCGCCGGTACTGCGGGTTGACGGGAGTCTTAGGCCGTTGTCAACTTACGGTGTTTTGGACGATGCGACAGTGCAGAGGCTGGTGTTTTCGACGCTGGATGCAGACCAGAAGATGATTCTGATTAAGGATAAAGAGTTTGATTATTCGTTTGCGTATGGTGATTTAGGGCGGTTCCGCGTTAATGCTTTCCATGAAAAAGGGAATATGGCGGCGGCGTTTCGGTTGATTCCGAATACGATTACGACGATTGATGAACTGGGTTTGCCGCAGGTAGTGAGTACGTTTGCGGATCATCCGAATGGGTTGGTTTTGGTGACGGGCCCGACGGGTTCGGGTAAAAGCACGACGCTGGCGGCATTGATTGATAAGATTAATACCGAGCGGGCGGAACATATTATTACGATTGAAGACCCGATTGAGTTTACACACCAGTCGAAGCGGAGTGTGGTGGCGCAGCGTGAGGTGCATTACGACACGTTTAGCTTTGCGGCGGCGCTCCGGAGTATTTTGCGTGAAGACCCGGATGTGGTGTTGATTGGTGAGATGCGCGATCTAGAGACGATTCAGGCGGCGATTACGGTGGCGGAGACGGGGCACTTGGTGTTTGCGACTTTGCATACGAATAGTGCGGCGCAGAGTATTGACCGTATGATTGATGTTTTTCCGGCGCACCAACAGCCACAGGTGCGGTCGCAGCTAGCGAATATTTTGGTGGGGATTTGTAGTCAGAGGTTAGTGCCGGCGCTTACTGGTGGACGGGTTGCAGTGACGGAGATTATGGTAACAAACTCGGCAGTACGGAGTATTATCCGTGAGGGGAAGACGCATCAGCTCGATATGACGATTCAGACTGGTATGAGCCAGGGGATGCAGACGATGGACCGGGAATTGGCGAAGTTTGTGCGTGCTGGTACGATTAGTTATGATGTGGCGCGCGGGTATGCGGTAGATGTAGCGGAATTTGATAGGTTGGCGAGGGGCTAGTAGTGCGCAGGTATAAATATAAGGCCAAGGATAAAAAGACGGGAAAGCTCGTCAACGGTAGCGTGCAGGCAGAAAATGAGCGTGCGGCAGGGAAGATTTTGGTTGAGCAGGGGTATATACCACAGAAATTGACAGAGGATGAGGCGGGAGGACTGTTTTCGAAGTTTACGAACAAGGTGAGCTCGAAGCAACGGATTATCTTTACGCGGCAGTTTGCGACATTGATTGGTGCGGGCCTGCCGTTGTCGGCGAGCCTTCGGATGGTGGCGGAGCAGACAGAAGATAAACCAACGCGAGCGATGATTGAAGATGTGCTGGCGCAAGTGGAAGGTGGTAAGACTCTACATGCGGCGTTCTCGCAGTATCCGGAAGTGTTTAATAAGGTTTACTTGTCGCTAGTGGCGGCAGGTGAGGCTTCGGGTACGTTGGATGTATCGTTGAAGCGGTTGGCGGATCAGCAGGAAAAAGACGCGAGTATGATTTCGAAGATTCGTGGCGCAATGACTTATCCAGCGATTGTGTTGTTCGTGATTGTTGTGGTGATTATTTTCATGATGGTGGCAGTGGTGCCGCAGGTGGAGAATTTGTATAAGGATGTCGGGGAGCCTTTGCCGGTGGCGACGTCGATTTTAGTGGCAATTTCGAATTTCGTGTTGAATTTTTGGTGGTTTATTCTGATTTTGATAGGGATTGCGGTGTGGTTTTTTGTACAGTTCCGCAAGACGGATGTGGGGCAGAAATGGTTGGCGCAGTTTAAGCTGAATGTGCCAGTGTTTAAAGGATTGTTCCAGCGGCTGTATAATGCGCGATTTGCGCGGACAGCGCAGATGTTGCTCTCGGCGGGGGTGCCGATGCTGGAAGCGATGGGGATTGCTGGGGAAGCGATGAATAACTTGGTACTTGAAGGTGAGATTACAGAAGCAGCAGCAATGGTGCGGAGCGGTAAACCTTTGAGCGTTGCGCTAAAGGATAAACCATATATTCTGCCTTTGGTACCGCAGATGGCGGCGACAGGTGAGCAGTCGGGGAAGATTGATGAGATGCTAGGGAAGGCCGCGAAGGTGTATGAAGATGAGCTTGACGAACGAATTGCGGCGATTAGTACGATGATTGAGCCGATTTTGATGGTGGTGTTGGCACTTGTTGCTGGTGGTATCGTGGCGGCGGTGTTGTTCCCGATCTACAGTTTGGTGAGCAAGATTGGAACGTAAAAGCGGTTGTGTTTTGTCAGGGGAGTGTTATAATAGGTTTGAGAATTAAAAAGTCGTTCACAAAAAGAAAGGAAATAAAGTGGCAACTACACGTAAAAGTACAACTAAAATGAGGGGTGGAGACCTAGGTGGTTTTACTATCATTGAAGTCGTGTTGGTACTCGCGATTGCGGGCTTGATCTTCTTGATGGTATTTATTGCGCTTCCGGCGTTGCAGAGAAGTCAGCGTGATACTCAGCGGAGGAATGATATGTCGGCGCTGGCAAGTCAGATAACACAATATCAGTCGAATAACAACGGTAAGTTGCCGACAGCAGGGAATGTCCAGGCGTATGATGAAACTGCAGTAACAAATGGAATGGAAAACTGGGCTTGTGGTTCGACCAATAAGAATTCAGCGAAGTGTTTGATTCGTAATTACATGAATGCTAGCGGTGCATCGGAGAATACATACAAGGATCCAGATGGCTGGATGTATGGTTTGACGATTGTCGATAACAAGGACGGTAGCTTTGAGACGCCAACGGATAACTTCGGTACTGGCAAAAATCAGTACATGATTTACTTAGTTACACATGCAAAGTGTGGCGAAGAAGAAAGCGTCGTGAAGTCTGAGAATGCTCGTGATTATGCAATTACGTATAAACTTGAAGGTTCTGGCACGTATTGTAACGACAATAGCTAGAAGGTAGCTTGTGCGAAAAAACTAGCCCGTGAGGGCTAGTTTTTTGCTGGAGGAGATATTTTTTATTGGCTATCTGAGCAGTATAGACCGCTACCTTCTAGCATGAACACGATAGCGTAATCGCGTTTATTGTTGCTAGACTTTACTCCACCGAGACCGTCATTATTGCATGATGCACCCGTAACGATAATTGGCGTACGATCATAAGTTGTTGGCATTGCGAGCTCTGCACTATAGGGCACAATAATTAATCCGTAAGAGTTCCCGCCCGGATCCTTAAATTCATTTTCACTTGCGTTTACAGAGTTCATATAGGTGCGTATGATATTACAGGCTGGATTAGTTTTGACTGTGCTCTCGGAGCATGGCCATGTTCCTTCAGCACTTTCTTCACTAGGGGCCTTTACTTCTCCTGGGCCCGGTAGCTTCCCATTATTATTTGATTGATAATTAGTGATGGCTGAAGCTAATCGCGACATATCATTCCTCCGCTGAGTATCACGCTGACTTCTCTGCAACGCCGGAAGCGCAATAAATACCATCAAGAAGATCAAGCCCGCAATCGCGAGTACCAACACGACTTCAATGATAGTAAAACCACCTCGACCATAAGTCAACTATCGGCGGAGGGAGCAGGCATAGGGCGCGTGAGCCGCGTAGTTTACAAAATAGTATTTCATTGTATGATATGGATATTTTGTCAAGTGTTGTGATTCGCTTGTGTTTGTTGTGATTTTTTATTATAATGAAGTGTGATATGGTAGATACAATGATTACAACCTTTATTTTGGTGATGATGTTTATCTTAGGGGCGGTGTTTGGTTCGTTTGCGTGTTGTCAGGCGTGGCGCTGGCGATATCATGTGGTAAAGAAGAAGGATTTGGGGCAGTGGTCGGTTTGTATGCACTGCAAAAAACGAATCCAGTGGTATGATAATATTCCAATTGTGTCATGGTTAGTGTTGAGGGGGAAATGCCGGAATTGCCATAAGGATATTGGGGTGGC
This sequence comes from uncultured Candidatus Saccharibacteria bacterium, assembly GCA_948614045.1. Taxonomy (GTDB): domain Bacteria; phylum Patescibacteriota; class Saccharimonadia; order Saccharimonadales; family Saccharimonadaceae; genus Nanosyncoccus. The sequence goes on along the minus strand of CAPFSK010000006.1, from coordinate 9,131 downwards.
GGATTTCTTGTCGGAGATTAGCTTGGCAGTGGCGTTTTTGATGTTGAGTTGGGCATATTTGTTGCCGATTTTGAATAATTGGACGGTTTTGACGCTGCATCCGGAGTTGTTGACAGTGAAGTTGGCGGTGTTTGTCGTGACGCTAGTGCTTTTGGTGGTGTTGATGGTGCTCGCGGTGTATGATGCGAAGTGGGGGGAGCTGCCGGTGGTTTTGTTGATATTGGCGATTATTATTGGTGCAATGGTGTGCGTGTTGCGGTTGAAGGAGTTGAGTTTGACGGATGATGGGAACTTATTGGAGGGAATAATTAATACGTTGATTGGGGTAGGGATTTTGTCGGGGACATGTTATGTGATTTATAAAGGGTCGCACGAGAAGTTGATGGGGGGAGGGGATTGGTTGTTGGCGCTGGCATTGTCGCTTGCGTTGGCGGATTGGTGGTTATCGTTATGGACGATTTTCTTGGCGAATTTGCTGGGGGATTTGATTGCGCTTCCGGGGGCACTGAAAACGAAGAATACGAAGGTGCATTTTGGGCCGTTTCTCGTTGCGGCGTTTGTGATTGTGTTGGTGCTGGGGAATTGTTTGCCGTTGTTGTTGCAGGCGAGTTTTTAGGCGTACGGTGTTGACTCCTTGTTATAATAGTTTATATGGACAGGCAAGTTAATCTTGAACTTAAAGAGTACATAACCAAACATATCTTTCCTGAATACGCTAAAAATGATTCTGGTCACCAGCTTAGCCATATTGAATACGTCGTTCGTCGCAGTTTTCAATTTGCTTCTAGTCTTAACGATGTTAATCCTAATATTGTCTATACGGTTGCTGCTTATCATGACATTGGTCATCATGTCGATCCGAAACATCATGAGATTGTTTCAAGCAAAATTTTTCGCAATGATACTACAATTCAAGCCTTCTTTACGGACGCTGAGTGCCGTCTAATTTCTGAAGCTATCGAGGATCATCGCTCCTTGCAGGATCGTCCGCCTCGCAGTATCTATGGAAAAATTATCACCTCGGCTGATGTTATGATAGACATTGACGATATGCTCCGTCGTACGTACGCTTACAGACTGCGTAATTATCCTGACTCCAATATCGAAGAAATTATTGCCGATTCCCGAAATCATCTCATAGAAAAATATGGTGAATACGGTTACGCTCGTAATAAAATGTATTTTGATGATCCAGAGTTTGATAACGCTCTCACGAACTTACAAAATTTAATCAAAGACCCTGAGGTCTTTCGTAAACGATACATTGAAGTCAATCGATTAGAGGACGCGATTGAGCTTGATGTCTTGTTGTGTGACGTTAATCCCCATCTACGCAGCTATATTAAAACGAATATTTTCCCACAATATAGTAAAAACGACCGTGCGCACGGTCTCATCCATATTCGCGAAGTTATGCGCCGTTCCTTTGTACTTAATCAGACTTTTGATTTACGGCTTCGACCTGATTTAATATATACTATTGCCGCCTATCATGATGTCGGTAAACATATAGATAGTGATCATCATGAAATCATCTCGGCAGATATTTTTCTTAAAGATTCATACGTGTCTACGTTTTTCAGTGCTACCGACCAAAAACTTATCGCTAATGCTATTGAAGACCACCGTTCTTCTAGGTTTGATATGCCGCGTTCTGATTATGGTAAACTTATTTCCTCTGCCGACCGAAATACGCGTGTTGAAATAGTTTTTATCCGTAGCTTTTTTGTTGGGCAAGACCGCCAGCCAAATACTACGGTTGCTGATTTTCTTGATTTTACTTTTAAGCGTCTTACTAAGCGTTACAGCTTTGATGACCCAGAAAATATGTTCTATCCTGATCAGGAATATTATGATTTTCTTCAAGCTATGCGCTAATTATTGAAAGACGAAAATAAGTTTAAACAAAAATACTGCGAAGTCAATCATATCCTATCTCGTCGACATACTCTTGCCGAAGAAACTGGCGTGATTTCCAAATTACCTACTAGCGTAGGCGTGGGCGCTACATAATCTCGGAAGAGAAAGTGATTCTCGTCTACTTACGCTGTTGGGCGCTACCTGGTTGGTGGCAGCGGAGGGAGAGACCGTATGAGCGTTTGTTGTCAAAATTGTTTCCAGTATTAACATGCACTGAGTTGGTAACGAGACTATAGGCGAAATTATCGGAGAAGCTGGTACGAGTCCATAACGTGCCATAGGAGCTGACCTGGACGATATTTCCGTTGAGAGGTATCCATCCACTACGGACAAAAGCCAATGGTAGCTGTACTATGGTGGTGGCGCGGGGATGTGGTAAAATGAGATTAAAGATTGGAGGTTTGATGAAGATTTGTATTTGTTGTAGTTTGAGTTTCACGGACGAAGTGGTGGAGATTGCGAAAAAGTTGGAGGGGATGGGACATGAGGTCCTGTTGCCGGATGGAGTGAAGCGGCGTTTGATTAAGCAAGAAGATTTTGATCCGGTGGCAGCGAAGTTTGAGACTGATACGATCCATGAACATCCGGCGAAAATCAAGGCGGCGGACGCGGTCTTAATGTGCAATTATGAGAAAAATGGAATTCCGGGGTATATTGGGGCGAATAGCTTTTGTGAACTCTATATGGCGCGGTATTTTGATAAGCCGGTGTTTGCACTTAATCCGTTGCCGGAACAGCCGTATATTCATGATGAGATAATGGCGTTTGAGATTACGGTAATTGATGGAGATTTAGGGAAGATAAAATGAACGAAGAGTTAGAGGAAGGACCGAAAGTTCAGGAGCTGATTCAGGATTTTATTGAAAGTTTGGAGATTGAAAAGGGGCGATCGAAGAAAACAGCGGAGAATTACGAACGATATTTACTGCGATTTCTAGAAATAGCGGGGGAGATTTCTGGGAAAGACTATGATTTAGGGCCAGAAGACATTACGCAGGAGTTGCTGAGGAAGTTTCGGCTGAAATTGAACCGGTTGGAGGATGAGCGTGGCGAAGGGCTGCAGGCGATTACGCAGGCATATCATCTAGTGGCGTTGAGGGGGTTTTTGAAATATTTGGCACAGCGCGGAATTAAGTCGTTGGAACCGTCGTTGGTGGAGTTGCCGCATGTGACGCGGAAGCAGGTGACGTTTTTGCAGTATGATGAAATTGAGAGATTGCTGGCGGAGATTGATACGGAAACGGAGACAGGGTTGCGCGACCGGGCGATTATTGAGTTATTGTTTTCTGGAGGGTTGCGTGTGTCAGAACTCACAAAATTGAATCGCGATTCGATAAATTTGTCACGGCGAGAGTTTATCGTACGAGGGAAGGGAAATAAGGATCGACCGATTTTTATTTCCGAGGCGGCAGCAAATTGGGTGGAACAGTATTTGGAGAAGCGAACGGATACGCTCGCGCCGCTGTTTTTGAATAATAGTCGGAATTTACAGGCGGTGGATACAAGTGGGGATTATCGGAGATTGACGCCGCGGTCGGTGGAGCGGATTGTGCAGAAATACGCAAAGCTTGCCGGAATTACGAAACATGTATCGCCGCACACTCTACGACATAGTTTTGCAACGGATTTGTTGATGAATGGAGCGGATCTTCGGTCGGTGCAGGCGATGTTGGGGCATTCGGATATTTCGACGACGCAAATTTATACGCACGTGACGGATCCGCATCTTAAAGAAGTACACGAGAAGTTCCATACGGAAACTGAATAAATGTGTTATAATAAGAAAAAGTAAAGGAGTTTGTATGGGCAAAGAGAAAGATTTGGTCGAGCGGAGTTTGGTAGTTTTGAAGCCGGACTCGGTGCAGCGCGGGATTGTAGGGGAGATTATTACGCGGTTTGAACGAGTTGGTTTGAAGATTGTCGGTATGAAGATGGTGATGCCGGATGAAGATCAGTATCGGGCGCACTATGAGGATATCGGGCAGATGATCACACGGCGGGGTGAGCAAGCGTTTCGTTATAATTTGAGCTATATGATGACGGGGCCGGTGATTGCGATTGTGCTTGAGGGTGTCGAGGCGGTGCCACTCGTACGGAAGATTGTTGGTCCGACGGAGCCGAAATCGGCAGAAATGGGTACGATTCGCGGCGATTATTCGCACATGAGCTTTGGTTATTCGGATGCGAAGGGGATGGGTGTGCCGAATTTGGTGCACGCAAGTGGTAGCAAGGAAGAAGCAAAGAAAGAGATTAAGCTCTGGTTTAAGGATGGCGAACTGTACGATTACTCGGATTTGAACGAGAAATATACGCGGTAATAGAGTCCAGTAGAGTAGCACGTTCGTGGGGGTCGGGCGTGCTTTTTTGGTGGTGTGTTGTGGATGAAATGTAGTTTTAATTGAACTTATGCTTGTTAAAATTTTCAATTTTATGCTAGTCTGGCTACAGAGCAATGGGCGGCTTGTTATTTTCTAGGGTAGGGTGGCAATTAACAAGTGGAGTGTGGGGGATTGGGCTCTTTTGATGGGGTGTTCGTTTGACTATGGACATTAAAAACAAAAAGGAGTATAGCGTATGCTTAAACTGATTCTAGATTTGTTGGACAAACTGCGCGACCGTTCGCGGTCAAAGGCGGAGACGGAAGTCAATGTCGAAGTTCAACAAAAAATTACCGTTGTTACGATTAACATCGATAACAAACGGTAACCAAACCTTTACAACTTAATTGTACCTTACAAAAACGGTTATGACAAGTATAAAATCCATTGCTCTATTATGGCTTTTGTCCGTAGCGGGCTAGTTAATCTTCTTTATGGACAAAGTAGATTCGTAGGTCAAGATGGGTATGGTTGGTCGCGTACGTCCGGAGCATCTGCTTTCTCCTATCGTCTCGTTTTTCTAGCTATAGAATTAAATATGCAGATATCGGATCGCTACCATGGTTTCCCCCTCCGTTGCCTCTACCTAGGTAGTGCCTAATGGAGGAAAAGGAAGAGGTTGGGTTCGATGAGCCAGATATGCAAGACGTTTTTTGTGTGAGTTCGGCTGCGAAACTTCGTCGCTACGCTCCTCAGCGCTGCGCTACGCACGCACTTGCCTGACGGCAAGGCGTTCGACTGGTTGTAGATATAAGAATACCCCAAGCAGATGCTTGGGGTATTCTTATGGTGACCCGGGTGCGAGTCGAACGCACAACCTCTTCCTTAGGACGGAATTGCTCTATCCATTGAGCTACCGGGCCGCTTCTTATATGGCCTGAGTATATTATAGCATAATGTGTTATAATTGAGGTAGATATGAGTGAAGCATTTCCGGGGCAGCGCAAGGGGGAGGAGGTTGAGCTGATTTTTCGGAGACATATGATGACGGCGTGGCGTGGTTTGATTTGGCTGGTGTTTTGGGGCGTAGCAGGGATGATTCCAATGCTGTTATGGCGAGATAATCAAGATATGTTTTATGTTTGGTTGGGGTGTCTTGGCGTGGGGGTGATAGGGCTGTTGTATGTCTATATGTTATGGCATTTTTCGTATTACTTAGTAACAAATCAACGTGTGCGCCAGGTGCGGCAAAGGGGGCTATTTCGAAAGACGGTGGTGGATTTGGGATTGGACAAGATTCAGAGTATTAGTTATGAGGTGCCGGGGATTTTGGGTGGAATGTTTGGTTACGGGACGTTACTTTTGCAGACGCAAGTGGGGAACATGCGGATTAGTATGGTGCGAAAACCGGAAAAGATTTATAATGTATTACAAGATTTAGTGGAAAAGGTGGCAAGATGAGTTTGTTGAAGGAAAAACCGCGAACAGAGCGGGAGAAGGTTGAACAGCGGCGAGAAGAGGTCTTGGCGCAGGGTCGGAAGTTTAAATATCCGATGCAGTATGCGAAACATAAGCTAATGGTTAATACTGTGCTAGTAGCGATTGCGGCGATTGTGGTAATGATTGTCGTGGGATGGGCGATGCTGTATAAGATACAAGATACGGGGGATATGTTGTATCGGGTGACACAGGTGATACCAGTGCCAGTGGCGAAGGTGGCTGGTGAGCAAGTGCGGTATAGTGATTATTTGATGATTTATCGGAGTAACTTATTGACGACTGAACAGCAAGGCGGGCAGCTAGGGGGTGAAGAAGACGATAATATAGTGCGCGAACGATGTAAAGAGGCGGCATTGAGGTCGGCAATAGAATATGCTTATGCGATGAAACTAGGGAAGGAGATGGGGATTGAGGTTTCGAACGAGGAGATTGACGAGGCGTTTGATGAGCATCGGAACGTCGGTGGGGTTGAGCGAAGCGAAGAGAGCTTTTTGAAGATTGTGCGGGATAATTTTGGGATGAACCGGACGGAATATCGACGGATGCTATATTTGACTTTAATGAAAGCGAAGGTGACGCAGGCGGTAGATGATGATGCGCGCGAAATGGCAGAAAAAGTAGAGAAGCTGATTCAGGAGAAAGATGGAGATATGCTAGCGGTGATTGAGGGGCTGGGTGATGCGGTTGAATATCAGGAGACGGGGCAGTTGGTGGATAATTTGAATGTGGATGGCGGCCGTTCGGAGATGGCGGCGAAGTTGGATGTTGGGCAAGTGAGTGAACGGTTTTTGTCGACGAATGGTGACGGATATTATTATGTGAAGCTAGTTGAGAAGACGGATACGCAGGTTAGTCACGCATCGATTAAGATTCGGTTTACGAAGTTTAGTGAGATGGTGGAGGAGCTATACCAAGACGGAGAAGTGGAGGAGTATATCACGGTGGGGCTAGATGAGGTGTTGCCGCAGGGTGAGGTAGACGCGGGGGAATAAGTGTAGTATAATGGGGGTGTTAGCGGGTGTCGTATAACGGCTATTATGTATCCTTCCCAAGGATGAGACGAGAGTTCGACTCTCTCCACCCGCACCATAGAAAATAAACTAGGCAATTTGTCTAGTTTATTTTCTATGGTTAGATAAGGAGAGAAAAGAACTCCGAAGGAGTTCGTAGCGAGGAGGAGCGTGAGGAAAATCTAGAGTTTACTCTAGATTTTTTGAATCGACGACGAGCGCTGAGGGAGCGGAGCGACTGAAGTTTCTCTTCGTTTTATTTAGTCTTATAAAGATCGGCACCGAACCGGCAGCTTAGAGGCAGCGGAGGGAGAAACCATCGCGACGTTCGTTGTTGTTTGACGGGTTGACATTGCTGGGGTTGAAGGCTAGATCATAGGCGTTAGTAGTGGATTTAGAAGTACGAGACCAGTAGTAGCCGTTCTGGCCGACGTTGTTCATGGCTCCGCCATCAATATTTGCCCACCCGCTACGGACAAAAGCCAGAAAAATGTAGGACGCGAGGCAGAGAAGTTACTATTTTTGATAAAAGCCATGGCAAATATCAATATATAAACCTTTCGGATTCACCCGAGGAATAGAGAAAGGGTAACTTCACGATCTTTAGATGAGAGCGAGGATGGCTGGAGCTTGACCTCAGGCGCCACCGGTAGTTCCCATGGAGAAATTCCACTAGCTTATTATAACATGCGGGCTGCCTAGACAAAATGAGGGATTTTTGGTATAATTATGGTAATGATGTGCTGTTTTTGAGTACAAAAATGGGAGATGAAGAAAAAGTGGCAAAGAAAAAATCGGTAGCGAAAAAGAACGCGTCAAAAATGACGGTGAAGAAAGGTGGCGCGAAAAAGACGGTAGTGGAGAAATCTGTAGTGAAGAAGCCTGCTCCGAAGAAAGTGGCGAAGCCGAAAAAGATGACGAAGAAGGCTTTGAAATTACTAGAAGAGCGTAAGAAACAGATGTGTTATCGGGTGCGAGTGGTATTAATTGTAGTGTTGGGGTTTCTGTTGGTCTTGAGTGGGGTGATGTGGTCAGAAATAGCGCGAGCGGATGAGTATCAGTTGCAACAGGAGACGCATGTGACGAGAGTAGCGGAGAATTTGGCGAGGTATTACGAAGACTATGAGAAAGAAGTGCCGAAACTAGAGTTTGAAGTTGAGGGGTTGGAGGCGATTGAGGCGGAGAATGGGTATGTGCGCGCGAAGAAGTATAGCCAGCAGAAGCAGGAGGTGGAGGAGAGAATTGCGCGCTTGAGAAAGTTTGCGGAAGTGCGGGAGCAAGTGGAAGAATTTTTCCAGGATGGGATTTTGAAGTCGGATACGGATGCAGAGGCGATTACGGCGATGCAGGAAACGTTTGGTGAAATGAGGGAGAGCTATCAGAAAGCGTTACAGGGGCGGATTAGTGCGATAAAAGGACAGTATCAGGCGATGGTTGACCTCGTAGCGGCGGTGCCGGGGATGTTTACGGATGAGGGAATGGAAACGGTGCGAGATGATCTTTCACGTGAGCAATATGATGAGATTAAGGCGAGAGTTGACAGTCTACCGCAGCGGGATGTGGCGGAGAGGTACGCGGAGGTTTTGAAAAAAGCGGAGGAAGCACTGGCGGAGCGGGAGCGGATTGCAGAAGAGGCGCGACGTAAGGCAGAGGAAGAATATCGCCAGCGACAGGCAGCGATTGCGGCGGCATGGCATACGCTTAGCGTGCCATATTGGAGTCAGAATGGCGAAGGGGTGAAAAATGGTTGTGAGGCGGCATCGCTTTTAATGGGGTTGCAGTACAAGGGATATCTTGGTGAAATGAATCTTAGGACGTATGCGGAGATGATGCCGAAGAGTGATGATCCGTTTTCGGGGTTTCGAGGAGATATATTCGCGTCGGCGGGAAGCGATGCGCCGTTTTGGATCGCTCCGGGGCCGCTGGCGGCGTTTGGTCGAAGTAGTTCAGGGGCGAATGTAGTGGATATCACTGGGGCGAGCTTGGATGCGCTGGATGCGGAAGTGGCAGCGGGGAATCCGGTGGTAATTTATCTGACGTTGAGCTATGTGGCGCCGAGTGCGTGGCGGTATGGAGCGCCGGCGAATTTGCACGTGATGTTGCTCACGGGATATAATAGTATGACGGGGGTGCAAAGGGTGACGGATCCGTTGACGCTGAACGGGCGCCGGTATTATGATTTGCCACGGGCACAGGTTGAGTCGATATTTAATAGTACGGGGAATAGGGCAGTAGTAATAAGATAGAATGGCGTGATATAATAGGATCATGATTACGCTTAGTGGGGTGAATAAGTCTTATGGTAAAAAGCAGGTGTTATTTGATGTAAACCTAGAGATTCCGACTGGTAGCTTCACGATGCTGCGAGGCGTGAGTGGGTCGG
>CAPFSK010000005.1 GCA_948614045.1 uncultured Candidatus Saccharibacteria bacterium | reverse complement strand
CGCAGGTGAAGAAGTTTGCTATTTTTAGCCGCAGCCATAGCTGTAGCTAAATCCCAGTCTTCCATGTTTTCCTATGAAATAATAGGAAGAGAAACTTCACGATCTTTGAACTAGAAAACCTTTGGCAGTCGGAGCCTGATCTCAATGGCTGGCAGTAGTTTCCATGGACAAAACTATCCACGATTCAATTCTAACATAGATTATATTGCCGCTTATAGAAATTGCTACTGCCAATACATGAAGATAGCTAATCAGTGCTTTTCATCTGTTTTACTAAACGGTCAAGGTTCACCCCATCTTTAATTCCCGCCCTGTAATAATACTCATTTTCTCGCGAAGAACTCTCAAAGCCCGCATCCTCACAAAATTCCAGTAGTTTGCGATGTTCGGCATCCAGTATTGAGAATACTTTGTCATGAGCAATATTGGCTTTTTCTGCCGCTTCCAGTTGCTCCGGTGTGGGTGGATAGTCCTCCTTAAACTTCTCGCAGTGCATTCCCATCCGTTCTGTTATAAGCAGTTCCATAAAATCTTTCTCATCCATTTTTGTACGCCTCCTTTACAGGACGACATCATATGACAAGATAGTGTGAGCGTCCATACCATGAACCACCAAAAATAGCAGTCATGGTCTGGCGAAAATTGACAAGGGGGATAAATGCTCCAATATAATCAGCACCACCGGCGCCACCACCATAGTACAGTTACCATTGGCTTTTGTCCGTAGTGGGTACGTAGATCTTGGCGCCAGCCAGGCAAGAGTCATCGGAACAAACGGCTACAGCTGGACGCGTACATCAAACTCAGCCAACGACACTTACAGCCTATATTTCAGTTCTTCCATTATCTACCCATCAAACTACGGTAATCGTTACTATGGTCGCCCCCTCCGCTGCCTCTACCCAGGTAGTGCCTAATGGAGGAAAAGGAAGTAACTGTCAGATATACATATTTCCCATCACAAAACAGAGCGTATTTATGTTTCACGCCCTCCTAATTGGAAAAATTTCATTCAATTAGCATCTCAGAACAACTCCATCCCCAGATACGCTTCATCCCGTTCATCTTGTGTAATACCAAGATAACGCTTCGTAATTTCGTAACTACTGTGATTATAAATGTCTACAACCACGGCCAATGCTACTTTATTATCTTTCACGGTATGATATCCCCAAGTCTTCCTTAAAGAATGGCAGGCAATCTTTCCGGTGAATCCAAGCTCCACTACTGCTGCGTGGATAATCCGCCATGCCTGTACCCGACTAATAGCTTTTGGCTCTTTGCGGTTATTGGCAAATACATATTCTCCTCGGCGATGAGCGTAATACTGCCGGAGCGTGCCAAGCAGTTGCGGATTCAGGGCAATCGTGCGCTCTTTCTTAGTTTTCTTCTCTATTATAGTAATGTGGGTGCGGAACTCCTGTCTTTTTTCATCATATACATCCGACCACTTCAGCCGGAGCAAGTCGCTGATACGAAGCACGGTATATGTTCCCATAACAACCAGTATATAGTTGCGAAGCTGTCCTTTGCGTAAAAAATAGTCTGCGAGTTCTTTTAACTGTTTCTTGTCCCTGATCGGTTCTGTTGCTGCCATAATTGATAAAGCCCCCTTGTCGTAAGATACGGCTGATTATAGCGTATCCCCGGACAAGGGGGCTTTTGTAACACTTTAATGAGAGTGTTACATCCAGAGCCACGTGCAAGCCGCTGATATACTATAAAAATGCCGTTTGTGATGATATTGTGTACAGATTTTCTACATTTTAGTATATCGACCCCTTGAATATAGGCAATTTTGATGTTAAAATAGTAACGATATCATTATTGTGTTACATCTTGTTTTTTAGCGGTTTATGAGCCGTGATTTTTTGCTGTTAAGACAGGGTTCAATAAAAGCAGGGAGGAGGCTTATGCTACGTCAACGTAATTGGCGTATTTTATATGAACCGACTACGAAAAGGAGGAGAATAAAATTGAGAAAAGGATTTACAGCGTTGTTGGTAGCATTGTTGACATTGTCATTATGCGCTTGCGCTAAAAATGACACTATTGAAACTGTTCCTGATGAGTCTCTTAATATGAGCGAAAACAGCCAAGCGGAGGCAGAAAATGATTGGGAGACAGAAAGTGATTTTAATCAGTATCAAGAAGATGAGGAAGTAGATTATAATGGTCTTATCATCCAAAGAATCTTCATTGACAACCCCGATTCAGAGAACTACCATGCAACAGTTTCTCTAACTTGCCTTAACATTGACACTGGTGCAAGTGATTCGGTTAACGACTTTAGTTTTGATCTCCCTAAAGATGGTGCAGATGGCTATATCATACCATATTCACCACGCTTAGTGGGTGAGATTGCGAATAGGGAAATGTTTAATGAAAATTACAGCAGGATGGCTCTTGACAAATATTCCGCAGAGACCAGGTTACGCACAGCGGGATGGATGGATAAGAATGGAGAGTTCTTTGATGTAACTGACTATCTCGGCTTAGAGTCAGAGTATGGAATTGGATATAGTGCGGTTGGATTCCTCGACGACTATTTTGTATTTGGCGAATATATACATGAGACTCGTCTTCAATTCTATTCTGTGCCAATTTCCGATATGAGCATTGAAAATGTTGTACAAAGTTCAAATCCTTTTACAGAAAGGGGCCTTGGTAGCGGGTGCTCTTGGATAAACGAGGATGAGGATTGGATGTTTTACAATGTAGGCAGTGGGACTATGTCTGAACGGTCTATTGACATCTTTGCTGAAACAGGTATTTATCGTTATAAGCCTGAAAATTATGGTTGTCAATTCGGTATCGGGAATCCTGATGGGACGCAGTTTGCATGCTTAGCCTGTACGGATGAGGAGCAACATCTTTTTGAGATTTATATAGTAAATATGGAAGACCTCTCCTTTGCTAAGAGTGTCGAAATTACAGATGGAGAGGAGTATCAGTTTTCTACTTGGGAGGGTCATCCTGAAATATCTAATAATACTATAGGTTTATTAGAATCAGATCAATACTCCTGCCATTTAATTGATTGGGAATAGTTTAAAGGAGAAAAACGACATGAAAAACAAACTTTTAACAGCAGCGTTGTTGTTTAGCATCTTACTTAGCGGATGCAGTGATTCTGGAGATAGCAGCCCTGCCGCAGTAGATAATGTGGATACATGGGGAGATGATTCGGAATATGAAGAAACAGACATGGATTATGAGGAAAATACTCACGAAGAGCCTGAAGAGGTAGTTATAGAAACTTACCCATTTACGAAGTTGCATCCGTTTTCTAATGAACGTGCGTGGGTGGATTTTTCCAAGAACAGTTATTATAGTTTTTGTACAGGGGTTATAGATACAGACGGAAAATTAGTGTACCAAGCAGACAGCCAGTTATTTTATGTCTCCCCGTTCCAAGATGGGCTTGCATTTTACAGAGAAAACAATACTGAAGAATCTCCCTGTGGCATTATTGATTCAGAAGGAAATGTACTGTTTGAAAGCCAGATGACTCCTGATGGCGGTTATTTGATCCTAGCATATGGGAATGGCCATTTTTTCGTGGCTCAACACATCCGAAATTTTGATACAGATGAGTGGCGTTACGGCACTATAGACAAGGACGGAAACATCTTAAACGAAATGCAAGTAAGTGATGAACAATTTCGTCCGGAAAAATGGATAGATGAATTTAATTACTGTTCGTCCATTCGATACATAGGAGAAAACTACATCGTTTTACCCTCTGGGTTATACAATGTCGCAACAGAATATTTTTCTCCATTTCCATATGCTCGTGGTTGGTGCATGGAAAAGGTGGTAGGAAATTTCTACGAAGGATATACAGCCATTGTTATTAAGGATGGAAATACTAAATTTGCGTACATAATTAATAGTGACTACGAAGAACCGTGGCGAGATGGGTGTGGGGCATTAGAAAACGCAATCTCTAAAAAAGATGATTTTCTCTCAGATTCCAGCTATGGCGAAGGGCTGATATTTGGCACAACGTATTATCATCCGAATGAGGTTGGCTATTACGATAAAGATTGGAATCTCGTCATATCCTTAGAACAGTATAAGGAGAATGATATCAGCGGTGGATCATTTAGCGATGGATACGCTCCGATAGTTATGACGGGGGCAGATGGGGATTGGTATGCATCCATTATAGATAAACAAGGAAATCTTTCATATACACCAATTAGAATTGATAATGCTAACCCCAATGATTCAGCTAATGGATATTTGCAAGCGACAATAGACCAGATGACAAAAATCATAGGTCCAGACGGCACAATTTATACTCCCGGAGTGGATGACTTGTCTATGCTTGATGGGCTTACATTTGGTGATGTCGGTGACGGGTTAATTTGTATGGATGATGCGGCTAATACTAAAGATTGGAAATATGTCAGTTTGGATGGGAGCAGGACTATTGATTGTGCTAAACTGACATCCAGTAATGCAGAATTAGATATAGAATCCTCAGACTCTTCCTATATAGTTCCGGATTCTTATGATATTACTGGCAAATGGAAAAGTATTGGCGATAGCGGATTCGGACAGGCACAACCGGGAGCAATTGTGATATTTGATGGAAATAACTGCAACTTCTATAGCCCAAACGATACGTATGCTTTTTATAAGGAAGATGATAGGTATGTTTTGGACATCACAAGTGTTCTAGGAGAAAGCCTAAGCCAGACCGTCAATATCATAGATGACGACAACATAGAAATCGCGGGAGCAAGTTTGCAGCGAATGGAGTAATAAAAATTAGAAATAATTTTAGCAGGAACATTGGCGATATGATAGTTCGCTACTGTTCCTGCTTTTTTGTGTTGTTTTATCTTCCTTTTCCTCCATTAGGCACTACCTGGGTAGAGGCAGCGGAGGGGGGAAAACCGTAGAAGCGATTGCTGTTATCTGACGGATTGACATTCGTAGGACCTAGGAGCAGGTCGTAGGAACGGATAGACGATTTGGAAGTACGCGACCAGCTGTAGCCGTACTGGCCGACATACCCCGCCTGACCGACGTTCAAATTGACATAATCGCTACAGACAAAAGCGAGCAATAAATTAGGATATTTTATAGGTGTTACTCCGAGAAGAATTATCCGCATTTTGCGTATCATAGGTTTTACCACGCACACTTAAAATTGTGAATAAAACAGGGAATTATATGACTCTCACTTTATGATGTGGCATCATCTCCCAATCGTGTAAAACGTGTAAAATTACTCTACTAACTATAACCCCAGTGGTGCATCGTGTAAAATTACCTCTCAAACTCCAATTTTCTACCAACTGTATTCACCTCTCAGCTCCCCCTCATCTACCCTCTGCTAGCCACCAAATAAGGCGAACACCCCTATAAACCGGGACATTCGCCTTATTATTTTTGTATCAAACGTGACGTGCAAACCTGGTGATCTCTGCGGGAGTCGAACCCGCGTTGTCGGGATGAAAACCCGATGTACTAACCGTTATACTAAGAGACCAACACCCTCATTTTACTAGAAAACTCTCTCCTCGTCAACCCCTCAGTATACAAAACTCATCCCCGACGCGAAAAACATCTCCACCGCACGCGGCGCTCAACGACTACAGTCGAGCCTAGTGCCGCATCAGCTTTGCCGCACCATCCGCTAGGTCGCTTGGCAGCAGAATCACTGTCTTTTGTGACGGATCGGTGCTAATTTTTTCCAGAGTCTGCAATGTCCGAATATTCAAGCCACCTGGTGTCTGTGCGAGCATTGTTGCTGCTTCTGCCACTGCTGCTGCCGCGCTCTTTTCGCCTTCCGCTGTAATAATCGCCGCCCGGCGCTCACGCTCGGCCTCCGCCTGCTTCGCCATCGCCCGCTTCATGTCCGACGGCAGCTCAATATTTTGTAGTTTCACGCTCTCGATATCAATCCCCCATTTATCGGTCTGCGCATCGACAATTTCCCGAATTTGCGCCGAGATTTCATCGCGTTTCGATAGAATTTCATCAAGGTCAAAATTACCCGTCACGTCCCTAAGGGCAGTCTGAGCAAATGTACTCGTCGCATACTGATAATTCGTTGTCTCCAGCACTGCCTTTTGTGCATCAATCACCCGCGCATACACTACCGCGTCGACATTGACTGTCACGTTATCCCGCGTAATCACCTCCTGCTTAGGGATGTCCATTGGCGTCGTCCGTACGTCGACCTTAAGCATTTTATCAAGATAGGGAATAATAATCCTAAACCCTGGACTCAGCGTTCGCGAATATTTACCAAGTCTGAGCACCACTCCGCGCTCGTACTGATTAATAATCCGGATTCCCGGTACTACCACCAATAATACTAATACTAAAATCACGATCAGTGCCGCCATGACTACTCCCTTGTTTAACTTTCCTCAATTATATCATGGCAGCCCATCAAAATCCAGGCCGCCACGCAGCTTAACTCTATATTAGCATAAGCATTAAAAATTGTCAAGATCTATTCGGCTTTTGCGCTACATTCCCAGAGGTATTTCACCTCATAATCATGCGGTCCATATGGTTCCTTTGGGTAATAGCGCACTCCGGTCTGATTCGTGTCGCACCCCACTGTCGCAAACGTCTCCGCCGTTTCTGCATATTGGTCGTCATTGTAGTGTAATAATTGCCGCAAATACACCGTCGGCACGCCCACCTTATCATACTTTTTGAATGCCTGTTCTAAGTCTTTGTTCGCCCCCATCAGCCTTGGATAAAGATAAGTCAAATAATAATCATTTGCTATTTCCTCTAATTTCGCATCGGCCTGCTCTGTCGGAGTGGGAAGCAGTTTTACCGAAAAGGCTGCAATAATCATCAACACCGAGACGCCAACAATCCCCAACAGTAGCTTCTCCTCTAACCCGAAGACATGCTTAGCTTTCTGTGCCTTTTCGACCTTCTTCATGTTCTCATTTTACCATAAGCCTAAAGATTCGTCATGATATTCCGCAAAACAGAGTGTCCATCTGTCGTAAATATGTTATAACAAGGAATGCGAGTGAAAAATATCATTTGATATTTTTCCCGAGCTGACGAAGTTATTTCTACGAAGTATGATATAATGAGGCAATGAGTGAATTATTTAAACGTACAAAAACTTTGGCCACGATTGGCCCCGCTACTGATAGCGAAGAAATGATTGACAAACTAATCGCTGCTGGTCTCGACAACTGCCGCCTTAACTTCTCTCATGGTAGTTACGAAAAAATGGATGAATTTATCGGTTGGATTCGCAAGGCTGCGAATAAATACGGTCGTCACGTTGCGATCGTTCAGGATCTCCAGGGCCCGAAGATTCGTCTTGGCGATATTAAGGATAATTATCTCGAGATTAACGAGGGTGACGACATTATTCTCGACTACGCCGTTACAGAGCATGACGGCGGTTTGACTTTGCCAGTCCAGTACAATCTCGCCGAGAAGGTCAAAGTCGGCGACCCAGTTTATATCTTCGACGGTAAGATTCGTACCCACGTTCAAGAAATCGTCTCCGACACGGCAATTCGCTTGACCGCCGAGAACAAAGGGTTCGTCAATAGCCATAAGGGTCTTAACCTGCCAGATACTGACTTCGGTGGTGATATCTTCCCGGAGAAGGATATTCGTGACCTTGATTGGGGCGTTGACAAGGATTTCGACTATGTTGCGCTTTCTTTCATCCAAAAAGCCGAAGACATCATTACTTTCCGCAAAATGCTCGAAGAGCGTGGCTCAAATGCGAAGATCATCGCCAAGATTGAGACGAAGAATGCCGTCATGGATGACCAACATCTTGAAGAGATCGTGAAGGCGACTGACGCCATCATGGTTGCTCGTGGTGATATGGGCTACGAAGTTGGTGCCGAGATTGTGCCAGTTGTCCAGCGTAAGCTGATTAAGATGTGCCGTGAACACTCGAAAATCTGTATTGTTGCAACTCAAACGATGGCCTCAATGGTCGACAATCCAATGCCGACTCGTGCCGAAGTTAGCGACGTTGCAAATGCCGTCATTCAGGGTGCCGATGTCGTCATGACTTCTGAAGAGACTGCGATGGGCAAGTACCCGGTTGAAACGATTGAAGAGATCGTCAAGGTTATTAACTACGTTCAGGATCACGTCGAAACTACTCCGATCCCGCATGATCCACAGAGCGACAATCAAGATTACGATGCGATTGCCGAGGCAGCCGCTAGTATCGCTGAGCATATTGAAGCTGACGCTATCATTTGCCAGACCGCTACTGGTCGCACCGCTCGCGCGATGGCAGCTCAGCGTCCAGCTTTGCCGATTTTCTCGGTCACGCCGAACGAACGCGTTGCTAACCAACTTTCTCTCGTCTATGGTAACCGTGCCTATGTCCGTGAATATAGCCCAGAGTTTGGCTTTGAGCTCGCCGAAGAGCTAGTCAAATCTGGCGTCCTATCCAGTCGTTCAGGTCGCGATTACGTACAGGTCGTAATCGTCTCCGGCGACAAGGACGTCGCCGGCACCGATACGATTAAGGTGCGCAAAATTTAAGCCACACGGCTCTTAGGAGGTAGGATGTTTACGAAACAGACGGTTCGTGATGTTGATGTTAAAGGGCGCACAGTCCTAGTACGTGCTGATTATAATGTGCCGCTTGAGGCAGTTGTCGCCGGCGAAGGTGTCGATGGGGTTGCTGACACCGGCGAAGCTGTGCGCATTACGAGCGATTTGCGGATTCGCGCCGGGCTACCAACACTCCAATATCTCCTAGAACACGAGGTGGGGAAGATTATTATTATTTCCCACCTCGGCCGCCCAGCTGGCGAGCGCGACCCGAAGTTATCTCTACGTATTGTTGCGGAGAAACTAGCCGAACTATTGGCAGGGACACCAGTAAATTTCGTGGATGAAGTCTCGGGGCCGGAAGTTGAAATAGCCGCGGAGAGTTTACCCGAAGGCGGCATTTTATTGCTCGAAAACTTGCGCTTTTCGCCGGAAGAAAAGGCTAATTCTGCCGATTTTGCTCGCGAAATCGTCGATGCGACCGGCGCTGAACTCTTTGTCCAAGACGGCTTTGCGGTCGTTCACCGTGCGCACGCTTCGACTAGCGCTATTACGCAGATTTTGCCCTCGGTAGCCGGACTATTGCTCGAAAAAGAGGTTAATGCCCTAAACGAAGTCATCACTGAGCCGGAACGTCCCTTTGTCGTAATCATTGGCGGCGTTAAAGTCGAAGACAAGCAACCGCTGATTAAGCAGTTTAGCGGTCTTGCTGATCAAATTTTGGTAGGTGGTAAGATTGCTGCTGACGGTTATCGGGCCGAAAACGACCAGATTTACGTCGCCGAAGATTTTGATATTAATGAGGCTGGCGAGAAACTCGACATCGGTCCGGTTTCGACTATGCATATGGTCGAGGCTATCCAAAATGCTAAGACCGTGCTTTGGAACGGTGTCCTCGGCAAAGTCGAAGACCCGGCTTACGCTACAGCTTCAACGATTATCGCGAAGACCATGGGTGAGAACCGCGCGCTGGATTCAATCGTTTGCGGTGGCGATACTAGTGGCTTCGTTGAGGGGCTAAAGGTAACTGATAGCGACCTTGATTATACTCTCGTTTCTACCGGCGGTGGCGCCGCATTGAAACTTCTACTCGGGCAAGAATTACCTGGTATCGAAGGGCTAGAAGATAAGTAGCCAGCCTATCTTGATTTCCAGATACGTGCTATAATAATTACTACAGAACAGGAGGAGTTATAACTATGTCAAAACAATTAGTTTTGGAAAAACGCACCGAACAGGGTAAGAAGCTCAAGACTCTGCGTCGGAATGGCCAGATTCCGTCCGTTGTCTATGGCGGCACCGAACCGGTATTGACGGTTTCTGAATATAACGTTACAGAAAAGGCTTTACTTGATGCTGGCTATCATTCGTCGCTTGAGCTGATGATCGCTGGAGCTCCGCAGCTTGCGATTGTCAAAAACATTACAATCGATCCAGTTAGTCGCCGGATCTTGAGCATTGAGTTTCAGGCGATTTCGGCCGATGAAGTCGTGGAGGCGACAACGCCAATCAAAATCACCGGTTTTGATGGCTCGGAGGCTGCGAAGTTGCACTATGTTATCTTGCCGGTCTTGGAAGAGGTTGACGTGAAGGCTAAACCATCTGATTTGCCAGAGGAACTGACGGTCGATGGTTCAGGGTTGAGTAGTACTGAAGATAAATTGACGCTCGGCGATCTCAAGCTGCCAAAAGGCGTCGAGCTGGCCGATAAAGAACTCGAACTTAGTACGGTTGTTGCGAATGTCTACGACCCAGCCGTCGAAGCCGCTGCTCGTGAAGCCGAAGACGCCAAGGCTGACGCTGGTGAGGCTGAAGCAAAGTCCGAGGAAGACGGCGCAAAATCCGAATAGGGAAAATCCAGCCAAAAAGTCAATAGTGTAAACCGCTATTGACTTTTTCTATAACTTGTGCTACAATACAGCTAATGGCACCTCGTGCCCTACTTTCTCACGCCCCTATGACCAATCCAACACCCCAATGCTCTTCGTGCCCCCAGTGCTTCCGCCTTCACTTCTCGCGTAGTGCAGCGCGTCCGCATTCGCCGCGAGATGCCGCTCCAAAGCTGCTTGCGCTGCCTTCACTTGTTCCGCTTCTCCTCGCCAAGTCGCTAGCACTGGCTCTTCTAGCGCCCTCGAGAACGCAAACGTGATACTCCACGGGAACGGCGAACACTGCATGACTGCTGTCAAATTCTTTGTCGCCTGCTTCGCTTCCTGTCCGCCGCTCAGCAACCATACCCCTGCCACATACCGCGGCACAGCGTGCCGCAAAATACTCGCCGTCGCCATTCCAACTTCATCCGCAGTCGCCTGCACCTCGGCTTCCTTACCGCTCACTACCATACTACACTTCACGATACACCCCCCTAGTGCCACATGTCTCTGCTCTAACTTCTCAAACACTCTTGCCAGCACTCGCGCCGTCACTTCTGCATGCTTTTCGATCGTAAAGTCACCATCGTTTACAATGTCTGGCTCTACCACCGGTACTAGCCCTGCCAGCTGACACTCACGCGCAAACCCTGCCAACTCCTCCGCATTTTGCTCGACCGCGAAGAACCCTGGCTGGTCACTCGTAATCCGAAACGCTGCCCGCCATTTTGCGAACCTGAACCCCATCTTGTAATACTTCCGCAATCTCTTCGCTAGTCCCTCCGACCCTAGCGTATGCGTCTCATCGCTGCCCGTCATTGGTCTTAGACCCAAATCCGCCTTAATCCCCGGGATAATCCCGTGATTCGTCAAGAATTCCACGACCGTTTCGCCGTTACTAAACTTATAACCCGCATTTTCCTCTGACAGTATAACTCCGCTAACATGCTCACGCAGTCTTGGCGTCGTGAGTAGCATCCGGTAAAAATCCTTACGATTCGCACTCGTATGCGCAATCCCAAACTTCGCAAACCTTTTTGCGAGACTTTTGCTGGATTCGTCTGCTGCCAGAATTCCTTTGCCTGACGTCATCAATGACCGTGCAATCAACTTTAAGTTTGCCCGTTTCTTTAACTCTTCTTGTGCTAGTTCACGTAATTTTTCTGCCTCTAGCGGACCGTCAATCGTCGCATTCTCAGCATTTAATTTCGCAAGTAACAATGCATCCGCTGGCGCTCCGCCTGCGGCAATTGTCCCTAGTACCGTCGCAACAATCGTTGAGTACACAGTCAGATGTGTCATTACGTCCGCATCTTCAATATTCCAACTCTCTTCCGCCTCTCCGAGTGACAACTTCCGCGGACTAATATGACATACGAGCTGCGTATTCGGCTTGTCTAGCTCAATTTTGTCAACAATTTTCTCTTCAACGCGTACAGCCGGCTCATCCTCAACGAACAAAATATCTGCCATCTCGGCCAATCTCTGCCCTGCTGGCGTCGTATGTTTCTCGGCATGTACTGCGAGCTTCGTTCCATGTGAAAACTTCAAGAAGTTCTTCAGCTCATCTACGAGTCGCATTGACACCGTCGTCGATCGATCTACCAAAATCCATTCTGGCGTCCCAGCTGGCATCGACCAGTCCGTCGCCTTGCGCTCGCTCGGCACGAAATATGTAATTCCGCCTTTATGACTAAAAATATAGCGATAATCCGCTGGGTCATCCGACCATAAGACCTCGCCCGGTTTGAACTCGGTCTTAGAGTTCAAAATCCCCGCGTCCAAACCCAATTTGCTCAGCACTGACAGTGAAATCGCCGCCCCACCATATACGCTTGTCCGCTTAAAAAAACTATGCGCCGCCCCATTAAATCCTAGCTCCAGCCAGCTAATCCCATTTTCGTCAAGTTCAAAATCATTCTGTCGCTCATCCAGTTTCAGATAAACATCTTTTAATACATTTCCGACAATCAAAATCTTGCTCATGCTTCTATTATAGCATAATCGCCTCCGCTCCCACAAAATAAACCACCGGTTTATTTTAAGTCCATGTTATAATGGACTTAAGTTTATATACTACTTTTAAAGGAGGTAAAATGAAAATCAAATTTTTAATCGCGACCACTCTTGTCGCCGTCGGCTCGCTTTTTGTCACAATAGCTACGGCATCGCCCGCTATGGCCTTTAGCGCTAGTGATTGTAAGAAAGGTACCATGTACTATGATTATAATTACACTACAGACAAAGATGGTAATATTATCAACACGACCGACGATCAAAAGAAGAAATTGACTAAACCAAAAGACGCCGCTGATATTAAAACTATTGCCGATTGTAATCTCGCCGCTACCGAATACGACCTCATGGACCGAGCGACGACTATCATAAATGTTATTGTCGGTGTCGTTGGCGTGATTGCAGTCGCGGTCATCGTCATCGGTGGTATCTTCTACACTACTAGCGCCGGCGATGCAGCAAAAGCCAAAAAGGGTCAGAACGCGATTCTTTACGGTATTGTCGGCTTAATCATTGCTATTCTCGCCTATGCGATTGTGAATTTCGTCTTGAAAAACGTATTCTAGTATTAAATTGAAACTCTAAAATCTATCCTGCTGGCTCATGCTAGCAGGATTTCTGGTCTTGCGTCGCATCTCAAAACCTGTATAATTAGACCAAAGGAGTAAACATGAAAATCAAGAATTTATTAGTCGCTGGTCTGCTTGCCGTTTCTGGCATGTTTGCACTTGCGACAGTCGTTAATACTGATAATGCTATGGCTATTGACTGCCCAAAGGGGTCGCTCAATAAAACCCATCCCGATAAGGCAAAAAAGGATCCTCAAACTCTTGCTGATTGTAATCTAGCGAATGACGACAAAGATCTAATGGTTACTGCTACTGACATCATTAATGTCATTGTCGGCGTTGTTGGTGTAATTGCTGTCTTCGTCATTGTACTTGGCGGTATCTTCTTTGTTACTTCTACGGGTGACGCCGCAAAAACCAAACGCGCGCAACATACAATCCTCTATGGCGTCGTTGGTCTTATTATTGCGCTTCTTGCTTACGCTATCGTCAACTTCGTGCTCAAGAACGTATTCTAGCGACAATAGTCTTAAACAATATAGCTAAACCTCCGACCAAAAACCGGAGGTTTTTGGCATACCACATCTCCTAAAAGTATCCCCCAGCAAAAATACCCCGCATGCGCGGGGTATTTATCTCATCTCTTAGCGTACTTCCACGCGTACACGTGGCACGCTCTTGCCAGAAAAGTGACATTTTTTCGTCTTCACGAACGTCACGACGCCATCTTTCGCCGCGTGAATCGTGAAATTCCGACTCATATACGTGCCTGGACCAGCAATCTTCGTCGCACCAGTCTGGCGCACCAAGACCTCGCCATTCCGGACTTTTTGTCCGCCGAAGCGCTTCACGCCAAGCCTCTGCCCAGCATTATTATGTATATTCTTGGCGGTACCGCCAGCTTTGACATGTGACATGCTATTTCTTCCTTAAAACTATTATTTCTCTGGCCACAACCTGTTTATCACGGTGATAAAGCAAATCTTGCTGTCCCAGATTTCTAAAACTCTTTACATTATAGCTCAGATTCTCTATTTCGTCAAGCAAATTCAGCCGTTCATACGACCCGTCTGGCCTCAGCCACGCCGGCACCGCCATCACTACTGGAGTTCCTGACTCAATCTGCTCTGCTAAGTTCTTCAAGAACTTCAGAATAATCCCGCCGCACTCCTGTTTCTCCTGCTTCAGCTTGATTTCCGCTGGTGGCAAAGACATCGGTCGCCCGAGGTATCCTTCGCATGCCACCGCATTAATCGGTGCCGCCCACTGAAAACTTGTTGCATCGCCTTGCTCGACCTGGAAATGCTTAGCCGCGTCTAGCCACGCCAGATTCTTCTTTGAATACTCCACCATTCTCTCGCTCAAATCTGTCCCATAGGGAACATACCCCATCAGCGCCGCTTCTTGTAATACGACTCCGGTTCCACAAAACGGGTCCAGCAATCTACTTCCCGCCGGCAAATCCCCACATAAATTAATCAAAATCTGCGCCAATTTCGGCGGCAACATTCCGACTTTTGCATCCCGTGCCGGCCGAGCTTGGTCTCGCTTGACATATGCATCAATATCTTGCACTCCGATTACGCGATAAAACTCTTTGCCGTGCTTAATCAATTCAATTTTTGTTTCGCTAAACAAATGATTGTGAAAACTTGTTGCGCTCGTCAGAACTGCCTCTTTATTTGGTACCACTCGCACGCTACGTCCCAGTTTCGCTAGAATGCGTTTTAACTTCAGCGCTTCACCTTGCGCCTTAAATGCCGTCGCTCCGCGCGAATAATCCGACAATCCTAGCGTAATCTTACCTGATTTCGGCAAAGTTTTCAGAAAGTCCATCACCGTGCCGTCAATTTTGACCGCTAGCTTCTGTGTTCCGCCCAGGCGCCGAATTTCTGGTCTCGCATCCGTCGAAAATTCCGCCAGCTCTGGCGCCACCAACCTCACGTCACCGAACAAACTCTCTAGCTCCGCTACTGAGATTAGTGGTTGTCTACCCAAAACCGCAAGATATTTCATACTAATATAATTATAACATGTTTTAGACTTATATTCATCAAAATTTCCCAGAGATCAAAAAGTCACAAGATTGTCACTTCACACTTTATCTGCTATGGTATAATATTTTCATGACAAAAACTACAATGAGTTCCGACTCTGACGGCTCGAAGCCTAAAAAACATTTTCAACTTTCTTTCCGTACGATTTTGACAATTCTGACACTTGTTTTAATTATTTACGTTGTCTATTCAAACTGGAATGATATTCGTGAAGCAATTGCGCATATTGGCGAGACGAACATTCTTGTTCTCATGCTTTTAATTCCGGAGCAACTTTTTATGTATTTTTGTTGCGGGCAGATGTTCTTCTCTTATATGCGTGCGAAGAAAGATGCGAAAAAAGTCTCGCCGTGGACTCTCATGCGCGTCTCATTGGAGCTAAATTTCGTAAATCATGCCGTACCGGCGGGCGGCCTCGGTGGTCTTGGATATATCACGTGGCGCTTGAAGCCTTTTGGCGCGACCGCGGGGCAGGCAAGTTTCATGTATGTTTTGCGCTATATCATCACAATCTGCGCTAACCAGCTCCAGACAATTCTTGCGATTATTGCTTTGCTGATTTTTAGTACCGTACCGGCTGCTGGTGTTTGGGTAATTGGCTTTACCGCTTTGCTTAGCGTAGGCATTATCGCAGCGATTGCAATTCTGATCGCGATCGCCAGCAGCAAGAAGCGCATTGATTGGTTTGCGAAAACTAGCACCAATTTCGTCAACTGGCTGGTTAAAAAAGTGACTTTTGGTCATAAAACTGATATTTTGCAGCGCGAAGTTGTCGACAAATATCTTGGCGATGCCCACGGCGACTTGATGACCGCACGTCGACATAAAGAAATGTTAATTCGCCCGATTTTGTGGGGTATCGTCTATAGTTTTCTTGAAATTGCGACCTATTGGATCGTTGCGGCGAGCCTTGGTCACCCCGAAATCTTACCTCAGATTATGATCGGCGAAGCGATCGGCTCGGTCATGGGTGCGATAGTTCCATATGGGCTCTATGAGCTTGGCATGGTTGGTATTATGGCGAGTTTAGGTGTCGACGCCGGGCTGTCGGCTCTCGTTGTCCTCATGACTCGGGTAATTGTTCTCGCCAGCACGATTATCAGTGGCTACGGTTTCTATCAGCACTCGATTTCAAAGATTGGCCGTCGCGAAAAAGCGGAAATCGAGCATGACTCCCGAAGTTAATTTCACTGTCTCACAGTTTATCGCAGTCTGCAATCAGACCATCGAGTACGGATTCACCGGTATCAATGTCGAGGGGGAAGTTGCCAGTTTTAAGGTTAATCAGGGCAAATGGGTTTTCTTTGATTTGAAGGAGGGCGACAGCAGCGTCAGCTGTTTTCTACCACTTAGCCAGCTTGGTGTCGCGCTTCAGGATGGTATGACCGTTCGGGTCAAAGCTACGCCAGAATTGACGCGTTGGGGAAAATTCTCACTCACCGTACAGCGTATTTTGCCGCTCGGGGAGGGAAATATTAAAAAGAGCTTTGAATTACTGAAGCGCAAGTTGGCTGCCGAAGGGCTTTTTGATCCGGCGAAGAAGCGCCCAATACCAGAAGATTTGGCTAAGATTGGTGTTATTTCTTCGACGAACGCTGCTGGCTATATCGACTTCTTGAAGATTCTTGATAATCGTTGGGGTGGTCTCAAAATTTCAACAATTAATACTCAGGTTCAAGGTCTAGCTGCCGTTGATCAAATTATCCGAGCACTTGATTATTTCAATCAGCGCGGAGACGTGGACGTCATCGCAATTTTGCGCGGTGGGGGAAGCGCGGACGACCTCGCCGTTTTCAACGACGAACAGCTCGTCCGAGCTGTTGCCGCGAGTCGGCTCCCCGTGATTACGGGTATTGGCCACGAAGTTGACGAAAGTCTCGCCGACCTCGCGGCGGACGTCCGCGCTTCCACGCCCTCTAATGCCGCTGAACGTCTCACCACTGACCGTGCTGTCGCCCTGCGCCAGGTCCGAGTATCGGTCGACCGCATGAGCCAACGTCTGCTAGATGCCATTGCGCAAGAACAAGCCGGTTTAAGGGCGAGACTAGACGATATTCAGCAGGAAGTTATTCGTCGCCTCGATAACTTATCTCAACATGTTACCGCGACGTCA
The DNA here is from genome assembly GCA_948614045.1 of uncultured Candidatus Saccharibacteria bacterium. GTDB lineage: Bacteria > Patescibacteriota > Saccharimonadia > Saccharimonadales > Saccharimonadaceae > Nanosyncoccus. The sequence goes on along the minus strand of CAPFSK010000005.1, from coordinate 39,702 downwards.
AAGATCTTGGCTTCGCTTAACCCTGAGAATGTCTTAAAGCGAGGATACGCTATCGTTACTAATGAAAAAAGTCGCAACGACGACTTCGATGTCGGAAGTGTTGTAAAAATTACAACGCTTAAACAACAACTAACCGCGGAGATTAAAAATGTCGAAAAACGCACCTCAATCTAAAACTTCCATCGAGACCAAGATTAAAGAGCTAGACGAAAGTGTCGAATGGTTCTATAGTGACGATTTTTCACTGGATGAGGCCTTAAGAAAGTATCAAGATGCCCAAAAATTGGCCAAAAACATCGAAAAAGACTTAGCGGAACTCAAAAACCAGGTCGAAGTGATTGCGAATTTCGCTCAGTCAGAATAGAAAATCTTTACAAAAACCTGCTCTCTAAGTTATAATAAACTCATGCAGAATGATTCTTCTTTTCCGAACCCAACTGCGGGGATGAACCCTGCTACCGGTTCAAATCCAGCCGCGACTCCAGGGTCCGCCGGTGTTCCTCCGGTTAGTCCTGCCCCGGGTTTGGGAGCCGCGGCGGTTAATGCCACGGTTGCGACTGGCAGTGTTGTTGAGCCTGCAACTACTGGAGTTCCGGCTTTCGCCCCGGCTGCTCCGGGTACTGTGCCAGTTTCGAAGACTGCGGTTCCGCTCGCTTCGCCTGGTTCTGGCCTGGCGCCGATTAACAATCGCCGCAATGTGATTGAAACCGTAATTCTCGTTATCGTGAGTCTAGTTGCCGTGACTTTTATTGGACTTTTTATCTGGAAATATCTTGAATGGGACAATGTCAAGACTGATGTCGACGGTCAAATCGATGCCGCAATTGCCGTCGCCGTCTCCGAGAATACAACCAAACTTGAAGACGAGTTCGTTGAGCGTGAAAAATACCCGTATAAGTCCTTTATGGGTCCAGCCGATTATGGTAGCGTCGCCTTTGAATATCCTAAGACTTGGAACCTGTATGTCGCTAAGGACGCCGCAAACGGTGGCAACTATGAAGCCTATCTGAACCCTGGCGAGGTCTTACCGGTCAGCAATACGACAATCAATGCCTTACGCGTTACGATTCAGGACAAGGCTTTCGATTCCGTCGCAAAGAGTTACGAAAGCTCGGTTAAAAACGGTAAGCTTTCCATGGTAACGCGCAATATCGGCGGCGCTGTTGCTAATGTTTATACTGGCGATATCTCAAATAATATTCGTGGCATTGTGACGATTTTCAAGGTTCGCGATAAAACAGTCGTCTTACAGACCGACTCTGAGCTATTTGCTGACGAGTATTACAAGTTGCTCGATACTGTCACATTCGTCGAATAATTAACGTATATCGAGAATAAACCTGAGCCGTGCTATAATATATATATGGCAGTGGAGGTTAATGGTATGCTGGTTGCGGCGCACGAGCTGAAGGCTCCTTTGAGTCTTATGCGCCAGCTTGCACTCGCCATTGACTTCGCCGACGAGGCTACGTGCCAACGTTACCGTAACCAGCTCATTAACGTTTCCGAGCGCGCTTTGCGCCAAGTGAACGATCTCGTGAAGATTGCTCGCCTTGAGGATGGCTTCTTCGAGACCGAGCCGGTTAGTGTGCGCGGCGTCTGCGAAGCCGTGTTGAGCGAATTATCCCCGTTTTTTCGGATTGAAGGGCGTAGTATCGACCTTGAATTCCATAATAAATCACGTCTCGCCGTCGCCAATCATGACTTACTATATAGTATTGTTTATAACTTTTGCGTCAACGCAATGCATTATTCCGAGCGCGGCAGTGTCAGTGAAGTGGTAATTTCTGAGCGTCGTAGCAGGCTGCGTATTTCAGTACGCGATTACGGTCCAGCCTTGCCGACGAAAGTTTGGCGCGAATTAAACGCTGGCGGCTTAGATCGCCCGACTGAAATTGCGATGCGCCCCGGCAGTTCTGGCATTGGGCTGTATATCGCTTCGCAATTCGCTGCCCATATGCGCGCCCAAATTGGTGCCGTGCGTCACCGCGATGGTGCCAGTTTTTACGTTGATCTCCCTATCTCCAAACAGATTAGTTTTAATTTTTAGAAAGGAATTATATGAGTTTAGTTTATGTAATTGAAGACGACCTGACGATGGCCGATGTCGTCGCGCTTGCGGCGCGTAGCACCGTGCTTTTTGATATCAACGGTCAAGAAACTCATCCCGACGTCCAAGTTTTTAACGACGCTGTCGAGCCAATTTCCGAAATGAATTCTGAGCTACCCGACGTTATTCTACTCGATGTTTTGCTTAGCGGACCTGACGGCTTTACCTTCCTTAATGAGCTAATCTCTTATCACGACACCGCGAAAATCCCGGTTGTCCTCATCACGAGCCTTGATATGTCTGACCGTAATCTTGAACATTACGGCGTCTTCCGGACGCTTGATAAAGGAACTATGACTCCTGAGGATATTCGTGACGCTGTCCTGGAGGGAATCGAGAAAAAAATGAGCGCGCCTGAGCTTGGCGTTCAAAGGCTCAATCAGCAGTTGCGCCAGATCGAGAATGAGACGCCACGAAGCCTACCTACGGCCCAGTCTCAAAATACACCTACTCAAGCGCCTAGTGAACCTACGAACCCGGAGTCTAATGCCGTCTGACCTCCGTACTCGCGCCATCGTCCTTCGACGCACGAACTACGGTGAATCCGACCGGATTTTGAATCTTTTGACGCCCGAAGGTAAATTTGCCGTCATTGCGAAAGGCGTACGCAAGGAAAAATCCCGTCTCGCTGGTAGCATTGAACTTTTCTCGGTTGCGGATGTCGTCATACATCAGGGCAAGTCGAAGTTCGCCGTCCTCACTAGCGCCCGGATGCTCCAGTTTTTTAGTAGCATCCTCACTGATGTCCAAGGCTTGGAACTTGCCGCTCTCATGATGAAGAAAGTTGAACGCGCCACTGAGCAGGTGACCAGCCCCGAATATTTTTCGCTTCTCGTCCAAGGATTAGATGGTCTTAACCGCCATCTCGACCTCAACCTTGTACGCACCTGGTTTTTACTTAACCTTGCTCGCATTGGGGGCGAAGAGCTTAATCTCATATATGATATAAATGGCAAGAAATTAGACCCAGAATTGCACTATATCTGGGATACTTCTGAGGCTGCTCTCAAAGAATATTCATCCGGTGATATATCATCGCGCGAAATTAAACTCGCCCGGCTGATACTAAGTAGTAAGCTTTTGGAGATTAGTCGGGTGGAGAATGTCGACTCGATACTACCTCCGTTAATGGCACTTGCGCGGGGAATATAGGCCTAAGGGTGTTATAATAGTTTTATGAGTAGAGTGCCATTAGCGGAGCGTATGCGCCCGCAAAAATTGGACGAGGTGATTGGTCAAGACGCGATTATCGGTAAGGGGAAAATTCTCACCGAAATCGTCAAAAAAGCCGAACCAGTCAACCTGATTTTTTGGGGCCCTCCTGGCACCGGCAAGACGACCCTCGCCCGGATTCTAGCAAAAGAATTTCAGGCTGATTTCGTCGAACTTTCGGCGGTCACTGCGAAAAAAGCTGATATCGAGACCGTCGTCGAGCGTGCGAAAGTCAACTGGAATCTGAAGACTCGTACTGTGCTTTTCGTGGATGAAATCCACCGTTTTAACAAGGCTCAACAGGATGCATTTTTGCCGCATGTTGAATCCGGTCTGATTATTTTGATTGGCGCTACGACCGAAAACCCCAGTTTCGAGGTGATTTCGCCGCTAATTTCGCGCTCCCGCGTTGTTATTGTCTCGGCTTTGAAGAAACCGGATATCATGAAAGTTCTCGAACGCGCCGTGAAAGCCGAAAAGGCAGAAAAGCGCGTCACCCCCGAAGCCTTGGAATATATTGCTGACCTTAGCGCTGGCGATGCTCGTTCCGCCCTCGGCGATCTCGAACTTTCACTGAGCTTAGCGAAAAAAGTTGATAAATCCGTCGTCGAAACTGCCGTCGGCAAGAAAATGCCCCTGTATGACAAATCTGGCGACTATCATTACGACAACATCTCCGCCTTCATTAAGTCCATGCGTGGTTCCGATGTCGACGCTACGCTGTATTATCTCGCCCGTATGGTCGCCAGTGGTGAAGATCCGAAGTTTATTGCTCGCCGCATGGTGATCTTCGCCTCTGAGGATATCGGCCTTGCTGGTAATGGTGCATTAAATCTCGCCGTGAGCTGTTTCGAGGCGATTGAGCGTGTCGGCATGCCTGAGGGTGGGATTATCCTGAGCCATGTTGCGGTCGTGCTGGCGAAAGCCAAGAAAAACCGCGATACGTATAATGGCTGGGCGCGCGCCCAGGCGGTCGCCGAGAAGAGTATGGGTTGCCCAGTACCAACTTGGCTGCGTAATGCCCCGACGAAACTCATGAAAGACCTCGGCTTCGGCGAGGGGCAGAAGTGGGAAGCTGGCTTTCACCTCGATAAGAGTTATCTCCCCGACGAAGTGGCGCACGAGAAAATTTTCCAAGACCCGGACCAGAAGCCGTATGACCATAATGCCAAATAATATAAAATCTCAGTTTTTAGCGTAAGATAGCCGAATCAACTATATCACTATTGACTTTTTACGCAATCTATGATACAATAGGAAGAGAAGTGGTATCTATACCACTTTGTTCTTTGGCATGCCAAAGAATTGTAGCGTTACAGTCTATCTTTTTTACTGAAGGAGGGTAAAGTATGGAAGAAAACAGAGCGATATTCCAAGGGTTTCGGTTAGCAAAATGGGTACTACGTATCTTCGGCGGTATATTGGCGCTAATAGCCGTCGCAACGCTCATAGCAGGGATACAGGAATCTCAGTGGGCGCATGCTATGGTTGAGACGATAAACAAATCGCGCATGGCGCCAGAAAAGTCTCATCCCACCGGCGACGTCGTGGACTATGACCTTGAAGCGCGAATAGTTGGCGATGACACCTGGCACCACGGTGCGATTGCGGCTAAGTTCGGTGATTATGTCGAGGTGCGTTTTCGCATTGCTTCGGCTGACTCCAGCAATATTGGCCCGGAGGGGCTATCATTTATGTCGACCGATGGTTTCGCTCCTACGGAGTTTGATGGCCAGAAATATGCGTCCGAAGATCGGTATATCGGTTACATACCAGTCGGAACCTACGAGTTTAGTCGTAAAGATTGGTTGAGCGGACAGGCAGCTTCATCGTTGACGGTTAGCCATAATGGAGATAGAGTAGACGAGTTATTATTAATTCCGCCCTATGGCGAAATTAACATTAGATTGGTGTTTGCGCTCACTATCTTTGCGCTCGTCATCGGTATTCTCGGGCCTATAGCCGTTAGTTTGCTGGAGCGTCGCAGGATTCAGGCATGATGATATTTTACAAAAGATAAAGCATCCTCGCTTCTGGCGGGGATTGTTTTTTTGTATGCCTGAAGTATGCTATAATTATCTCATAACTAAAGGAGTTTTATGGCCGATTTCAATAAAATTTTGACCCCGGGGGATTACGAAAATGGTGAAATTAACGTCGTCGTCGAGATTCCGACTGGCAGCAACCACAAAATCGAGTGGGACCGCAAAAATGCTTGCTTCATGCTCGACCGGATTGAGCCGATTGCTTTTGCGAAGCCGTGCAACTATGGCTTTATTCCGCAAACTTTGGATGAGGATGGCGATGAGCTTGACGTTTTGTTGATTACCGACCAGCCACTTACGACCGGTATTTATACCCAGGCGAAAGTTCTCGGTGTCATGAAATTCGTCGACGATGGTGAAGTTGACGATAAGATTATCGCCGTAGTCGCTGATGACCGTAATAGTGGTGACGCGATTAAATCTCTTGAGGATTTGCCGAAGCGCTTGATTGAGCAGATTGAGTTCCACTTCAATCATTATAAAGATTTGAAGAAACCAGGCACGACCGAAGTGAAAGAATTTGCTGGTACCGACGAGGCGAAAAAAGTCATCAAAGACTCAATCGATCGCTGGAACAATCAATAACGGACAACTGACTCACGGAACAAATATCACCGCTATTTTGGCGGTGATATTTGTTTGCTACTTCCGTTTCTTCACTAAGGCATTTAGTCCAAAACTAAAAGCTAGTAATACTAGCGAAAATACCACTAGGTGCAAATAGAGATCAGCAGCTATCACAGGATCAGCATTAAACAATAAGTCTGCAATCGTCGCCAAGGTTAAACTAATGACCAGACATCCAGATAGCACCATAAAGAATTTCGTCCGTCGTTGAGATCGTAGAATTTGATATGTTCGGTGCGCTTTGGCGTTTCTGAGACCTGGACGCTCTAGTTTCTCGTCTAGGCTTGCATATGCAATCGACACACTGGCGGCGATAGTAAGAGCAATCTCTAATAATCCAAACCCCCTACTGCGTCCAGTAACCTGTACTACCTCGCTCCCTGACATAGCAACAGACACTAGCCACCAGCATACCGGTAAGCATATCAATAAAGTCAACAAAAATTTTACTATCTTCTGGCTGCTGCTTCCACCCTTCACGCTGCTACTCTTCCTCCATGAACGCCCCGCTCTGTCTACCCCATAGCCCAGCGTACACGCCCTCCGGGTTCTCTAGTAATTCGTGATGTGCGCCTTCCTCGACAATCTTTCCGTTTTCCATCACGACGATCCGATCCAGCCCTGCCACGGTCGACAACCGGTGCGCGATCACGATACTTGTCCGCCCCTTCATTAATCTCTCTAGTGCCCCCTGAATCAGCGCTTCGCTCTCCGAATCGAGTGCGCTCGTCGCTTCATCCAGTACAAGAATCGGCGCATCTTTCAGGATCGCCCGCGCAATCGCAATCCGCTGTCGCTGTCCGCCCGACAACTTAATCCCGCGCTCACCGACCAACGTCTCATAGCCTTCCGGTAGATCTCGGATAAACTCATCTGCATTTGCCTGCTTGGCCGCCCAAACAATTTCTTCCGTCGTCGCCCCCGGCCGCCCATACGCAATATTCTCCGCAATCGTCCGGTGAAACAGCGACGTCTCTTGCGGCACATATGCCACATTTTCGCGCAAGCTCTGCTGCGTAATTTCGCGAATATCCTGTCCCGACACCGTGATTTTCCCGGCGTTCACATCCGCAAACCTTAGTAGCAGTTTCGTCAGCGTCGTCTTTCCACTCCCCGATACACCAACTAGCCCAATTCGCTCACCTGGCGCTACCTGTAGATTGAAATCATGAAAAATCTCTTCTTTCGCATCCTTGTGTTTGAAGCTGATACTGTCGAAATCCACCCCTGCCTCTCGCATTACCAGCGGCTGCGCATCCGCAGCGTCGACGACATCGTCGACGGTATCCAGAATTAATGTCATCTCATGCGCATCGCCAAACACCCGATTCAGGTTCTTCAAAATCGAATTAATGTTCCACAATTCACCCTGAATCGTCTGCGCATAGTTCACGATCAGCACGAGCGTTGCCACCGAAATCCCCAACCATTCACGTCCCGTGAGCAGAAACGCCAAGATCATCGCCGTAATCCCAATCTGTACACAGTTAAACATAATATCGCGCTTAATCGTCGCCGCTTTCAGTTCATCACTCACGTTCAGCACCTTGCGCGAAAAATTCGCATAACGATGTCGCTCATGCGCCTCTTGCGCATACGACTTTACCGATATAATATTCGTAATCGAATCCGCCAGTTGTCCAGTTTGTTTCGCCTCTGCCTCCGCTTCGGCTTGATTCAGCTTTGTAATTTTCTTCATCGCCCGCGCCGAAATCAGAGCATAAAACGCCGCAAAAATCACCACCCCGACCGCAAACCATGGCACTTGCGGCGCCAGGACCACGATCACCATCGCAATATACGCCAGCGTCGGCCACAAATCCCAAATAATCGTATCAAACAATCGCTCGAACGCCCAGACAAACTTATTCGTCTGCGACACTAGGGAGCCAGAAAACCGGTCGCTATGGAACTGCATCGACTGCTCGCTCACAGTATTGAACGCCATATTTGACAAGTCATACATCGCCAGCAGCTCCATTTTCCAGCACCACGCCAACCTGAGCTCCTCTAGAACGATTTTGTTAAAGGCGTATAACACCAAAAACCCGACCACTTCCCAAAGCGCCGTCTCTAGAAGCTCGTTCATCGGCAGCCCAAGCGATGCCTTTTCGATCAAATCCGCAAAAATCAGCGGCGCGAGAATCGCTCGCACGAACACCACAATCGGCGTCAAAATAAACGTCCCTAGCGCGTACCACTTATATTTCACGATTTCGCGCCAATAATAATACATCGTCCGCCAAACCGTGTTTGGCTCGTTCTTCTTTTTTGTCATACTATCTACAATTATATCCTATCTCCGCCCTCTCCACAAGCATTTTCTATGTCTATTTTGCTGGGGGGGGGGGGGGGGTTTTTAAGAGGTAAAATCCCCAGTAGCTCTAATTGACGTTTTTAGTAAAATAGCCATAAAAGTATTGACTTTTTCGCTAAAGTATGCTACAATGAAAGCATAAGGTAAAACAAATGTTTGTACCACGATATTCTAATGTCTTAAGGTACAAAAATGCCTTAAGTATTTTACGAATTTGTGGTGCTAGATTTTCTCAAAGGATATAGGGAGGGGATATTATGAGAAAAATTAATCTTGTTTTAGTAGTAAACACACTTATCGCTGCCGTTGCGTCACTCATATTCATATTTACGTTACTAGCCAACCATATAATCGGTCTGTGTAGTAACAGGTCATTTTTGTCATACGACGGAGAGATGTTCTGCCTTATTGTTACTGTCGTTGGACTAATTTGTATGACTGTCTGCTTGACCGCAGTCGATGTAGTGGGGGGCTCGGTAGAAGAATCGACCGATGATGAGTTGCTGACCGAAGCTGTTGCTTCTAATCATGGTGACGATTTGACTACGGTTATGGAAGCCATTCGTAATGAGCCGCTCGAATATCGAGCATTGTTTGACATTAACGAGCGTAAACTCGCCGAAGGAACACTGAACTTGCCGAATCGAGGTAATGTTCCTGCTAGGGAATGGAGGCGAGTATATAGTGATATCTATATCGATTTACATAATCATCCAAGTCTCTCTCAGGGCTCCTTTTCGGTTAATGATTTTCGCGCCATGGTACAAAGCGGGGCGCGATACATGATTGTCGTGACGAAGTCCTTCAATTATATCATGGAAAATCCTCGGTATGATCATAGGAGCGGTCCGACAGCAGAGGAAGTGGGTAAGTATGCGCAGCGCCTTTTGGAGAGGCATATGTTCGCTCTTCTATTCTTTACACGTAGATATAGCCAGTATGTCTCTCGCCGTGTTGCGAAGAAATTCGGTTTCATCTATCATGTCGAAGACCTTCGTCCGCAGCGCACTGAGTGGCGCTCTCATATTACGCCACGTCGCATCATTGCTACTAGCCTACTCACCGGAGTTATTGTTGTTACTAGCCTTATGGCTGGCTCCACTCTCGCTACTGGCGTAAGTGAGTCTACCTCTGACACGGTTGTCTGTGGGCTGGACGTCAATGAGAACACTGATCGAGAATACTATTACGCTCTCCGCACTGCTGAAAAGTACGTTAAAGCTGCTGAAGCCGAAGCTAATGGCGGACCGTCGATATGGTGGTTATGGAGTCTGATGGACGCGGCGGTTATCGCGTATCTTCGGTCGCAGACGAACCGGCTAATTCTGGACGCGTTAGTCCTTGATCATCCAATCAATACTGACCATATAAAATTACATACTGAATGGCACCTCACCCGCTACCTAGGTAGCCTAAAACCGGAACAACATTATCGTTCCGGTTTTTTCATGTCGTTTTACGAGTATATGTGAAAAACAGTAGGGAAGGATAGGTGGAGCAGTTAATCCTGGAATATAAAAGAGCTAAGCCAGAGGATTCCTTTTGGATTTTAGCGAAAGTCAGCGGAGTTACGCCTCCGGAACTTTCGCGGCTCTCTAGAGCAAAATCCAAAAGGAAGCCCCTGCACGAGGCTCCCATTCCAGGATTAACTGCTCCACCTATCCTTCTTTATAACTCTTCCACCTTCACCCGTACCTGCTCCGTCGTATCCCGGTCACGTACGGTTACGGTTCCATCTTCCAGCCCCTCAAAGTCCACGACGACACACTTCGGTGTTCCGATTTCGTCCTGTTTCTTATAGCGTTTACCGATGTTGCCCGAATCATCCCAAGTCACGAACGTGTATTTCTTCTTCAATATCTCATAAACTTCCTTCGCTCGCTCCACTAATTCCGGCTTATTCTTTAGCAACGGGCTCACGCAGTACTTATATGGCGCCAACCTAGAAGGTAATTTCAATACGATCCGGTCCTCTTCCTCTGTATACGCATTACTCAAGATTGCCAGGAACAGCCGCTCCACTCCGATTGAAGGCTCGATCACGTGCGGCACAAACGTCTCACCTGTCACCTTGTCGCGGTACTCCATATTTTTTCCACTTGCTCGCTGGATATTGCTCAGGTCGAAGTCTGTCCGATATGCTAGACCCATCAACTCTTCTTCGCCGTTCGGATAATCAAACATAAAGTCAATCGTCCGCTTCGAATAATGCGCCCGGTCTGCTTCCGGCACATCCAACTCGTGAATCGCACTTGCCGGTAAACCGATTACATTCTCCAAGAAGTCATGCTGACCCGCGCGCAGCTCCTCGAATGCCCGCTCCCAATCATCCGGTTTCACAAAATATTCAATCTCCATCTGCGAGCATTCGCGGTCGCGCAAGATGAAATCCCGTGGCGAAATCTCATTCCGGAAGGCTTTCCCCTGTTGTGCAATCCCAAACGGCATATCTGGATAAATCGTATCGACGACATTTTTGAAGTTTGTAAAAATCCCTTGTGCCGTCTCTGGTCTGAGGTACGCAATGCTCGAGTCATCGTCAATCGGGCCGACATGCGTCTTGAACATCATATTGAACTTCCGAATCTCACCCCAATTCTTCTTCCCGCAGGTCGGGCATTTCACGTCTGCTTTTAGAAACGCCTCGGTCGTAATACTCTCCGTCGCCCCGTCGACTAATTTGTCTGCCCGGAATCGCCCGTGGCATTCTTTACACTCAACTAACGGATCAGCGAACGTCGCGACGTGTCCCGACGCTTCCCAAACTTGCGGATTCATAATAATCGCCGCGTCCACCCCATACATATCATCGCGCTGGTCGACCCAATAATTCCACCACGCATCCATCATATTGCGTTTCAAGATTGTACCTAGAGGACCGTAATCCCATGTACCGGCCATACCGCCGTAAACGTCGGACCCCGGAAATATAAACCCCCTTCTTTTACATAGACTTACGATATTCTCTAGTTTACTCATGTATGGATTATACTATACGTTGACATTTCAAGCAAGGTGTGCTATAATAGAAAGATATAGTGTCACTATTGCAGCTTAATGTCAAAACAAGAAGTTGCTTTGTTGATGCTAAATCCATAAATTGAAGTTTTTGAAAGGGGGATCTCATATGGATTCTATTTTACACACGGTTGGTGTCATTGGCGGATTAAGCCACGAGTCTTCGGATGGCTACTCTGCTGGCATTCATAACCTGGTCAATCAGGCGCTTGGCGGGCTCAATAACGCCGAGCTGATTCAGCGCGATGTTAATTTCGCTGAAGTTCGGGAAGATATGCTGGCGGGCGATTGGTCTGGAATTGGCGAGTTTTTGAGCAATATGGCTGATTCGTTGACTTTTATCGGTGCGGAGTATGTAGCAGTGGCCAGTAATACCATTCACAAAATTGCTCCCACTATTGAGGCGCGTATCGGCCCTGACCGGTTTATTCACATTGCTGATTGTATTGGGAGACGTTGCGTCGAGCTAATTGACGGTAACCGCGCAAAATATCCGAAGATGTACAGCAATGATGAACCACGCCGGGTTTTACTGCTCGGTACGCTCGAGACGATGGAGGGAGATTTTCTGAAAGACCGCCTCAAGAGGTATGATTTAACCGTGGATACCCCCGGCAGTCTTGATGCGAGCATATTGAACGACTGTATCTTCAGCGAGCTCTGTCATGGTAAAATCACTGAAAGTACCCAGAAGTGGTACCTGCGTATGATTCAGGGTATCTTGACTGTGCAGCCAGTTGACGCGATTATCCTCGGCTGCACGGAGTTGTCGTTACTTTACGATGAGTTTAACTTGGCTCATCTGACGTCGATCTTGAACTCTAACGGCGACCGCCCGCTCGCTGTTGTCGATTCTAAGCAGGCTCATATTGCCGGACTTGCCAAGGCATGCCTTGGCAAGTGGAAAGTCTCCGATTAGAGATCGGAGACTAAATCACATATCGGCAAGCAACTTTTTACGACAGACACCCCGCTCCGGCGGGGATTTGTCATAAAATGTCATAAAGCGACGCGGTTATACAGCCATAACATCAGTTATGGTATAATGGAAGTATGGACACTAATTCTTCTCCTGAAATTTTAATCAATAAGCTTTTCGCTGGTGCTTACCTCGACGAGGGCGAGAACATCGGCCACGAAGTTATCAATTTGTTTCGCGCTGATGACGGCCAGAATTACCTCTATATTACTCCGAGCGGAGCAGTCGACCTCGATACACATCCAATTTCTGATGTCATCTTCGTCCGCAATCTCGAGGGCAAAACTACGGTCGAAGTCATCGCGCGAGCCACTGGTCTGACTCCGGTCGATGCATCGTCTGCGGGCGAGATTACCTACGCTGGGGTACAGCTCAGCCGGATTTTTCGTGACAATATCTATCATGGCGGCGAAGAAGATCTGGCGACGACCGTTGCCTCATTCCGCGCCTCCGAGGTTTGTACGCCCCGCCCGGATACGCGCCTAATCTTGACGATTGATGCTGGCTTTACAACTGACGACCCGACTGCTACGGTTTTCTATCTCAATTCCGTCAGCAAAGCAATCGACAATCAATCCTCGCGCAAATACTATTCGTTTGCGAACGATCCCGAGGCCTATCGCGTTTTGCGTGCTGTCCTAGATGACGACAATCTCTGGGCATCCAAGAACACTACCACCAAGCTCACGGCTAGCCAGACGACTCGCGCTACCGACCCAACTTTTCTTGAGATTATCCGTAAGGAGAACGATGAGCTGGCCTTTTCTAATCTACTCGCCTACTATTTTCAGTATCGTCCAGATTTATTTCCGAAGTTTGCGCATGATATTCTCGGCGTTGCTGATTTTGACCGCGATTTCGCTATCGTCCGCGAAAGCAATCATAATATCGACCTCTGGATCGAAAGCGAAGACAGTATCCTCGTGATTGAAAACAAGATTAAATCTAACCTCAACGGCATTAAATCCGATCATTATTCGCAGCTGAACAAATACCAAGAATACACCGAAGGGCGGATTTCTGACTCCGCGGATGCAGTTTATGGTAAAACCGCGCATTATTTCGTCTTCACCCCAGATTATAATCTCTTCAATCTGGAGAAATACCACCTCGCGAAGCCTTATCGCATTGTGAAATATAGCGAAATTTATCAATTTTTCCGCCGTCACGCCGTCGATTATCTTGATAATCGCTATTTTGCCGATTTTCTCAAAGGTCTTCACGCCCATACTATGCCAATCTCCGAGCGCAATTTCAGTACTATGCGTACTCGTTTCCTCGAACAAATCTGGCGAGCGCGGTAACTTTGAAATTAAGAAGCTGAGATTGGGCGCGATATTCAGACTCGTGTCGCAACAAAATGCTTTAAACTTAAACCCCGGGCCTAGGCTACGGGGTTTATTTTATGCTTCTGTAGGCATAGAAAAGCGCCGGCTAAGCCAGCACCTTTCTATGGAGCCGCGATCGGGATTTGAACCCGAGACCCCTTCCTTACCATGGAAGTGCTCTACCACTGAGCTATCGCGGCATGAAGCTAGAGACGATGCTAGAATGGCGGCAATTTGGATTTTGAGGAGACAAAGCGCGTCTTTAGACGAGCGAGGCTCCGAAAAACCAAAGTGACCCATTATAGCGAGTCGAATGGTGGAGACGATCGGACTCGAACCGACCACCTCGGCAATGCGAATGCCGCGCTCTACCAGATGAGCTACGTCCCCATTGCGACCAGTATAACACAATCCCGCCAAAAATAAAACCTTCCGCCATAAAAAGAGCCAACCCTGCGGCCAGCTCTCATTCCTTTCAGTAAATTTCCACCCAGATCGCCTTTTTGGCATCATAATTATAGTTCGTCTGATACTTAAAATCAGTATAAGTCGATACCGTGTAAATCGGCAAGTCTGAGCAACTCAGCGGACTTAACCCCTCGAACCAAACCACCTGCCCGAATTCTCCCTCGCTGGGAATAATTCCGACGTAATGACGTCCCCGTTCCGGCTGTGCTACGACCTTGTCGCATCCATTCAGCGCTAGGAATTCCTGCCAATACTTAGCGTGAAAGATTTTGCCTTCATCGCCGCGCTCCAGTGGCCACCGCCCCGTCAACTCGAAAATTTTCCAAGCGACATAGCTGGTGCTCCGCCGAATGACGAAATTCGCCGGATCCGTGATCAGGGTATAGGATTCTTCGCGGTCGTCCTCTTCCCAAGGCGCGAAATTCGGATCGGAATACGGCCACGGATAGGTGTTTACCGCCGCTCCGTAATAGGCCACCCCCGGATGCCTTTTCTTTCGCCTGGCAATATAGACATTACCCATCCCCCGATAAGCCGCCCGACAAATCCCTCTCAGTACTCGAATTCTGTTCCACCGACGTACCGAAAAACGCGCAAAAATATTTGCTAAAACCGTTAAAAATCTCAAAGAACCACCTCCAAAAATGAATTTTGCCCGGCAAAAACCGAGCCATACCCTCATTATAGCACACATTATCTAAAAAGTCAAGACTTCTCGCCTTGCCTAGTCATGATACAATGGAGAAAAGTGGAGTATAGGTATGGTTTAATTCAGCATAATCTCAGATAATCGTTTATTCAATCTAGGAGGTATTACATGACAACTAAAGATCCAGTTTTTGAGATTATTGCTGCCGAACAGCGTCGCCAGAGCGAAGGCTTGGAGCTCATCCCGAGCGAAAATTACGTCTCTAGCGCAGTTTTGGAGGCCATGGGCTCAGTCTTGACTAATAAATATAGCGAGGGTTACCCCGGCAAACGTTATTATGGCGGCAATGAAAACGTCGACCAGATTGAGAATCTTGCCATCGACCGCGCGAAACAGCTTTTCCGTGCTGACCATGCGAACGTTCAGCCTCATTCCGGTGCAAATGCGAACGAAGCGGTTTATTTTGCCTGGCTACAACCTGGCGACACTGTGCTTGCCATGGCGCTCCCGGCCGGCGGTCATTTGACTCACGGCTCTCCAGTGACTCGCAGCGCAAAGATTTATAACTTCGTTGGTTATGGTGTGACGGCAGAGGGTGATATTGATTATGACGAGCTAGAAAAGCTCGCTCACGAGCATCATCCGAAGCTGATCTTGGTCGGCTATTCCGCTTTCATGAAATTGCCAGATTTTGACCGCGTGAAGCAGATTGCTGAGGCGGTGAGCCAGGAAACTGGCGAAGAGATTTTGCTTATGGCCGACATGGCGCATGTCGCCGGCTTGATTGCGGGTGGCGTTCATCCGAACCCGCTTGAGCATGGCTTCCATGTTATGACTAGCACGACACACAAGACCCTGCGTGGCCCGCGCGGCGGCTTGATTATGAGTATGGGCAAAGTCGGCAGCCCTCTGAAAAAGTGCGAACATACGCTAGAAAATATCCCAACTTTGATTGACCGGGCGGTCTTCCCAGGCACGCAAGGTGGTCCGTTGGAGCATGTCATTGCAGCGAAGGCCGTGGCGTTCGGCGAAGATTTGCAGCCGGAGTTCCAGACTTATGCGCAGAATATTGTCGAAAATGCTAAAGTCCTCGCGGCGGAGCTGATGGAGCGCGGCTTCCAGCTTCAAGGCGGTGGCACTGAGAATCATCTTATCCTCGTCAATGTCCAGGGTAGCTTCGGCATTGACGGCAAGTTTTACGAGGCGGCGCTCGATCAGGTCGGCTTGACTTTGAATGCGAACTCTCTACCGGGCGACAAGGGTGCGGCTTTCCGTCCATCCGGCGTCCGACTTGGCACACCAGCCATGACCACTCGTGGTCTTGGTGTAGCAGAGATGCGACAGCTCGCCGATTGGATGCACCGTGTCGTTGACATTTGCGTCGCAGCAGGGAATGAAGACGGGCTAAATGCACATCGCGCCGAGCTCGACGGTATCCGCGACGAAGTCCGCAGTATCGCGCTCAAGTTCCCAGTGCCGGGGATTAAACGGTAATATAATAGTATGTAAGACATTTGCATTACAATGTAATGCAAAATATTAACTAGCGGTGGTGGGCATCCGCGCAAGCAGACATAGAGGAGAAAATTCATGGCTAGCTCAAAAACGCAGTCCACTACCAAAACTAGATCTAAATCCGTTACCGCGGAGCGCTCGGGCGCAGGTCGGGCGGCGTCGGCTGAAGCCACGCCGCCCGTGGCGCCTCCGCCATCTTCGACATCTGCGATGCCTGCGACGTCTCCGGCGCCTTCGGCGAGTTCAATCTTCGAAGGCCTCCCATCCCCAGAGGAGTTGGCCAAGTACGAGAAAATCGTCCCCGGAGGCGCGGAACGCTTGATTGAACTCGCCGAGCAGCGCGCCGCTCATCGCGAGGCGACTGAGCGCCGCGCCCTGGAATCCGAGATTAAATCCGGCCAAGTTCGCACCATTATCGGCTTCGTCCTTGCGCTTAGTATCGGTATTCTCGGCGGCATGCTCCTTCTCCAGGGTAGCGAACTTGCTGGGCTGATTCTGATTTTGATTGACGCCGCGGCTTTGGTTGGTATTACATTGTATGGTCGCCGAGAGGCTTGACAAAAATCGTAACCTGTGCTATACTGATAATGAACCTCAAATAGAGGCATTATCTGTAGTGTCGCCATGCGAGGTGAAAATGTCAGCTTAAACACTGATCGCACCTTGACATGGCTAATTAGCCATTGATTTATCTCTGATAAATCAATGAGGAGAAAGGGGGATGCGCGCATGAATACGCATCAAAAATTTATGAAATGTCAGGAAGAGTTGTTATTGAAACATATTCGCTTTTTTAAGGGAGAGCAACCTGGCGTTGGCTATCTGGATATCGCGTCAGTGGTATCGCCGCATATGGTCAACATGACCGCTTACGACGGCATGAAATCACTCTTTGATAAGCATAGCTACGACACGATCGTGGCTGTCGAAGGCGACGCTTGGCTTTACGCCCAGCCTCTGGCGCTGGAGTATGGCAAGGAGATTGTCTTGGCTCGCCGGTTGAGTGGTTTACCTTATCGGGCGATTTGCGAGGATTATCAGTCCCCGCAGGGAACGCGTACGCTGGAGCTTGAAGCTAACAAATTGGATGCCAATGGCAAAGTGCTAATCGTTAATAGCGTTATCGCTACTGGTCAAATGACCGCGGCACTCGTCCGTCTCGTTCAGCGCACTGGTGCTCGATTGGTCGGCGTTGCGGCTTTGGCCAGTCTGGATTATTTGCCGCGCGGCGTTTTTCAGCTTCCGGCAGATGTTCCGGTCCGCGCCGTGTTGCATTACGATGAGCCTCCAGAAGTCTAAAGGCCATGAAATGAACCCGCAGCTTCGACTGGGGGTTTATTTTTCGCAAAAAGTGTGTTAATATAGATACGTATGGTTCTGTAGCTCAGTTGGTAGAGCAGAGGCCTGAAGAGCCTTGTGTCGACGGTTCAAGTCCGCCCGGAACCACCACGGCGCTTTGGTGCTAACCGTCAGGTTGGCGACGAAGCGCCGGTTTTTATTGGGGGGGGGCGGGGATGAACCACTTTCCTGCGGAAAGCGGTTCATAGTGAGGAGGAATGCGAGTAAAATCTAAAGTAAACTTTAGATTTTTTGAGCTGACAACGAAACTCTGAACGAACGCAGTGAGTGAAGTTCCCGCCCACTACGAGAAATCCAAACCCAGCCCGATTGAGCTTTAAAATTTTACTATATCTCGATATTATTTATATAATGCTTTCTTGATGTATTTGGATGACTGAAAATAAACTCCGATCAAGCAATAACAGCTTGCCATTAGCAATCCGCAAAGCCCAAGGTATAGAGAGGATAGAGTATTAGTTCTCGCTGCGTCCACGGTAGCACATATTCCTATTGCCGTAAAAATTCCCGCAAGTATGTAACTAGCTATAATTACGATTCTTTTTCCGAACTTATACCTATAGAATATCCAATAAAGTTCAACTAAGTTAAGAATAACAATAGGCCACCCAACCCATGTGCGGCAATACCCGATGGATGTTATTATAAGAAACACGAACCAAACGCCAACTCCGGCCGGCAATGGATACTTAGAATTATCTTTATTATTAGAAGTTGACTCGGGATGATTCATTTTTTTGACTCTCCATTATATTTCTATTACCCATAAACCAAGTGGAACACTCGCTATGGAGTGTTCTAGACTTCATTTTCTGCAGACAGGCAATCAAGCCATCTGGGAGCGAGTGCTCCACACGGGGCTTAATTGGCTGCTACATCTTGTGATGCGACAAACCTGTTTACAGATTTTGAAATCTAGAACACCTTTATTATAGCATATTTACCGAGGAAGTGCATATTCTTTCCAAAGATCGGCACCGCACCGCGGCCACCCCAGCGGAGGGGGAGACCGTTGTAGCGATTGTTGTTGTTTGACGGATTGACGTTGGTAGGGTTTGAGTTGAGGTAATAGGCGTTGGCGGCTGAGTAGGCGGTACGCGAGCGCGTACTAGCCTCGTAGCCGACATTGTTCGCCTGACCATCCTGCAACCGGATATACCCGCTACGGACAAAAACAGCAACGCATGCTGCGAAAAGAAGTCGGCTTAGTTTAACCCCGATCTTAATCGCGGCCAATTTCTATCCTTTACTTTCCCAAAAAATCTAAAGGGCGACTTCACGATCTTTGTTTTTCGAGACTAATAGTAGCTGGAGCTTGACCTCATTTTACTCTTTTTAGTCTCCATGGACGCCGAGTCCACCTCTTTATTTTAGCATTTCAGTCAATAAATCCGCTTATGCTTGGAGTTACTTTTTAGCCGTGATAAGATAGGCATATGAACATAATTCCATCAGCCAAGAATTCACAAAAACCTGCCACTATCGCTCTTAATGTTTTAGCGTTTGGCATTATCGCATTTGTCACGCTTATGACGCCTTCCCTGATTTATCCTGAGGCAAGAGCCAGCGCCGCCGAGTCAGCTGACGAGAATATCGATACCGACGCCACTGAGCAATCGGATGACGCTGTCGGCGAAGCAGATTCTAGCGCCAATGATCCTGATACTACTAGCAATACGTCCGAGCCCGCCAATACACCGCAGGGCGATACAACCTCGAACTCTACGGCTCAGTCAGATACCTCTAATAACTCCACTACACAGGATCAAGCCAGCACTAATGATGACGAACAACAAATTGCTCAAACCGACGCAGCAGCGCCGAGTCCCAGCCCTACTGCGGATGTGGCTGACAGTTCAACGAAAAACCCTGACGCCGACCCTGCCGGGAACATGCCTGGGAACGGAGAGAATCAACCTAGTGACAAAGAAGGACTACTACAGCCAGACGGACCGCTGGGCATAGACCACTCGTTAGTGGGTGGAGGTGTTGCGCCTCTACAGCCCACCGACTCGTCGTTGTCAGATGGCGGCGAAAACACGGGGCGCGTAGAATAGCGGTACGAAAACCAAGGGGCGCTACGATATGTTATAATCAACTCGTGGAATTTATCCATGGGACCTGCAGGCGATTCTTGAGATCAAGCTCCAGTCGCCGAATGTTCTCATCTCGAAGATCGTGGAGCGCTCCTCTCAAAGTTCAAAAGGTGAATACGGAGGCTAGCAAATTCGGGTCAGCTACGGCCGGCTCCAAATTAAGTCGCTCCTGTCACTACTGCATGTCTAGTCGATCGGCTTTTGTCCGTAGCGGGTACATCAACCTGACCGACGGTAATGCCAACAACGTCGGCAACGAGGTTGGCTACCGATCGCGCACTTCTCGGTCTGCGGGGCAAGCCTACAACTTGAACTCAAATCCTACGAACGTCAATCCCTCCAACAACTGTCAGCGTTACGTCGGTTGCCCCCTCCGCTGAGGTGTTGCTCGTGCGGTGCCGATCTTTTAGTAACAAAAATCCCCTCCAGAGGGGTATTTTCTTGGTGCCCGGTATGAGACTTGAACTCATATGGATTTCTCCATTCGATTTTAAGTCGAACGCGTATACCAATTCCGCCAACCGGGCATTAAACCTATTATATCACAAAAAGTCCCGCTACCGCAGGACTTTCATTTTTCATAGCACATAATTTCACCCGGTGCTAAATTTAGTATTTCTGAAACTCAGGCGACCCTCAACGTCAGATTTCGTCCGAATCTCTACTCTTATTTTAGCATGACCAGTACGTGCGTCAATATTGATTTTGTAGATTTTTCATGAAATAATAAAATTCTCAACTCACCAAAATAACAGAGGTAAAATCCAAAAACCGAACAGCCTCCTATTGACTTTTTCGGCAATCTGTGCTACAATAGAAATATAAGGTGCGACGAATTTCACTCGCGCTTGTCTTTCTATGTTAGAATAGTAATATGACAAATGGAGGTAAGACTTGGAACCAGAAGCTCAGTCGCTGGCTGGATGAGTGGAAATTGGCCGGTTCAGGTATCGTTTTGGCTACGCGCGAACGTAAGTTTATCGTGACCGCCGTTCTGACTTTTATTATTTTTGGTACGCTGATGAATCTCTTATCCGGCAGTACTGCTGCGCTTGGTCTCTTTTGGCAGGTTGACCCCGCTGGTAAATTCAAGATTATTTGGGATGGCTTCCTCGGTCTCTTTGGCGTTGGTCGGAGTTTCTGGGATTGGCTGCTGTTATTCGGTGTAACTATTTTACAGAGTATTCTGATTGGGCTCGTCGTGCTAGTCTGGCAAAAACGCCGTCGCAGTAAAGCCGACCAAGTAGTTGCGACTGCGACGAACGCCGACAATGTGCAGAACGCCGGTCTCGCCGCTGGACTAGCCGTTCTCGGCACCGGTTGCCCGACTTGCGGTACGACTCTGCTTGCTCCACTGATTGGTACATTATTTAGCACGAGCAGTTACGCTCTCGCTGGTGCGATTTCTGGCATTCTGACCTTCGCTGCGGTAATAGTCGCGCTTTTGACTCTGAAACGTCTCGGCAACGATGCCTACGCGCTCATTATTAGTGAAAAATATCAAAAGCGGCATGGAGCTGCGGACAAGGAGAAAAATCATGAATAAAATCGGTCGCACGGTCGCAATTGTCGGTGTCATCGTCGCACTTTTTGCTGTTATTATCCTCAATTCATCTACTAAACAGTCCGCAGCCGACCAGGTCTGGGACCAGGCTGCGACGATGGGTGACGCGGAAGCAAAAAATCTCTACGTGATGTATACCGACATTATGTGCCCATACTGTGTTGCATTTTCGCAAGTTGTTATGGAGAATGAAGAGAAATTCGAGCAATATCTCGCCGACAATCACATCCTCTTCGAGGTACGCCTGACCGATTATATTTATGAGGGGCATGGTATCCAGTCTTCACGTGACTCCGCGGAAGCGACGTATTGCGCCGCTCGTGAAAATAAGTTCTGGGAATACTATCATGGCGCTCTCCGCACTTTAGATAAGGACTATTTCTCCAAAGGAATTGGCATTAGTAAAACCGCTCCTTCGATCGACGATCTACCTGACGATTATTGGCTGAAAATTGGTCACGAAATTGGCCTCGGCGAAGAGTTTGACCAGTGTGTCGCGAATCACGAAACCGCTGACGAGCTCGACAAGAATACCGCAAAAGCTGCGCAAATCGCCAGCGGTATGCCGTATTTTAAATTTAATCGCTTTACGACCGCCGGGTTCGACAACAACTGGGGCTGGGAATACGTCGAAATGTATCTCGACGCCGGGCTAGGGAAGTAGTAGCTCTACTTTAACTCCCTTAGCTCGTATTCTCCGCTCTTCGCTTCATCTTCGCCGATTACCGCGACATATCGTGCGACGCGACTCGCATATTTCATCTTGTCGCCTAGTTTCTTCTCGCTTAGTACTAGGTCTACCGTCTTTCCTGCACCCCTCAACTCTCGCGCCACTCGTTCCGCCGCTGTGATTTCGTTCGCCGTAATCGGCACTACGCAGATTTCTACTGGTCTCTGCTCGCTCGCGGTCACTAGCCCGCAATCTTGCAGCATGAAGAACAGCCGCGTGAGCCCAATCGACCCACCTACGCCTGGTAGTTTCTGGTCGGTATAATATCCAGCCAGATTTTCATAGCGTCCGCCCGAGCAAATCGACCCCAGCTCCCGCCGTTCCGGTACAATCGTCTCGAACACTGTTCCGGTATAATAATCCAGTCCGCGTACGATTAGCATATCCGCCATCACCCCAGTCTCAGGCGACAGTTCTCCGATTAGCAACATCACTTCATCCAATTCCGCCACGCCTGCCTGGAAAGTCTCATTTTCAAAGCCAAAACTACGTAACTTCTCGACCACAGACTCGCGCGCGCCACTAATTCCGATAAATGTTGTAATTTTTACAACATTTTCCTCACCTAGCCCTAATTCTTCCAGCCGCGCCACAGTTTTCTCCATCGGGACTTTTTCCGCGTGGTCGACAATATCGAAAATCTCACTTGCTAGGTGTTCTAGATTCAGCTCCTCTAGCATTCCGCCAAGTAGTTTCCGGTTGCTAATTCGCACAACAAAGCTCGGCAGAGGCAACGTCCGAATCGCTTCCGCGAGTGTCGCAATCACCTCCGCGTCATATGCTACCGCGAGTTCACCTCGCCCAATCACGTCAACATCGCACTGATAAAACTCCCGAAACCTCCCGCGTTGCGCCCGCTCGCCACGGAAATTCCGTGCAATCTGTGTTACCTTAAACGGAAACGCCAAATCATTCATGTGCTCTACGGTATAGCGCGCCAGCGGCACGGTATGGTCAAAGCGTAGCGCTTGGTCGGCGTCGTGCGCTGTTTCAGCGGTCTTTACGACTTTATAAATCTGTTTTTCTGTATCGCCCCCCGCTTTCGCTAATAATACTTCCGTCCGCTCAATCATCGGCGTCTCGATATGCTGAAACCCATGCGCCCGAAAAGCCTGGGCGATCCCAGATTTTAGGTTGTCAAACTGCGCCTGCAATGCCGGAGTCAACTCCTGCATGCCGCTAATAGGGGAAGTATTAAATTTTTTCATAGCTTAATTATACTATATTTCGCGCCGCGAGTCTAACCCAAGGGAAACTAGCGGATATAATGGTCAAAAATAAACTTTGTCAGCCCGCAAAACGCCAGGATTCCTAAGATAATCAGAAAAACATTACTACTGGACTTTTTACTCCTAGTCGTCTCCTCACTCGAGGTCTCATTGGTCTGCTCGGTCCTTTGACTAACTTTTTGCGACGAATTATCGCTCGTAATCGTTTTAGTTTTATCTTCTACTACGTCACCTACTCCTTCCGACGCCTCTATCTCCGTTGCCGCCGGCGCGTAATCCACCTTCGCTTCTAGCGCGCCCCATACCGTCCCCGCCTCATCCATTACTGTTTCCCCGACTCCTACGCCCGCCCCGATTCCTGCTGGCTGTTCCACTACTGCGCCGTCTGTATCTTCGTTAACACTCCCGTCGCCAGCGTTGCTGTCGCTCGGTTTATTCACTGGTCGATCCTCACTCGGTGTCTGGTCTGGTACATCTACTTTTGTTTCTGAAACTATAATCGTCAAAGTAAATTGCGTCGTATTACCGTCGCTATCGGTTGCAGCATAGATTACATCATAGCTCCCCGGCTGTGTAAAATCTACGCCCCCCTCGACGCTTAGATTCTCCTTTGCAATCTCCCCATCTTCATTGTCATGTATATCCAACAATTCCAATAAGTCAACTATCTCACCTAGCTTATACTCCGATGCTCCGCGATAAGTAATCACGGGCGCCCCGCCTTTTTGCAACTGCTCGACGAATTCGCTATAACTTTCTTTGTCTTGTGGTAGAAGCTGCGCATAGAGCCGCGCAATCTCCGACTTCTTTGCTGCATCTAGCGTCTTATTATATAATACATGTTCTGGAATACTCGCCTGATATGCACTAATTTCTTGGCTCGCATAGCGCCTTAGCTGTCGATAGATAATCTCTTGTGCCTGTATTTCGCTCCAATCTGCTCGCCGTAGTCCGCCAGCCGTTACGATATAGGTTTCACTCTGGGCGCGAGGAGTATATTCCGTCACTTCCGCGCCGTCCAGCGTACTGTAGAATCGCACATTTTGTGCCTGCAGCTCAATCTGCATCCCAGGAGCTAGTGCTACTTGATAACTTTTTGGTGTTTCCGGAAAGTAATACTTCACTCCCGTTCCCGACTCCTCGGTCGCATCTTTCGCTTGGTCATAAATCACAGTATATTCACCCGCGACCAAATTTCCCGTAGCATCAAGTATCCGCACATAAGTTTCGCTCGCTAGGGAATTGGCGTTCACTTCAATCGTCGCTTGTTGAAAGTTATCGCTGAACGTTAACTGATAAACTGGAGATTGCTTATCGTCTAAAACATGTAATTCTAGGCCATTATCTATCGTTTTTACAACTGGAATCGGCGCCAGAGCTTCAGAACTTACAGAGTGACGCTGTGCCGCGAAGCGATAGCCGCAGAATCCGCTCATAATTACGACAAAAAGCGCCACTAAAAGTGGCTTACGTCGCATTAAATAATCCCAGATTTGCAGTAACTTCACAACTCACCGTCTCCTCCCTACCATTATAGCACACATTATCAAAAATGTCAATTATCGTCGCTATTCTGGCCTTCATGGAACAAAATATGCTACAATAATAATTATGATTAAGAAAAAACCGGATTTTGTTGATCGTATTGTGGAGTGGGGTTGTCATCTCCTTCATCTTGATAAATACGTCAAAGTTTTTCAGCAACTCGCTAAATTTGTCATTGTTGGAGTCACTAATACCGCAATTAACTGGGCAATTTATTTCTCGTTGGTGCAATTTGCCGAGGTCACGCCATTGGTCGCGAGCGCAATTGCTTTTGCGATTTCGACCGTGTTTAATTATTGGGCGAGTACGACCTGGGTTTTCGATACGACCAGCAACAAAACTCGCCGTCGACTTTTCGTCGAGTTCACGGTGTTTAATGGCTTTGCCTTCCTTGCGTTCGACGAAGGTTTACTCTGGTTCTTGATTTATCAGCTCGGCTGGAACTATATGATCGCTAAGGTCATCACGACCGCCTGCGGCATGGTCTTTAATTTCGTCACCCGCAAAATGTTCCTTGAAGACCATCCAAAGTCGCGTAAGAATGCTAAGATAAAATAGTGGACTCAGTGTCCATGGGGTCCAGTGGCGATTATTGAGGTCAAGCTCCAATCTCCAGTGGCCCTCATTCTCAAAAGATCGTGAAGTTACTCTCGCACGCTTCTAATAGGGAAGATAAGAGAATAAAAGTTCAGTGAGCTACGGCTCACTGCTGGTAAAGTTAACTTCTTTTGTCCGAGCTTGCGCGTGTAGAAGTCTTGGCTTTTGTCCGTAGCGGGGTCATCTATCCCAACAATGGTACGGCTGGCAACGTCGGCAACAACGGCAACTGGTGGGCGCGTACCGCTAAATCTTCTACCAACGCTTATGATTTGGGTATGAATCCCTCAAATGTCAACTCGGAGTCAAATAATAACAACCGCTACCATGGTTTCTCCCTCCGCTGCCTCTAGGCTACCCGGTTCGGTGCCGATCTTTTAGTAATAAAAAACGGACATCCTCTCTTATAAAGCGACTGTCCTTATATCAAACGCGGTTTCGCAGACCATTATACTATTCAAAATCCATGGAGGCACCGACCGGAATTGAACCGGTGTACGCGGTTTTGCAGACCGCTGCGTCACCACTCCGCCACAGTGCCATGAATTCATTTTAGCATGATTCTGCTAAAAACGCTAATCTAACTTGGTTATTTTTCTGAGTTCGTTGCCGTTTGTTCTCACCATTTTATGAGGAATGTATTTTTTGTATATTTTAAGTATGTTTTTCCACAAAAATAACAGAGATATAGAGGCAAAAATGGGAATTGATAGTTGAAAAAACTGCTTGCAATATTCATAAGCCTTATGCTAAGATGAAAGTATTAAACAAATGAAGCCATATCTAGGCAGACATAAAGCATCTTTACAAAATAGGCTATATGTGATATAATGCATATGTATATTCACGAACGTTCGCTGTGGGGCTTTTTTGTTTACTCTGTAGACCAAAAAACCGTGTAGCGATTAACTACACGGTGCAAAAATTCTAGATTAGCTTATTCTTATTCCTTGGCTAATCTAAGAATTGGTTAAGAGCCTTGACGATACAGTCTTGGCTCTCTTTTGCCGCCTCGTCTACGATAGTAAGGCAATCCCATAAATTCCAGCTCGGCGGGTCATGAAGCTTGCCGTCAGATCCGAGGTGAGGCTTTTTGAGAATCAACATAAAGCCGTTCTCCTTAATTTTAAAATACATCCCGCATCGACCATGTCTATTACGACAACAGGAAGCTGGCATTTCAATTTTTATTTTAGTAGCCCACCCGCATTTTCGAAGTATCTCAAAAGTACGATTGATCCCACCTTCAACAAAAATATCCTGTGCCAGGACACGACTCAGGTGCATAGTTCCTGTAGTTAAATCTAAATGATATTTTACCTGCGCCACATCTTGGAACGGGATTAATAACTTTTTAAGCTGTGTTAGCCGACATGCCGTCACGACACTTATCAACCCTCCATCCCACCTGGAGCTATACTCATTATAGCACATATATCGAGGAAAAACAAAGTTCAAGCATTTTTGTAAAAAATACAACAATATAATGTTTTCATTTGTCCAGTGGAATAAAATCTTGACTTCCGCAATAGTCTTTGTTATACTGTAAACTATACGCGAATGTAGCTCAGTTGTTTAGAGCGCTTCCTTGCCAAGGAAGAGGTCGAGAGTTAGAGTCTCTTCATTCGCACCAGATTAGTTTTATCCGAACACTCCTAGAAATAGGAGTGTTCTTGTGTCGTAGATTAAAGATCGGCACCGCAACCGGCCACGCCTCCAGCGGAGGGGGAGACCGTTGTAGCGATTGTTGTTGTTTGACGGGTTGACATTGCTAGTATTGAATAACAAGCGGTAGGCGTTGGTGGTCGAGTACGCTGTACGCGACCAGATATTACCCTCATTACCTCCACCATACAGACCATCTACATATAGCAACACCCCGCTACGGACAAAAGCCAAAAACAGTCGCAAAATTAAAATAAGAAGCTCCTCTACCTGACCTCAGCCTTAGCTTAGGTCAACCCACTATCCTCTTTTTTTGCTCACCTTGCCTAAAGAGGGAAGCTTCACGATCTTTGAAAACGAAAACACCTGACGGCTGGAGCTTGACCTCAATAACTGGCAGTAGTTTCCATGGACGACGCGATCCACTTTTCTATTCTACCAAAAATTCCCATCAAGAAAAAAGGACGCCATTTCAAACGTCCAAAATTTTCCTGGGGAGGGTGGCTATGGGAGCCACAGAAATTACAAGGGTCGCAGAAGTCTATAGAACCTACAGACCAATAATTTCAACTGCACGCTCATAAGCCACTTTTGCCTCTGGAAAGATCCCCTGACGCATCATTACCAAAAATTCTAATGACGCCATCTCCTCTGGCCCAGTGATTTCGTACTCGGGCCCGAGTAGCCTTGGATTGCGAATCAATCGCAATCCTTCCACTGCAATTTGCATTAACTGTTCCTGATGGCTCACTCTATCTAGAGTCGCCCGTTTCGTATCTGTTATAGCCTCACTTGCCAATACGACCGTCAGCGTTCGAATATCGACGAGATAATCTTTTAGCCGTACTGGCGCTGACATGCCATGGTCATGCATTAAAGTTGTCAAACTCAAAATCTGCGCCACTGCTCCCAACCCCTGGCGTGGAGCTAACCGTACTTTTGCTAAGGATTGAGTTTTCTCCATTTGCACCCCCGGCAACCAAATCTGCTTCTTCATGAATTACCACCTCCTAAGATCGTAATGTTCCACACCCCATACCACCATTATATCACACATTATCAAAAAAGTCAATAGAAGGGCTTGATTTTTTGATTACGCTTATGTATAATTTACAACAAGATTAACTAAACAAGGAAAATACAAATGCCAAACAACAAAACTCCAAGAATCCCGAGCGAATACACTCCAATCTCGATGTGGGGCTATTTTGGTTATCAAATCCTCTTCTCGATTCCGGTCATCGGCTGGATCTTTATTATCGTCTTCGCGCTCACTGCGCCGAATCAAAACCTCAAGAATTTCGCTCGTTCTCAGTTCTGTGTCATGATTCTTTGGCTCTTCTTAGCCGTTATTATGGCTACTAGCGGCCTCTTTGTCTCTATGATGCAAAATCTCATGTAGCCAAACCCCAGTTTTTGCTATATAATGGTCCTATAACTTAGGAGAAAATATGATTCCATTGATTATCATTCTTGTTATCGTCGTGGTCGTAATCGCTGCGATTTGGGCGACTTACAACAGCTTGGTTAAGCTCGACGAGCGCGTGAACGAAGCTTGGTCTGACATTACGGTGCAGCTCAAGCGTCGTGCCGACTTAATCCCGAACCTCGTTGAGGTCGTCAAGGGTTACGCGAAGCACGAGAGCAGTGCGATTAAGGACGTCTCTGAGGCTCGTGCGAAGATGATGGGTGCGCGTAGCGTCTCGGATAAGGCTGCTGCCGACAATTCCTTGACTGGCGCTCTGTCGCGCCTTATGGCCGTCACTGAGGCTTATCCGGAGCTGAAGGCGAACACGAACTTCCAGCAGCTCACCAGTGAAATTTCCGACACCGAGGACAAGATTCAGGCCGCTCGCCGCTTTTACAACGCTGGTGCGAAGGAATTGAATACTAAAATTAAACTCTTCCCGTCAAACATCATTAATAATCTCGTCGGTCATTTCAAACCTCGTGATTATTATGAAGTTGCCGAAAGTGAAAAGGAGAAAATTGACCAAGCTCCCGAAGTTAAATTCGATTAACGGAGTTGTTGGCGCTATCGCATGACGCGGTAGCGCCTTTCAGGAATTATGTACAAGCAAATTGCCGCCAACAAACGAAACACTGTCTTTATTATGCTTGGATTCGTAGTCTTTATCGCTGCGATTGGGGCAATTTTTGCCTATGTCTGGCATGATTGGTGGATTGTCGCCTACGTTCTCGTCATTGCGGCGATTTATGCGGTCTTTCAATATTTTGCTGCTAGTAGTCTTGCGACCGCAATGACCGGAGCGAAGGAGATTAAGAAACGTGATAACCCGCGCCTCTATAATACCGTCGAAAATCTAGCAATTACCGCCGGGCTACCGATGCCTAAGGTTTACATTATCGACGACCCGGCGCCGAATGCTTTCGCAACTGGTCGCGATCCCGAACATGCAGTCGTCGCTGCGACTACTGGTCTACTGGACATTATGGATAATAAGGAACTCACCGCCGTCATGGCGCACGAAATGTCGCACGTGAAGAATTATGATATTCGCGTTTCGATGATTACTTTTGGCCTCGTCTGTGTCGTCGGTCTGATTGCTGACATGGGGATTCGCATGATGTGGCTGACTAGTAATCACGACGACGAGGACAGTAGCCCGATTGCGCTGATCGTTTTAGTTTTGACGTCGATTTTGGCGCCAGTCGCTGCCTCTGTGGCGCAAATGGCGGTTTCTCGCGAGCGCGAGTATTTAGCTGACGCTAGCGCCGCTCACCTCACCCGTTATCCCGAGGGCATGATTTCTGCTTTGAAGAAACTCGATACTCATGCTCGCCCGATGAAACATCAGAACCCCGCGACCGAAGCCTTGTTTATTAATAATCCCCTGAAAAAAGGCATGCTAAGCAACCTGTTTAGTACCCATCCTCCGATCGAAAAACGCATTGAAAGGCTTGAACATGGCAAAAACACCTTCTAGGAAGCGCGGAGAAGGCATCAGCGGTAGAGGAAAAACTAAAGCGCCGAAACTACCAAAAACGACCAAACCCCCGCGAAAAGCGCCAAAAATGCTCTCTAAAGCGAAATCGAAGCTAAAAAACTCCAAATTTGGACGAAAAATCGGCGCCCAAATTTCCAAAATTCAGGCAAAACGTGCCGAGCATATTCATCTGCATAAGTCATTTAAGCGTTCCTACCGCGAAGATTATACCCGAGCGACTGAGACGCCGGGTCTACTTAGTCACGCGATGTTGACTTTCAAGACGATTTTCTCGCATTGGCGGACCTTTTTGCCGTTCGTGCTGCTCATGGTTTTGCTCTATACGGTGATCGTTGGATTGATGAGCGAGGAAACTTATCAAGAAGTCGGTGCGGCGATTGACGAGTCTGGTGCCGAGCTAGCTGCCGGGGAAATTGGCAATTTTGCGAAAGCTGGGCTGATCTTGTTCTCGACTTTTACGACCGGTGGCCTCGACACTGGCATGGATGAATCCGGCATGATGTTTATGATTGTGCTATTCCTGATTATGTGGCTCGTGACGATTTTTCTCTTGCGTCATTTCTTCGCCGGCGAACAGCCGCGGCTGCGTGATGGGTTGTACAACTCACTTGGACCGCTACTCGCGACGCTGGTGATTTTTGCTATTATTTTCGTTCAGGCTTTGCCGCTGATGTTGGTTGCGATTACCTACTCCGCTGCCGTGATGACCGGTTTTCTAAATACGCCATTCTATGCGTTGGTGTATTTTATCTTTGTTGCACTTATGCTGTTGCTCAGTGGTTATCTTTTGTCGAGCTCGCTCATGGCGCTCGTCGCTGTGACCGCTCCTGGTATGTACCCGATTCGCGCCATGCTGGCCGCGTCGGATTTGACTGCTGGTCGGCGGATTAGGATTATTATCAGGATTTTGTACCTCATATTAGTAGTGGCGCTGATTTATATTATTGTCATGTTGCCGATTATCTTGCTTGACATGTGGTTGAAAAGTATCTGGGGTTGGTTGGTCGGTTGGCCGGTGGTCTCGGCGTTCCTGGTCGCTTGTACTTGCTTCGTCTTTATCTACGCAACGACTTATATCTATATTTACTACCGCTGGCTGCTTGATTATAAAGAGAAGTAGACGCCTGGGGTTTACTAAAATGCCGAAGTGTGATATAATATAGTTATGGATAAAAATCAAGAAAAAACTACAGCTCGCAAGAAAGCTATCAAAGAATTCGCCATCGGCCTAGCCGCCGCCGCGCTTGGCGCTGGCGTCAGCATCGCCTCTTATAATTCCGCTCGCCCGGGCGGCACCTATACGGTCTACACCGGCGTCATCGCACTCGGCGTGGTCTACGCCTGTAAGGGCTTGTTTGGAATTATCTTCCCGATGGGTTTGAAGAAATCCAAAAAAGCTGCTGAGCCAGCTATTGTCGAGAAGACCGACGAATCTGACGAAAAAGCCGAAAAATAAATTTCCAAAGTCCAAAAATAGTCCCCTCGGGGGCTATTTTTGTTATAATAAATATAACTGTGGAGGTAAAATGAACAAAACTGAGGCGGAGCAGCGCATTTTGAAGTTGCGTGAGCTAATCAATGATTATCGGTATCATTATCATGTGTTGGATGAGTCAACCATGTCGGAGGCGGCGGCCGACTCGTTGAAACATGAATTGGCAGAGTTGGAAAAACAATTCCCGGAGCTGATTACGCCCGATTCGCCGACCCAGCGAGTTGCCGGGAAGCCACTTGATAAGTTTACGAAGGTGACGCACGCTCAGCGCATGATTTCATTAGCTGATGTTTTTTCTGAGGCGGAAATTCGCGATTGGGTGCGCGCCGATGAGAAGCTAATGCTGGAGCAAGGTATAACTGCGGATGGTCGAATCAAGGGCTATTTTACTGACATTAAGATGGATGGGCTGGCCTGCGCTCTGCATTACCAAGACGGATTGCTGGAACGCGCGGTGACGCGGGGCGATGGTCTAGTTGGCGAAGATGTGACGATGAATGTGCGTACGATTGAGAATGTCCCGCTGCGGATTGATGAACCGGGGCATGTCGAAGTGCGGGGCGAAATCGTAATTTTCAAGCAAGATTTCGAGGAGCTAAATGCGAAGCAGGTTAAGGCTGGCGAAAAGCCGTTCGCAAATCCGCGGAACCTCGCTGCCGGTAGTATCCGCCAGCTTGATCCGCGCGTGGCCGCGCGGCGTCGGCTAAAGTTCATGGCGTACGATTTAGTTGAACCCGACCTGCCGACGCACTCCGAAGCCTATGCGAAGCTCCGCCAGCTTGGTTTTCGCACTAGCGGCGAGGATCATGTATTCCAGAACCTCTCCGAGGTCCTGGAAGAAATTGGGCGTCTTGCCGACTATCGCCAGACTTTACCGTTTAATACCGACGGTATGGTGATCAAAGTTAATGACCGTGCGGTCTACGCTAAGCTCGGAATCGTCGGCAAGACGCCGCGCGGCGCCGTTGCGTTCAAGTTTCCGGCGGAGGAGTCTACGACACGGGTCCGCGATATCGTGATTAGCATCGGACGCACCGGCGCCGCCACTCCCGTCGCCATCCTCGACCCCGTCGTTGTCGCTGGCAGCACCGTGCGCCACGCCAGCCTGCATAATGCCGATGAGATTAAACGTCTCGACGTCCGTATTGGTGACACCGTGATTATCTATAAGGCTGGTGACATTATCCCGCAGGTGAAGGAGGTACTGATTAGTCTGCGTCCCGAGGGCGCGGACCCCTTCGATTACCAGAAAGCTCTGAAAAAACAGTATCCTGAGCTCGAATTTGAACGCCCCGAAGGCGAAGTAGTTTACCGTGTAAAGGGCGAAAGTTCCGATTTTATCTTGAAGCGTGCGCTGGAGTATTATGCTTCAAAGCCCGCGCTTAATATTGATGGTCTGGGCGAGAAAAACGTCGAACTTCTAGTGAACTCTGGCCTCGTGAAGAGTATTGCTGATTTGTATCGCCTCGATGTGAAAAAAGTCGCGCAGCTGGGGCGTTTTGCCAAACTCTCCGCGCGTAAGCTCGTCGAATCAATCGCTGCCTCGAAACGCCCGCCACTCGCGAAATTTATTACGGCGCTCGGCATTCGCCATGTTGGTGCTCAAACTGCCGTGACCTTAGCGCAAGGTTTCGGCAGTCTCGAAAAGTTGCAGGAAGCGACCGAAGAAGAGTTGATGAAACTCCCCGATGTTGGGCAGATTGTTGCCGAGTCAATCGTCGCCTGGTTTGCTGATGAGGATAATGTGAAGCTGCTCGAAGAGCTGAAAGCGCTCGGCGTACAGCCGGTCTACGAGGATACTAGTAATTTACCACTAGTCGGCAAGAGCTATATTATTAGCGGAACGCTAAGTAATTTGGGCCGTGAGGAGGCCGAAGACAAGCTGCGTGCGCTCGGCGCTACGGTTACTAGCAGTGTGACGAAGAATACGACCGCGCTGATTGTCGGCGAAAAGCCAGGGAAAAGTAAGACCGAAAAAGCTGAGAAACTCGGTATCCCGATTATTGGCGAAGCAGAGTATTACGAGCTGCTGAACTATTGACATTTCCGGTAATTCATGATACAATGTAAGTATGGGGGCTGTTTTTGGCGTTTTTAGCATAAAATTAGCCCGCAAATTTCAAAAAAAGGAGGTGTTGCTTTATGAAAAAGGCAATGCTAATGCTACTTGTGGCGCTTTGCGTCACGCTTTCCGGTTGTCAAAAATCCGCGGGAGACCAAAACTCGGCCAATCCTGCCGCAGAGGTTGGCGGATCTGCGACAGAAGTCACTAAAAAATCGCCTTTTAACACATCGGAGAATTTTGGCGCTTGGGGTGACGAGGGTAATTTTATCAGAATTACCGACCTCACGGACAAAACCGGTGAATTGCGCGTCGATGACTTCAGTGGCGGTAGTTTCACGCTCAGTGACGAACGCGACTACGCAGTCGCAGTTTATCTCCGCAATACGTCGGACGAGACGCAGGAGGACGTCGTAATTACGTTGAATTACGCCGATATTCTGCAGGCAGACGAGGAAAATCGATTGGAGGTCTTGCTCGGTTGGGGCGGCGAAGATGCTGGTTTCATTTCCGATACTTTGGAGCTGGAGATCGCGACCGACCTTGCGCTCTGGCCGACCGATAATGATGGTGGCGCCGCTGTGGCAATCATCTGTCGCAGTGACGGTGAGTTCACGAAGACGCCACTGATTAGCGCAAGCTTAGACGGCTCGACGACGCAGATGATTACTCTGGGCGAAGTGCCGAGCGGTGAATATTGCATCATT
Organism: uncultured Candidatus Saccharibacteria bacterium; assembly: GCA_948614045.1. GTDB lineage: Bacteria > Patescibacteriota > Saccharimonadia > Saccharimonadales > Saccharimonadaceae > Nanosyncoccus. Next base: position 5,416 of record CAPFSK010000005.1, on the reverse strand, counting down.
TTCTTCATGTTTGAGTCGCTGCCGGCGATGAAGTAGCCCTTCCAGTATCAGTATCTTATTTTCAAGAAAATTGACGCTCCTCGCGGGCGTCTTTTCTTATGTCGGCTACTATTATGAAACGCCCTATGCTGGCGTGCTATAATATATTACATATGCCAAAGTTTGAACTTGTTTCTAAATATCAGCCGACCGGCGACCAGCCTTTCGCGATCAAACAGCTCACGGATGGCCTGAAAGCTGGTGTACGCGAGCAGACCTTGCTCGGCGTGACTGGCTCGGGCAAAACTTTTACGATGGCAAATATTATCCAAAACGTTCAGAAGCCGACTCTGATTTTAGCGCATAATAAGACTCTTGCCGCACAGCTTTACTCTGAATTTCGCGAGTTTTTCCCGAATAACGAAGTCCATTATTTCGTTAGCTACTTCGATTATTACCAGCCGGAGGCCTATATCGCCAGTACTGATACTTATATCGAAAAAGATTCCGCAATTAACGACGAAATTGACCGCCTGCGCCACGCTGCGACCGTTGCGCTCCTGACTCGTCCCGATACGATTGTCGTCGCGTCGGTTTCTTGTATTTACGGTATCGGCTCACCAGATCATTATACCGAAATGTCTCTACCGCTCGTGAAAGTTGACGGTCAGTGGCAAATCGCTGGCTCGTTGACGGAAAACTTCCTCGCGAAAGGCGAAGAGCAAATGCTAAAATCCGAACTCACCGAAGCCGCTTTGCAGACTATTGCAGATGGAAATGTGGGGTTGGCAAATCAGCAACTTTCCCAGCAGAACTTCCTGATCTACCTCGTTGCCATGCAATACCACCGCAACGACCTTGCTTTCGAGCGCGGCAATTTCCGCGTCATGGGTGATACGGTCGACCTTTTTCCAGCGAGCGGGGAATGGGCTTACCGGTTTGAATTCGGTTTCGATACTCTGGAGACTGTGCGCATCATCGACCCGTTGACTGCCGAGACTCGCGAAAAGCCTGACCGCGTCCATATCTTCCCGAACACCCACTACGCTACTCCAAAAGATCAGCTCGAAAAGGCTCTCGACGGCATCCAAGTTGAGTTTGATCAGCGCATGAAGTATTTCGAGAAACATGATAAGTTCCTCGAAGCCCAAAGACTGAGTCAGCGGACGAAATACGACCTCGAGATGCTGAAGGAGACGGGTTTTGTTAAGGGTATTGAGAATTATTCGCGCCATCTCGACGGCCGCAAGGCTGGTCAGCCACCCGCAACTTTGATTGATTTCTTTCCAAAAGATTTTCTCCTGCTGGTTGACGAAAGTCATATGACTCTGCCGCAGGTCCGGGGCATGTATAACGGCGACCATGCTCGCAAGATGACGCTCGTTGAGTATGGCTTCCGTCTCCCGAGCGCGCTTGATAATCGCCCGCTGACTTTTGGTGAGTTTGAGAAACGCGTTAATCAAGCAGTTTACGTTTCGGCGACGCCTGGGCAGTATGAGCTGGAAAATTCACCCGAACCGGCTCAGCAGGTGATTCGCCCGACTGGTCTACTTGATCCCGAGATCGAAGTGCGTGGCTCTGAAGGGCAGATTGATGACTTGATGGAAGAGATTGATAAGCGAATCGCGAAGGGGCAACGAACGCTGGTCACGACTCTGACGAAGCGTATGGCCGAAGATTTGACCGATTATCTCAAGGAGCGCGATATTAAGGTGGCGTATATTCATTCCGATATCGACACGCTTGAACGTGGTGATATTCTGCGCGATTTGCGCGCCGGGGTCTATGATGTGCTGGTCGGGATCAACCTGTTGCGCGAGGGGCTAGATTTGCCGGAAGTCAGCCTTGTGGCGATTCTTGATGCCGACAAGGAAGGCTTTTTGCGCAGCGAAAGCGCTTTGATTCAGACTATTGGCCGCGCTGCCCGTCACGAAAACGGTCATGTGATTATGTATGGCGACCATATTACCGAAAGTATGGAGAAGGCTATTACTGAGACCAATCGTCGTCGCGAGATTCAGCAGGAATACAATATTGAACATAACATTACCCCTCATTCCGTCAAGAAAGAAATTAGTGCGGGATTACGCGCGATTATTCCTGAAAAGGAAGAGGTTGCTCGGCTTGATTTGAAGCGCGTTCCAAAAGAGGAGCTTCCCAGCCTTATTAAAGAGTTGCAGTCACAAATGCAGCTCGCCGCTGCTAATCTTGATTTCGAGAAAGCCGCGATGTTGCGTGACCAGATTACGGAGATACAGGAAACTGCAAAAACTAAGAAAAAGTAGTATAAAACCATTGACTTCTTCGGAAAAGTATGATACAATAGAAAGATAAGCCTTTCTTATTTTTCCTCTTTACAATCCCTAAATAATCATATATTATATAAGAGTAGAGTTGGGGCTGGTTGATATTAGCGCTCCGACACAAATAATAATTAAAAGGAGAAAGAATGGCAGAATTTGACCGTTCCAAGCCACATATTAACGTTGGTACGATGGGCCACGTTGACCATGGTAAAACTACCTTGACGGCTGCGATTACGAATGTACTCGCAAAGAAACTTCCATCGGATGTTAACAAAGCTGTTGCTTATGACCAGATCGATAACGCTCCAGAAGAGAAGGCCCGTGGTATCACGATTGCTACCTCCCACCAAGAGTACGAATCTGAAGGTCGTCACTACGCTCACGTTGACATGCCAGGTCACGCTGACTACATTAAGAACATGATTACCGGTGCGGCTCAGGTTGATGGTGCTGTCCTCGTCGTTGCGGCGAATGATGGTCCTTTGCCACAGACTCGTGAGCACGTCCTTCTCGCTCACCAGGTGAACGTTCCAAAGATTATCGTCTTCTTGAACAAGATGGATCTCGCTGACCCAGAACTCGTCGAACTCGTCGAGATGGACGTCCGCGACCTCTTGAATAAGTACGGTTACGATGGTGACAATACCCCAATCATTAAGGGTTCTGCGACGAAAGCCCTCGAAGGCGATGCTGCTAACGAAGATGCTATCATGGAGCTCGTCAAGGCTATGGATGAGTGGTTTGAGGTTCCAGAACATGATCTCGATAAGCCATTCTTGATGCCAGTCGAAGACGTCTTCTCGATCAAGGGTCGTGGTACGGTTGCTACCGGTCGTATCGAGCAGGGTGTTGTCAAGTTGAACGACGAAGTTGAAATCGTTGGTCTTAAAGATACTCAGAAATCGGTTGTTACCGGTATTGAGGCCTTCCATAAGACTCTCGATCAGGGCCAAGCTGGCGACAACGCTGGTCTGTTGCTCCGCGGTATTGAACGCGATCAGATCGAGCGTGGTCAGGTCATCGCTGCCCCAGGCACGATCACTCCACATACCGAGTTTGAGGCTCAGGTTTACATCTTGAAGAAAGAGGAAGGTGGTCGCCACACTCCATTCTCCAAGGGTTACAAGCCACAGTTCTACTTCCGCACCACTGACGTGACTGGTGAAGTTGAACTTCCAGCCGACAAAGAAATCGTCATGCCTGGTGATACGGTTACCTTCAAGGTCAAGTTGCTCGCACCAATTGCTATGAACAACAATGACCGCTTCGCTATCCGCGAAGGTGGTAAGACCGTCGGTTCTGGTGTTGTTACCAGCATCATCAAGTAATTAGTCTCAGCGACTATAGAAAAACTTCCCCGCAAGGGGAAGTTTTTTGTAGGACTCTTGGCGCTATTATCAACTTCTGGTATGATATAATAATGAATCGCGAAAAATCTATCGTCCGCGCCAGTTTCATTGGCATTATTTCGAATGTCGTTTTGGTTGGCTTGAAGATGCTTGTCGGGGTTATCGCCGGCTCGATTGCCATTATTCTCGATGCAGTTAATAATTTTACCGACATCCTCTCGTCGGTCGTCACGATTGTCGGTACGAAACTTGCCGCTCGCCGCCCAGATTCCGGTCATCCTTTCGGCCATGGTCGTTCCGAATACATTTCCGCGCTCGTCGTCGGCATGATTATTTTCATCACTGGCCTGATGGCACTCTTTGAATCCGTTCCAAAAATCATTACCCCCGAACTCGCGGACTACTCTTGGGCGACGATTGCCGTCGTTGTCTTGGCAATTATCGTTAAGCTTGCTCTCGGCACCTATGTTCGTCGTATGGGGCGCAAGTATGACTCAAGTAGTCTAGCGGCTTCTGGCGTCGATGCGCTTTTTGATGCGCTCTTGTCGTTTGCGACGCTCATTGGTATTGCTGTGACCCTGATTTTTCAGATTAGCATTGACGGTATTCTCGGCGCTATCATTTCGCTCTTCATCATGCGCACCAGTTTTGAGATTATGATGCAGGCTTCGGACGATATCCTGGGCGGCACTGCGGATCGTGAGCTCATGCGCAAGATTAAGCATCAAATTTGCACCTTCCCGGAAGTCAGTGGTGCTTACGATCTAATGTTGCATAATTACGGCCCGACTGATTTGATTGGTTCTGTCCAGATTCAAATTCCAGATAGTTTGACTGCAAAAGACATTCATCGCCTCACGCGCGAAATCTCGCATCGAGTTTTTACGCGTTTTGAGGTTCGGTTAACGATTGGTATTTACGCAGAAAACTCCGACCAGCCCGAGAAGCGCAAAATCAAAGATTTTCTTTTAACTTTACTCAACGATTATCCCGAAGTTCGCCAAATGCATGCCTTCTATGTCGATGATGACGAGAAATTGATTACGTTCGATCTCGTCGTCGATGAGCATTTTTCTGAAAAAATCAAACGCCAGATTACGAGTGCTATGCGGCGTGAGTATCCGAATTATAAATATCTTGTCACAATCGATTATGATCTCGAGAATGTGGATTAATGCTATACTAAGTACAAGATGCGCGAAATTCATAAAAAGCTCAGTAAGGAATATTTTGACGAAATTGCCAGCGGACGTAAAACTTTTGAGTATCGTGTAAATGATTTTGACTGTGAGCCAGGTGATATTCTAGTCTTAGAAGAATATGAATATGACCAGGGTCAGGGAACGACGGCCGGCCGCCATCCTACCGGGAGAGTTTTACGCAAAAAGGTTGGCTACGTCGGGCGCACTAAGGGTTTTGATTGGCTTGAGCGTCCAGACGTGAAAGCCGACTTCGAAAAATATGGCGCCCAGATTATCTCTTTGCTTGACGAATAGCTAACTGCAACGCTACTAGCGGTACCACCGGCGCCACCACCATAGTACAGTTACCATTGGCTTTTGTCCGTAGTGGATATACTAATCTGGATAGTGGATGCATTAGCAACTTTGGAGAAAGGAGCTATCATTGGTCGCGTACGGCTAGCTCATCCACTAACGCACGTTACTTAGGCGTATATTCCACCGGCGTCGGCCCATCAAATAGTGTCGGTCGTTACTATGGTTTCTCCCTCCGCTGCCGTGCCTGAAGCCAATGGAAGAATGGAGATGAGAAATAGCTACT
>CAPFSK010000004.1:5303-79325 GCA_948614045.1 uncultured Candidatus Saccharibacteria bacterium | reverse complement strand
CCGACCCACTCACGCCTCGCAGCATCGTGAAGCTACCAGTCGGAATCTCTAGGTTGATATCGAAGAGCACAGGTTTTTTACCGTACTTTTTATTAAGATTTTCTAATTTGATTGTCATATTACTATTGTATCACGCGCTTAATACAATGCATGAAAAAATCCCCGACCGAAGTCAGGGATGCGTTGGGTGAAAACCATGCTTTCTGGTCTAAATAAGCTACTAAGCCGTTATCTATACTTCAAACTAAAACCGCAAAGTTATTCTTGACGGTATTAATACGTTACAGTAACATTAAAAGTCTTCACTGAAGTGAGTATAGTTCGCGGAGCAATTTGCAAATCAATTCGTACGACATTACCGCCATATTCAAGCTTACCATTTGCTGCAACTCCGCATATATCGTCCCCACGCCAGACCACGTTACCGTTAGAATCATACATCAGACAATTAATCTTATAACTCCATCCATCGTACCCGCCGCTACTTACCTGGTAATAAAACCAGCCGTTGCCATGGGGAGCTCGCAGGTCATTGCCCGTCATATTTACATAGCCATTGCTGACTGCAATAATTTTAGTAGTACGAGGACTGACAGCATCACTGTCGGCGATACTATCTGAAACTGATTCCCCTACTGCTACTTCATTCTCGGCCGCAAATGCCGTAGCGGACATGGCGAATACCATCGCGCAAGCCAAAGCTGTGGCTACGAATTTCTTAATTTTCAACATAAAAGTTCCACCTTCCTTTTCAAGTGCATGGTACTTTTTTCACACCAACCTTCTAAGTATATCACAATAACTTAATTAGCAATAGCTTTTTGTAGATTTGACTTTTCCAACTTTTCTTGATATAATCTAGAACATCAGCAAACTTCTTACTATTGTGACTGGAGGTGGTTTTATGAAGAAGTACCATTTAGCTGACGTTTGCACGCTACTTGAATGTTGCTGTGCTTTTATCATTCTCGGAATGGCTTGGTACCATACCAAGCCCGAATACGCCCTTTGCGTATTCTTCGTTGGACAGATTTTTGATGCGGTTGACGGACCGCTGGCGCGGCGCTATCACTACCCCGACGATGGCAAATATCGCTGGTGGCGCAGATACGCCAGCGAAATCGATCAATTGTCAGATCTATTGCTCGGAACCGTAACCTGTGTCTATGTTGCGGCCTGTATCAGTCGCGCAATTGGCACCGCAGCTCTCGTCGGAGCATTCGTTATCGGCCTTTCCATTCAAACCTTAGCCTACGATTTTCCGCCACTCCGGCTCAACTGGCTTAAAACTAAGCCTCGGCTCGGCAACTGTATCGTCCTGATTCGACGCTGGCTTTATGTCGCGCTAATTGTCTTCGCAGTCGGATTACTCCTCTGGAGTACAGCCTGGCCACTCGCCGCCAAGATAACTGTCACGGTTATCTTCTGCGCAATCGGATTGCTTTTATTCGTTTGCAAACTTAACCGTTTGACGGAAGTGAAGACGAAACTTTAGTCCAAAGCTGGACAAGGTCCTACAGGCGGACAAGCCCACAATACGCAACATCTCGCACCGCCAACCATTCCGACAACCCATAGCGGCTCACATGAGCCGCTAGTTTTATTTTTTCGCTTCTTTGATCGCCTGCCGATAAACCGCAATCAGCTTCTTCGCTTGTTTCGATTGCAAAACTTCCTGCCGATTCTTCAGCATATTCTTACTCATCTTCGCCACCTTTTCCGCCGGCATATTTTCCAGTGCAATCGCCATCGCTTCCGACTCCGGACCGCCCGCGATCACAAAGCTCTCCCGTGGCACCACTTCCATCATCTCCGGATCACAGAAGAACACTGGCAGCCCTGTCGCTTCTGCTTCCAAGAGCGTCATACCCTGCGTATCAAAATTATACGACGCCATAATCCCAAGATGCGCCTCTCGCATCCTCGCCAGAATCTTCTTCCGCGGCGTCTCACCATAAAACTTTACTTTCATCCCGTGCTTCTTTGCAAAACGTTGTGCCCGCTTATAGTCATTACCACACCCATAAACATATAATATATATGGTCGTTTCAACTCCGCCACCGCCCGTAGAAACGGCAAAATCCGCTTCTCGCGCGACAAACGCGAATTCCAAATCATCTTCAGCACCGCACCGTCTTCCAATTCACGTTCCGCAAAATCCTCGTTCACTAACTCATCCGCTACACCATTCGACATCGCGATAATCGGCCTTTCGACACCATAATGTTCCAACTTTTTCGCAAAATGACCCGAAGGCGTCGTTACGACATCCGCCTGATTCGCATGGTTCACCATCATCTCCCACATCTTCGCTCGCGTTTTCGTCGGCGCCTGATACTTGTCTCGTTTCACCCGCACGCCATGCTCAAGATACTTACGATGCTTCCTATTCAACCACCCCGCCACCAGTCGCTTAAATGGACCTGGCACGTTCATCGCAATCGCCTGATCTTCTCGACCATGCATCGTCTGTACCAACGGAATCCCGAACTTCTTCGCCAACCGAATCCCCGCAATGCTACAACCCGCCTCGTAATTTACATGCACGACATCAAATTTATTAAAATCTGGCACTTTTTCTAGAACAAACTCCTCCACTACGTCCGGCATCCGCGCCATCACCGCACCATTAACTCTCAAATGCTTATAGCTCGGCACCGTAATCACGTTTTTCTCGCGCGCATTAAACCCCGGACAAAACACCGTCACTCGGTGTCCTAATTTTTCCAGTTCATCTTTCTGCGCCTTAATCGACGAAGCAATTCCACCATTACTCCACGGCGCATAAATATCCGTAAAAATCGCAATTCTCATCTTGCCCTTATTATAACATAAGTATATACTGGTGATATGGAAAACTATACGATTTATCGCACGGCGGAAAGCGTTTCGCCAGGACACCCCGACAAACTCTGTGACCAAATTTCTGACGCCGTCCTCGACGCCTATCTCGCCGAAGACCCCAATTCTCGTGTCGCCGTCGAAGTCTGTGGTGGCCATAAACAAATTTTCATTACCGGTGAAGTTACCTCTAATGCTAAAAATGTCGATATTGAGAATATTGCCCACCGTATCGCAGGTGATGACATGAAAGTCATGTTAAATCTCGTCGAACAAAGTCCCGAAATCGCCCAAGGTGTCGACACGGGCGGCGCTGGCGACCAGGGGATCATGATCGGCTACGCCTGCGACGAGACTCCTGAACTCCTGCCGCTTGAAGTCATACTCTCACGTCGTTTGAATCAATATATCTACGCGAAACACCCCTACGACGGCAAGACCCAAGTCACGATTCATGACGGCGCAAACGGTGAAACTTGGATTAACTCCATCGTCGCTAGCTTCCAAAATGTTTCGCAGGACGAGCTCAAAAAACTCGTCCAAGCCTTCATCACTGAACATAATCTATCTCCCGCTCCCGACCAGTCCGAAATCGAACTACATCTCAACCCTGCTGGCGACTGGCACCAAGGCGGATTCGAAGCTGATACCGGTCTCACCGGTCGCAAGCTCATCGTCGACAACTACGGCCCGCGCATTCCGATTGGCGGCGGCGCTTTCTCCGGCAAAGACCCCTCCAAAGTTGACCGCTCCGCCGCTTATATGGCGCGCCGCATCGCCGTCGATTATCTACATAACCGTAACGCTCACGAAGTTTTCGTCCGTCTCGCTTACGCCATTGGTCACGCCGAACCACTCGAAGCCACCGTCATCATCGACGGACAGACCGAACAGATCTCCGGCTACGACCTTACTCCGCAGGGAATTATCAAATATCTTGACCTGAAACGTCCGATCTACGAGCCGACCGCTCGATATGGGCATTTCGGCGAGGGTTTCGACTGGGATAAATAATCACAGTATCATTATACTACCGACAGGCAAGCGAAAGTTTGCCTGTTTTCTTGACTTTTACGAAAAAGTGTGCTATAATGGAAGTATGGGGCGTACATTACTAATTTGTTGATAGTTTTGCACGCCGAAATTCTTTTCTAGGAGGTATTTTATATGAATTACACTTATGATTTCCACAAGGCCTGCGTAAGCGATAACATGCATCAAATCGGTAGACTTATTTACCATACGGACCCGTATATTTATCCTTTCTGGCGTGAATCTGAACATCAGTTCACGGATTTCATTGAACCTTGGCTCTATGCCGAAGGATTTTTATATTATTACCGAAATTTTTGCGTTATCAGTGAACGCCGCGATCGTTACCCACTTGGTATCATCGGCGGATTAGATGCAGCTACGAGGCCGAACTTCGACTATAGCGTTTTTGATGACGAACGTTCTGAATTCGTCATCAGCCATTACATTCGTAACGTAATGGCTGAACGTAAATCAATTCCAAATGACAGCATACTGATCACTAATCTCTGTATCGATCCCGTGGTCCGCGGACTTGGCATCGGGTACGAACTCGTGAATCGCTACATTGATATGATGGAGAAAAGAGGTTACCGCAGCTTTCGTTTAGATTGCCTGGAAGATAATATTCCTGCCCGCCAGATGTATAATAAACTCGGTTTTCAGGAAATTGGCGGCGGCTACGGATTCAGCGGTCCTAAGCAGACTGAACCTAAAATCTTACATTTACTGCTCGAATTCTAAGCCCCTCAACAGCCGCGATATTAGTAACTATCAACCATTTTTTACAATCGCCGCAGCATCATCGCGGCGATTTTTGATTGTCCGAAAGCCTTACTTTCGTTTTCGTCGCACCTTGCCTTGCGCTGCGGCCAACCCATACTTGCCATTTGTCGGATCACGAAACAAGAAATTGTGCATCGGAAACCGCGTCAATAGTAAATATGCCACCATGATAATCGTTGTAATAATCATACTCACATACATCCCGCTCTCACCCATCGGCCTCAGACCTAGCATCCAAACAAACACGCCTGCGCTCGCAAACGCCGCCACAATGAACGAGCTAATATCCACTGGCAAAATCGGCTTCTTCGAAATCGCCGTATAACCATAAAAAATCAGGGGAATTACAATCACCGGCGTGATAAACTCCATACTCTTCGCGAACCAATAGTTCGGATTGTCTCCCAAAAACCACATATCGATCAACGTGCACCCAAAGATACTCGAAAGCGCCAGTTTAATATGTTCCCACGTGCTTTCATTTACCGCCGAAAAAATCGCTACAAATTTATTACCCCTGCTCCACCCATACGTAAAATGCAAAATCGACCCTAAAATCGAAATTACCAACCCTTCAACTAAAATCACCCACCACATATTTTATTCTCCTTTACTTTTCTACATAATACGCGTAGTATTCATCAAACGTCAAGCCCTCACGCACAATTTGCTGCGCCGCTGTTACTCCAACATAACGATAATGCCACGGCTCATACGAAAATCCCGTAATATATTCTAGACCATCCGGGTAGCGCATAATAAATCCATAATCCGCCGCGTGCTCCTGCAGCCATTGAAACTCCGCCGTATTCGCAAAACTCACTTCGACCGAATTAATATCCGTTGCTAGTCCCGCTTGATGCTCCGAATATCCCGGTCGCGAAGAATACGTGTCTGCTAGCGCATATCCATCTTGCGCTGCATAGTTATTATAGAGCCAGTCCTGCAGGCTATAACTCCGATATCCTGATATATTCATCAATGTCAACCCCTCCACCCGCGCTGCATCCGCCATTTTCCGAAACGCCTCCGCCGCCTCGCGTCGCATATACGGTGCCGTACCATTCGTATAGCCATCGCCCAAGTACTCCAAATCATCCGGCTCATAATTCCCAAGATAATTATACTTATTTATCATCGCGAGTACACCATATGACAGATCTGCATCCTTCACGTCCACATAGCGCGTACGATCAAGGTTAGAATTCACGTTGCGCACAACCTCTTCCGCCGTCAAATCCACATTATCTCGTGCGTACGCCGCATATCGCTCGAGATTCTTCTCCAAATAATATCTTTCCAGCCGTATAGCTGCGATCATTTCCGCACTCACCCCCTCAAACTCTGGCTCCACAAACTCAGCAACCTCCTCCACGCCCGTCGTTTCCGTGTTCTCGTCCACAACCTCATTCGTCGTTTCATTTGCCTTCCCAAGAATTAACCATACCGTCACCCCTACTACTCCGACACAAAGCACCACTGCTAATATAATCGTTCCAATTCTTACTCGTTTCGACAACTTCTTCATGCATATATTATATATCAAGTACGCATTTTCTGCTTGACTTATGTCAAACTTTACCATACTATTGTATTAAGTAAGTAATACAATAGATATATGATGGATAATTTCAATTTTCAAAGCGACCGCCCAATTTACATTCAGCTCGTCGAGCAACTCGAACTCTATATTATTTCCGGCAAAATCCCGCCCAGCGAAAGACTACCTTCAGTTCGCGACCTCGCGCTCACTACTAAGGTTAACCCAAATACCATGCAGCGCGCTCTCGCCGAGCTTGAAGATTTAAAACTTATTTACACCGAACGCACCAACGGCAAATACGTTACGACTAACACCAAACTCATCACGAAATATCGCGAAAAATTCGCCAGCGAAAAAGCCAGAGCCTATCTCACTGATATGCAAAAACTCGGTTTCGATTCAAAAACTGCATTAGATTTTTTAAAGGCAAAAGGAGGAATTAAATAATGCCCACAAAAATTGCAAAGACCGCAAAAACTACGCAATCCGCATCTAACCAACCACCACTCGTCGAATGTAAAAATCTTACCAAAATTATCAACAAGCACATCATCCTTGACGATATTAACCTCACTATCCCGCGCGGCAAAATTATTGGTCTACTCGGTCGCAACGGCGCCGGAAAATCCACCCTCCTAAAAACTATAAACGACCTCATCGTGCCAAGCTCCGGACAAGTCCTCGTCGACGGTCAACCAATCGGCGTCGCCAGCAAATGCATTATCTCCTACCTCCCCGAACGCACTTATCTCGACAAGACCATGCGCGTCACAGAAGCAATCAAATTCTTCACTGAATTTTACAGTGATTTCGATGTCAAAAAAGCCCAAAAACTCGTCGAAAATTTAAACTTAAATCTCGACCAAAAAATCTCTACCATGAGCAAAGGCATGCAGGAAAAATTGCAGCTCATCCTCGTCATGAGCCGCCAAGCCAAGCTTTACATTCTCGACGAACCGCTCGGCGGCATCGATCCCGCCACCCGCGACTATATTCTCGATACTATTCTTTCTAATTTCGCTGATGGTGCTAGTATGATTATCTCTACTCATCTCATCGCCGACATCGAGCGCATTCTTGACGAAGTAATTTTCATTGATCAAGGCAAAATTCTCCTCACCGCCGACGCCGATACCCTACGCACGAAACATCACGCCTCGATCGACGAAATCTTCCGCCAAAAGTTCAATCATGAATCCAAAATTTCATAAATTCGTAATTACTGGATCCGAATTCGGATTAACCTTATACAAATTTGTAATTTCATAAAGGAAAACTATGCTCGCCAAACTTATCAAATACGATCTAAAATTCATTTTCAAAACCGTCAATATTTATCTCATTTTACTGCTCCTTAGCGTCATCCTCCACAACATCACATCCTACGATTATACGCCGACTTTTCTCGATGCTAGCGGACAGGTTTTCGGTAGCGATCCGGATGCGCCGGTCATCATCCAATTCCTCCATACGGTCTTCTATAACGCCATCATCGCCATGCTCATCGGCCTTGTCCTGAATTCTATCATCCGCATTTGGGGCCGTTTTAAATACAATATGTACGGCGACGAATCCTATCTCACCCATACCTTGCCCGTCAGCCGCAAAACTCTCTGGCTTTCAAAATTCCTCAGTCTCCTACTCACCATTCTCGGCGTAATTGCTGGCATTGGCATTAGTTTCTGGATTCTCAGTTTCGTCCCCACCGGACGAAATCTCATCGGCAGCCTCGGATTTACCAAACAAGCTCCGTTGAATTACACTATCGCCCTACTTGTCGGTCTCTACGTAGAAATGGTCTTCATTACGCTCTGCGGTATCACCGGAATCATTATAGGCCACCGCACCAACAGTCATCGCGGTCTCCGCAGCATCATTTTCGGTTTTATCATCTACGGGCTCAGCGCAATCTTACTGCTCGGATTTCTCGTGCTCTGGTCTAATATCGACCCCGACATTCAAAACCTCTTCGATACTACGATTAGTAATCCGCATGAAATCTTCACCTTCGATTTCATCACCAAACTTTTCATCGGTATCGATCTCGCCTACATCGTCATGATTGCCACCCTCGCATCCATCAACTATCTCCTCCTTAAATCCGGCGTCGACGTATATTAGACCTTGTAAAATCGCCCCCCCCCCCCCATGATATAATTAGTAAAAATAACCGAAAGGAAACTATGTCTGGTCTAATCCTAAAAGACGTTTCAAAATCTTTCGCCGGCAAACTCGTCGTCGACCGCATTTCATTCTCCCTCGACCAACCTGGAGTCTATGGTCTCCTCGGCACCAACGGCGCCGGCAAAACTACCACCATTCGCATGCTCCTCGGCATCATTACGAAGGATAGCGGCGAAATTACCTGGAACGACGCGCCAGTCGACCGCAAGACCGTCAACTTTGGCTACCTGCCCGAAGAACGCGGTGTCTATCCGAAGGTCAAAATCCTCGATCAGCTACTTTACTTCGCCGAGCTCAAGGGTATAGACAAAGTTACCGCCGGAGCCGCCATCCAGAAGTGGGCAAAACGCCTCAAAGTCGAAGAGTATCTTAATCTCCCCGCCGAAAAACTTTCCAAAGGGAATCAACAAAAGATTCAATTCATGACCGCCATTATTCACGACCCCGACCTTATTGTGCTTGACGAACCATTTAGCGGCCTTGATCCTGTCAACACCGAAATCCTCAAAAATATCATCATCGACTTAGTGCGTGACGGCAAATTCATCATTATGTCTGCTCACCAAATGGCCACCATTGAAGAATTTTGTAGCAACATCCTCATCATGAATCGCGGCAAAACCGTCCTCCAAGGCAATCTTGACGAAATTAAATCGCATTACCCCGCCAACCGCGTCACGTTAAGTACCGACCAAGACATTACGAAATGCCTCAAAGACTTTACAATCGAAAATGAGCATGATTTTCACTACATCCTCAAAATCAAGTCTGAAAAATCTGCACACGAATTATTACAAAAGCTCACTGCCGATAAAATCACCATTAATAAATTCGAGATCATGAAGCCAACCCTAAATGATATCTTTATAGAAAAAGTAGGAGCAAAAGATGAATAACTTCAAAGACATTTTCACCGTCGCGAAATTTACCATGCGTGACATGATTGGGCGTAAATCGTTTCGTATTTCCACGCTCATTATCTTAATACTTATCGTCATCGGTTTCAACGTGCCGAGTTTTATCCAAGAAATTAATAATGGAAATTCTAACGAGACAATTCTCATTTCTGATGTAGACCATCTCTTCGCCGAAGAAATCAGCGCAGTCGTCAACTCCAGCATTAGCTATCGCAAAGACCCATACCAACTAGAACCGACAGAAGACGACTTAGATACTATCAAAGAAAGAATTAATGACGACGATTCCACGTCCGCTATTATTATAATCAAGGACGGCGATAGCATCCACTTCGATTACTACGTTAAGAACACTGCAACTTCCAATACAGAAAACCTTTATGCCACTGCAGAACAAATCAAATCAGTTTACATCAATAACCAAATCGCTAATCTCCATCTCACCAAAAACCAGCTCGACAGCATCAAACCGCTCGTATATCATAGCGTTCATCAAACCGATGATCAAGAAATTAGCGGCAACATTGGCGTCATGATGATTTTGTCTTGCATCCTTTTCTTCGCAATTTATTTCTGCGCTTTCCAAGTTTCTAGCTCCATCACCGTCGAAAAAACTTCCAAAATCATTGAAACTCTCGTCACTTCCACTAGCCCTCGCAGCATCATCCTCGGCAAAACCATTGGCATCGGTTTAGTTGGACTTGGACAGATGTTACTCTTCGTCGTTACTGCCATGCTCAGCGCCTACAGTTTTCTCGACTCCGAGATTCTTAACGCTATGCTCGACCTCTCCAACTTCACGCCATACCTCGCCATCATTACGCTCGTCTATTTTATTCTTGGCTACTTCGTCTATGCCTTATTGTATGCTGTCACTGGCGCAACCGTCAGCAAACCCGAAGATATTCAAGCCGCCAACACACCCGTCGTCATCTTAACCATGATCGGTTTCTATCTTGCTTATTTCACTCTCATGAACCCCACTGGCGAACTCAATATCTTCGCCTCACTATTGCCAATTTCTTCGCCATTTTGTATGCCGCTCCGCGTCATGATGGGTGTCGCCAGTAGTTGGGATGTTTGTCTATCAATCCTCATCCTGCTAATTACGTGTATCGTCGTTGCACACATTGCTATCAAAATCTACAGCAATGCCATCCTTAACTACGGCAACCAGCGCGGTCTAAAAAATCTATTCAAAATGTACAAAGAAAAATAAACTAATCGTGCGACTCAAAGTTTAGCACTTCATACTCCGTGCTCGGCAATTCCGTAAAATATTCCTGTTCCCGTGCAACTTTATATGCCGCGTCAAGCAACTTCGCATTATTCTTTCCAAAAACTTCCACTTTCGATAACTCTTCCATCGCAATCTCGCGCGGTGCTAAAGTCCTACCATAAACCCAATTATTTTCCCGATCCGAATCCGCTTTCGGTTCGCCAATTTTCGCTACCCGCGCCACCATCCGCGCCCAGTTTTCCTCTGTCCGCCCTCCGTCAATTTTTACTTTTACATACCCTAAATAATCACATCGATCGATTTCACAATTAATCTCTTCCAAAAGTTCACGCCGCAGCGCCATCTCTAAGCTAACATCATCCAAATCAATATGCCCACCTGTAATTCGCGGCTCACCGTTTTTATATCTTAGCAAAACTCGTCCATCATGCGTCAACAAAATCGCATGCGCCCGATCAAACTTTCCATCTCCTGGCGTCTTGTTTAAAAACAACTTATATTCTTCCATGCTTACTATTATAATATACTTATCTTATGAATAAAATTTACGCCGCCATCGATCTCAAATCTTTCTACGCCTCTGTCGAATGTCACGAGCGCGGCCTCGACCCACTTACCACTAATCTCGTCGTCGCCGACAAATCTCGCACCGACAAAACTATCTGCCTCGCTGTATCACCTTCGCTCAAATCCTACGGACTCCCCGGCCGCGCCCGGCTCTTTCAAGTTAATTCCAAAGTCCGCGAAATCAATGCCGTACGTAAACAAAAAACACCCCTAGGTATTTTCCTTGGCAAATCCTCCGACAATACGAAACTCCAGCGTAATCCCAACCTCGCTCTTGATTTTATCGTCGCCACTCCGCGCATGCAATACTACCTTGAATATAGTTCCAGAATTTACAACATCTATCTCCGGCATCTCGCACCTGAAGATATTTTTGCCTATTCCATCGACGAAGTTTTTTGCGACCTTACTAGCTACCTCAAAATGTCAAACTTATCACCCGCCGAATTCATCACTAGAATCATCACTGAAGTCAAAGATGAAACTGGCATTACCGCCACCGCCGGCATCGGCACCAATATGTTTCTCGCTAAAGTTGCTATGGATATCCTCGCGAAACATGCCAAACCAAATTCCGCCGGCGTTCGTATCGCCGAACTTGACGAAATGAGCTTTCGCGAAAAACTTTGGAATCACGCACCAATCACCGATTTTTGGCGTGTCGGCCGCGGCTACGCCAAACGCCTTGCCGCCCACAATATTCATACTATGGGCGACATTGCGCGTTGCTCAATCGAAAACGAAGACCTGCTTTACGGGCTTTTTGGCGTCAATGCCGAACTTCTAATCGACCATAGTTGGGGCTGGGAATGTGTCGGAATCCAAGACATCAAACATCATCGGCCCGAACATCAAAGCCTCAGTTCTGGACAAGTTTTGTCCTGCCCCTACTCTTTTCAGCAAGCCGAGACTATCGTCAAAGAAATGGCCGATAGTCTCGCCCTTGAACTCGTCCAAAAACAGCTCACTACGAATAGCATCGTCCTTACTGTTGAATACGACCGCGAAAATCGCTCCGTAAACTCCATCACCGACCACTATAATCGTACCGTGCCGAAGCCCGTACAGGGAACTTTACGCCTCAATCATCGCACCGCCTCTACGAAACTCCTTACTCAAGGCTTCTTGGAACTCTACCACACGAAAATTAACCCAGATTTCACTATCCGCAAGGTTACACTCGCCGCCAACAATCTCCAGCCCGAATCCGCATCCGAATTCGTATTAGCTAGTTCCGAATTCGAACTCACTCAAACCGATTTCTTCACCAACTATACCGAACTCGAGCATCGACAAAAGCTCGCACGCAAAAATCAACAGAAAGAGAAACAAGTCCAAAAAGCCATCCTCAAAATTCGTAATCGCTACGGCAAAAACGCCATTCTTCGCGGCATCAATTTTGAAGATGGCGCTACTGGCAAAAGCCGTCACCACCAAATCGGAGGACATCGTGCATGACTCATGACTATTCTGATATTATTAATCTTCCACGCCACATCTCTAAGAAACACCCGTCAATGGATATTAATAATCGCGCCGCTCAATTCGCACCATATGCTGCCATCGTCGGGCATAAGGAAATCATCACTCAGAACGAAAATCTAGCCGCCCAAAAGACTAATATTAACCACAAGATTGATATTATTCCGAATGACGAGCCTTAACAAAACCTACCAACTTATGCTAATATATAAGTATGAGCGAAACATCAAACCAGTTAAACCCCCAACAGAATTCGGGTTTACAGTACCCGAATTCGACTAAAGTCGAAAAAACCGAACCTGTTTCGCCCGGTCAGACTGCTACGGAACAAACCACAAACCCTGCGCAGGCTACTGGCCCCTCTTCCAATATTGCATTTCATTCCGCCGCTATCGGCACGCAAACCGCTCGTCCCAAAGATTATTTTGCCGAGCAAAATCAGGAGACCCTCACAAAAAAGCAAGCTCATTCTACCAGGATCAGGTGGTTACTGATCTTTTCTTGTGGACTTGTGGGGGTAGCACTTGTAATCGGACTCATTTGGTGGATTATTGTAAGCGTCAATGAAAGCGCTCCAACCGTCGATGAAAAACCGTACGAAGAAATGTCTGAGTCTGAACAAACAGAACGTAATGTCAATATCGGTCAAGAAGTCTACGAAGCCGCGACAAAAGACGCCCAAAACACAGGTGAAAGTAATGAATCCGACAAAGCAGCTGCCGCGGAAGTTTTTCAGCAAGCTGCCAATTCCGCACAAAACACCACCGAAGCTAATGTCATACGAGTCTCACAAATGCGCTACTTACTCGAAAATGGCGAGTACTCAGACATCCTAGAAATCGGCCAATCCGTATGCGAAGACACGAGTCTCGATTTAGTAACTCGCATTAGTTGCGCCAACATTATGGCGCTGGCAGCCCACGAAAAAGACGATCAAACACTCTACGAATACTACAACGAACTCCAAGAGCAACTTATTGATGAAAAAATACGCTTAGAATATCCTGAAGGAGGACAAGATGAATAAAAAAACTATGATTATTACCTTCGGCACATTAGCTATCATGGTAATAACTAGTTTAATCACATCATCAACCCTTTTTGCTATTGGCGACGCCGGTAACGATGGAGGGAACTCAGCCAGCAACCCGACTAACTGCAGCACTCAAACTGTCGGAAGCTGCCATGGCGGCGGCTGGACTTATCATCAATGGCCTGCCGGACAAGATGGCGATATTGTCATTTCCGGCATGAGCGGTAGTGGCTATAATTTTCAAGGCGGCACTATTTCCGCTGAATGTAAAGACGTCGGAGGTTATTGGCGCTCCTCGTGGTTTTACAAAGGGAGCAACAGTAGCCTAGTCGGTATGGCTCCGAACAGCACTTGGGCGCCAGTCGGCGCAGGTGGATGGCACACTTACAATTCCAATGCCGCCCCTCTCGACACAGTCAAAAAAGCTTACAACATTGCTGAAGCGCGGGGTGACGTTCCAGCCGGAGTTAACTGGAATAACGTTAGTTGGTTTTGCTCTACCGGCGATACAGACATTACCCCCGATGACCTAACTGGTTCCACGAGCTTCTATTCCACTTCAACCATTAAAATAAACGACCCTGATATTTCCGGCGGAAAAACTGTCACTACTAAAAAAGATGGAGAGGCTACGGTCAAATTCAGTACCGATAAATCTGCCGTTACGGTTGAGTTCAGCCACACCATAGGCTACGAGCACGGTAGCTTTACTATGAACCCAGAAGACACAACTAGCGGTGGAGCCGTTACCACTAACTGGGCGGTCACAGACAGTTACAACGTCGACCGTACTAGCTGGGGAGCATTACGCCCAGACAGCGATCATACTACTACCCCTGACTCCGCAAAAAAATCTATCACCATTAATCTAGAGCCAGGCGAAACTAAAACGAAATGCAGCAAAGTAGATTACAATAGGAAAAATGCCAGTTTAACTGGTAAATGGGTCTGCGACCAAAGAGTGTGCGGTTTATTTGGTTGTAGTTGCGTTAAGGGGCACTATGATTATACTGCTACCTATAGCGACCGAGGCTCCTCTAAAGTTTGCGTAGAAGTTACTCGACCCAAATCGCCAGAAGGCGACCCTAAAAATCCCGGGGGTGACGCCAACAGCAAAATCATGTTCGCTGGCGAAGATACTAAGCTGTGGTGGGACGGCATCCATGCCGAAAGCCAAGAAACTCGACGTCTTAGCGGCTGGAAATCCATTAAGCTTCAAGTCAACCAGGCAGCGGGCTATAGTGCTGGCAATTACGCTATAGATTCCAATAGCAAATCCGACCCATGCGCTATGTACCGTGCACGCTTTGGTACGACTTTAGTTGCATGCGTTGACCACGAATCGGGAAGCTGGGATACATCTTCCAGCACCAGCCATAGCCATAGCTATAGCAAAGACGCCAGCGTCAAAGTCCCTGATTATGTTGGACACAAATATTGCAATTCTTTTGGATATAGCCTTGAATACTGGTATGGGATTGAAGGTAGCAATAACTCCAGCGACAATGGCTGGCATCACGACAGTCCAAAAGATTATTGGTATAATTTCGGCGCCGCCTGTCGCACAATCGCCAAAAAACCCAGCACCGCCGCCTGGAATGGTAGCGTCATGACAGTAGGAAATATTATCACCTCACTCGCCAGCCGCCACAATACTGTCAATTTCGGTGAAGCCGCCAATAACGACCGTACACTATATGGCTCCTGGTCTGAATACTTAACTATCGCAAATAGAGAACTAAACTCTTCCCGAACTATGGCGTCTGGATCGACCTTAAGTAACGGTTCATCTGATTTGAAAATTTGCAATGACAACCCTGTTGGTAGTAACTCACCGCTCACAATCGCCAACGTCAACTGCAATCCCCTTGGCGCTTCCGGAATTACGACCAATTCAACTTTCATGACTCGCCTCTACGCCTATCTGCGTGACGTCGAAAACAACCCAAATATCAACAAAATCTCCGACGTTTCAGCCTTATATAGTGGGGTGAATGGTAATACCGTATTAACCGTCAATGGTGATCTGAATATCACTCAAGACATCAAGATCAACGATACCGCGCCTTATACTACCCACAACGTTCCGCAAGCAATCATCTTCGTTAATAACGGAAACGTTAATATCTCCGGAGGAGTTACGCGCATTGATGCTTGGCTTATCGTTACGAGTACCGACAGCACCAAAGGCACCATCAATACGTGTTCCGACTACACCGCCGGCAGCGACGCCAATCAAGGTACCAGTAGTGATGGTGCGGGCTTCAGTGGCAACCAATGTACTCAGCAGCTCGCCTTTAATGGTCCTGTTATCGCGCGCAACCTAAACTTACGTCGCAGCTACGGCTCCGACCCACTTATTCCAACTACTATCCGCACCGGCACATTCGGCACCAGCAGCTCAAAACAAGCTCCTGCCGAGATTTTCAACCTACGCGCCGACAGCTACCTTTGGGCCTACGCCCAGGCCTCCCGCTACGGCTCAAGTTATAATGAGGCCTATAGTCGCGAACTCGCACCAAGATACTAAGGTATCATAGTATTGCTGGCATATTAACCCCGCTGTTTAGCGGGGTTATATATTTTCTCAGATCGGCACCGAAACCGGCAAGTACAGCGGAGGGGAAAACCGTACCAACGATGGTTGTTGTTTGACGGGTTGACGTCCGTAGGATTGAAGTTCAGGTAGTAGGCGTTGGTAGACGAGCTAGCCGTACGTGACCGACCGTATCCGCTGTTGCCGACGTTGTATACCTTACCATCATTAACATCGACGTACCCGCTACGGACAAAAGCTAGGAGAACGCCGATACCAAACACACAAACCCCGCTAGCAAAGAAGTCTACTCTTATCAATTTCCGCCTTAGCTAAAACTGATATCCTAGCCTCCGTCATTGTTCCTTGCAATCTGGGAGGGCGACTTCACGATCTATTTTATCTGAGAGCCTCAAGCGATTGGAGCATGACCTCATTTACCACCGATGGATCCCATGGATTAGTATCATCCACTTCACTATTCTAACAAAAACCATTCAAGATTAAAATGGAGCTAGTTTGGCTTCTATCAAGCGAGGCGGGTCTCTAGACCAGCAAGCGCAGAGAGAACTGCCAAAATAGCCCATTTTAACTTGAATGGTGGGCGAGATGGGACTTGAACCCATACTCGATTGCTCGAACAAGATTTTGAGTCTAGCGCGTCTACCAATTCCGCCACTCGCCCATACCATCATTATAGCACATTCTAGCCCCAACGCAATTATTTCGCTACCAGCAGACCTGTGTTATAATATACACTATATGGATTTTGATCATGGTGGGCCATCTTCTTCCGATCGTCAGCGCGAATCCGCTGCCGAAATCGCCCGCAAGAAAGTACTTGCGGCTTATTCGTCAACCGTCGAAAACCTCAAAAATCTCCCCGCCAGCGCTCGCGACGCCCTCATGAATAATCAGGACACTTCACCACAAGCCTCATCCAGCGATAATGCTTATACGTCAGTCACTACGCCCGAATATCAACAAACTCAACCCAATTGGTCACAGAATACCTATGACCAAGCCGCATCCTACGACCGCACACCAATCTATAGCCAACCGGAAACCGCATCGACCAACTCGTATACACAGCCTGCTCAAACGACATATACCTCAAATTACCAATCATACGATACTCAAACTCAGACATATGAACAACCAGTCTCCGAGCCAGCGCAATACGACAATATCTACCCCGAAACCCCTACAGATGAATACTCGTCAGAGGATCCGGGTGCGCTCAAAGACACTCCGGTTAATCAAACCTACATTAACGAAGAGTGGCAAAAGTATCACTCCGCCTGGCAAGATTATTACAAAAATTACTACAGCGACTATTACGCCAAAGCCGCCGAATCCTACCTTGCAACCGAAAAAATGAAAAACGAGCGCATCGCGACCGGCAAAGTCCAGCGCGACCGCAACCTCCGCAAATTCATACCTGTCGGAATTATCGCTTTTGTTATTCTTGTCGGCTTATTCCTTCAGTACAATCGTCTAATCTTTGCGCCAATCATGGCCTATGTTTCTCCAGATAGCGGTTCAGTCGCAACCAGTCTCGAGCCAGTCGACCCAACTGTCACCCAAGCTGTCTCCCCCGAACCGCGACTTATCATCCCCAAGCTCAATGTCGACGTACCGGTCGCCTTCGGCATCAGTACGAGCGACGTCGATGCCGCTATGAATGAAGGCGTCGCACAATTCTCAATTCCGGGAGCTAACGCCCTGCCTGGACAAATCGGCAACCTCGTTATCACTGGCCACTCCGCCGGCGACATCTACAGCAGCAATCCGTATAAATTCATTTTTTCCGGCCTTGAACGTCTTGAAGATGGTGACTTAATTTACGTCAACTATAACTCCGTACGCTACACTTATCAAATGGTCGGCCGCGAGACCGTCGAACCTAGTAATGTTGCTGCTCTCGTCTATGAAACCGATAAACCTATGCTTACATTAATCACTTGTACACCACTTGGCACTTCACGCTACCGCCTTCTGATTTCCGCTGAACAAATCAGCCCATCATATACCGATGCCGAGACTGCCGCTCCAAGCGAAGAGAACCCATCCAGCGACAACGCCATGCCCGCCAATGAACCATCCTTCTTTGAAAACATCTGGCAGGGAATCTTCGGTAGCTAAAACCCTAATCGCGAATCTTTTCGCGCATCAATATAATCTTATCACTCGACTTCACCAGATAGTACAACCATTTATTATTACTCGTAATTACCGCCGGATAATCTAGAACCTGTGCTTCCGACACAGTTGTCACCGCCGCTAAATCTTCACTTTTTCGACTCGTTACCAACGCACGCCGATTCGTAAAATCATAGTCCCAAACCTTTAGAGTACCATCAACTACCGCCGACATCATGCTCGAATCCAACCAATGCATGTTCGATGATTCAACATCATATTCAAAAATATCACCCGCATCCAAGCTTACTACCATATAATGCTTGTCTCGCGTTG
This sequence comes from uncultured Candidatus Saccharibacteria bacterium, assembly GCA_948614045.1. Taxonomy (GTDB): domain Bacteria; phylum Patescibacteriota; class Saccharimonadia; order Saccharimonadales; family Saccharimonadaceae; genus Nanosyncoccus. The sequence goes on along the minus strand of CAPFSK010000004.1, from coordinate 60,685 downwards.
CCACTAGGTAATCACGTTCCGGACTCACCGCAAAAGTCTGTGGCGCCGCTGCAAAGCTCTCGTCCAGCAACAAAACTTGCAAGTTTGCCAATTCAACATTATCATCAACATTTTCGTGATAATTCGGCACCGCACCATAATATACAGTCAATTTATCATCCACAAAATACGCCAAATAATCTTCATCGTAATATTTCGCCAAAGCTACCTTAACCGTCGCCTCCGGTTTTACCTCCGCTACTGCCACACCACTACGCTCACCATCACGATAAGTCCCGATTTTCTGTTCCGTTTTACTATCTTTTACTATCTTTTGTGCGTAGATTAAATTCGGCCCCTCACTTGCAAAACTCTCAATATCGCTAAGCAACACCTGCGAGATCGTTCCATCTGAGGTATTAATTCGTCGAATATGGCGATTTTCCAATACAAATAGTCGGTTCGCTGAATCATCAATCATCTCAACCTGTGCAAAATTTAGCCCAAAAGTCTGAGTTAAATTCAAACTACGCTTCACGTCTTTTAGATTCAATAGAATCCATTCCGCTTTTCCATCATAGCTCGCCTTTAGTAATAAATAGTCACTATTTCCACTCCAGCGCATTTCTTCCAATTTACCAACAAAACTCCCATCCTTAACTCCTGGCAAAACCGTCGCGAGATCTAGCTTCGTTACCTTCGTCTCGTCCCCCTCAATATTCACTAGCTGCCACTCCGTACTCGCTTTCTTTGCATAAATAATGCTCGTCCGATCTCCTGACGGCAAGTAAAACTCTAAATCTTTATCCAAACTCAAGGTTTTTTCTGCTACTCGATTTTCCAAAAACAGTCGCGGATAATACAGCCTCAACAACACCCCCGAACGCACCTTAATCGTATTCTCCCATGCGTCATAACCCGACCGCGTCATCTTAATATTATGCTCTCCGGCCGATATCGTACGGCTCAGATTCGTCCGCGAAAACAGCGTCGAACCGTCCAGCTCCACACTCGCTCCTGTCGGCATTGAATGAATCTGCGCCAATCCCGACTGTTCAATACTACCGTCGCTGCTTACAAAGAATCCCATCGAAGCCAGCATTGCCACCGCTACAATCGCCACTACTGCGAACACCATCCCAGCCTCCGCAATCACTACTTTTATCATATGTTGGCGTTTTTGTCGTTCACGTTCTTCAAAATCCATATCTACATTATTATACCATAAATTTATGTTAAATTTTGCTCTTGCTTTTTCATACTACTTAACGTTATAATAGATGTAAGCAAAAACGTGATGAGGAGTTATTAATGGGTAAAATACAGATTGATTCAGGTCGATCGAGTGCTGCGACTCATCGTCTGACTCAAGCGTCTACGACGCTCAATCGTCGTTATGTCCGTCGTCCGTCCAATCTCGCCGTCGATGAAGCAGCGCACGCTGCCGCAATGCGCGAACAATCCTCTACTCCACCCCACGTCGCTCCTTCGCGTCTCGTCAACTTACGCGTGCATGCAGCAGATCTCGAAAAGGCCAAAGCCGATAAACAAGCCACCGAAACAATCATTCCAGAAGTCGAAGAGGTCGTAGCGCCCGAAGCTCCAGCTGCTATGACGCCGAACATCGTCGAATTTGGTCGAGCAGTCGAAGATGAAACAGAGAATATCGCCGAAACAGATAGTCATAGCAGCGATGATATCGTTGAAACTATTTCTACCGCAGCAGACGAAATTGTCGCAAGTGAGCCAGAAGAGATCGTAGAGAAGACTATGACTAGCCAAACAGAAACGCCCGCTGAGCCCGAAGAAATCGACACCGCCACCCTTGCCGCTAGCATTGCCGCCGATTATGCTGCTACTAGCCTCGGTATGAGCATCAAAGAATTTGGTGACGGTACAGGCAGCTATGCCATGGCTAGCCCTGCAGAAGAAAACATTGCCGAACCGCAATCCGATGATAACTTCAACATCGAGGCTTTTACGCAACCGACCACGCCTACAGCTGGCGGTGATTCCGTCGAAGCTATTGCACTCGCCGCATCAAATGCTATCGCTTCAATCCGCGAAGCTACCGATCCCGACCAAGTCTCCGAGCAGGTTGCATCTCTGCAAGCTTTCTCTGAAAACATCAAATCAAACACCAACATGCCCGAAATGCGCGAACTCGGCGACACGATCGATAAGTTCGTCAGCATTGCCATGAAATCTACCAAAGTTAAAGAAGAAAACGAGCGCAAAACTGCCGCTCAAGTTACTCTCTCGCCAAAAGTCACTCGTGCCGCTGCGAAAGTCACCAAATCTTCCGCCAAAGTCATGGCCGCAAATAGCCGCACCAAAGCTCGCGCTACCAACAAAATGAACCAAACTATGCCTGCACGTAATAGTACTGCGCGGCCAGCGAGTATGCGTCCAATGGCTAGCCCATCCATGCGTCGTCGCCCGAGTTCCAGTGAACTCAAAGCGAATGCGATTGAGAGTGCTCTTGCGTCAGTCGCAACCATGGAGGACCGCACATCCAGCAACCGCAACAAAAAGTCTACCATGCCCCATAAAAAGACCGGTGCGAAGCGCTTCGCTATCGCCTTTACTTGCGCAGCCGCCTGCGTAATCGCCGTTATCGGCTTCGTCGGCGCTAATATTCCGGACATTTCCGTCCGCGTCGCCGCCATGCAGACTGGTATTCAAGCTTCTTACCCGTCGTATATTCCGCGTGATTATTCGTTAGGCGATATCAGCTCTGAAGACGGCAAGATTACCATGATCTTTAACGGACCAGATGATTCTAGTTTCAAACTTGTTGAAGAAAAATCATCTTGGGATAGTTCTGCTTTGTTGCGCAACTACGTCGAGCCAACCTGGGGAGAAGAATACGCCACTACCCACGAGCAGGGAATCACAATTTATATCTCTAATGCCAACTCCGACGCGGCCTGGGTCAACGGCGGCGTACTATACAAAATCACTTCCAGCGGTACCGCTTTGACAAAAAAGCAGGTCCGCAGTATCGTCACGTCGATGTAATTGCACAAAACGTGTCTTACGTATATAATATATAGTATGTTGAAAACACGTTTCGCCCCCAGCCCGACTGGATACATCCACATTGGCAATGTCCGTAGCGCCATTTATCCATATCTAATCGCCAAACAAGCAAATGGCAAGTTTATTCTACGCATTGAAGACACTGATCAGGCACGCTATGTTGAGGGTGCGACCGAGCTTATTGAAGATACTCTAAAATGGCTTGGACTTGATTGGGATGAGGGTCCAATTGTCGGTGGGCCTAACGAACCATATTTCCAAAGCGAACGCAAAGCAATTTATCACGAATGGGCCAAAAAGCTCATCGCTATGGGGCGCGCCTATGCCGACCCGACGCCATCTGATGTAATTCAAGGCTATCGGGACAAGTGCAACGCCGAAAAAATCCCATACCTATACCGCAACTTCCGACCAACCACAACGCCAGAATGGCATGAGGGCATCCCTTTACGTTTTAAAGCTGATCCAAAAGTCCGTGCTTGGCACGACGAAGTTATGGGTAATATGGAGGCTGGACCCGAAGTTCAAGACGATATTATTCTAATCAAAGCCGACGGTTTACCAACTTACAATTTTGCCCATATCGTCGACGACGCCACAATGGGAGTAACGCATATCTGCCGCGGCGTTGAATACCTTTCGAGTACTCCGAATTACCTTGCAATTTACGAAGCACTTGGACTCGAAGTGCCAAAACTTATTTCTCTGCCACACATTCTTGGACCTACCGGCGGCAAAAAACTCGGCAAGCGTGACGGCGCAAAATCCGTTAACGAATACCGCAAAGACGGCATCCTGCCCGAAGCCATGCTAAATTATCTTGCTTGCCTCGGTTGGAATGATGGCACCGAAGAGGAAATTTACACAAAAGAAGACTTAATTACGAAGTTCTCTGTTGATCGCATCCAAACTTCCGGCGCCAGGTTTGACGAGACTAAATTACTCTGGCAAAATGGTCAATGGATTCGCAAAATCGCCGACGAGCAGGGAATCGATACACTATACGAACGCACTGCTGGTTTTTGGCCCGAAAGTGCAAAACCATATGATGATAGCTACAAAAAACAAGTTTTGAGTATTATCTACGATCGTCTGAAAACGTTAAAGGATCTTGAGACGATGACTACATACTTTTTCTCCGACCCAGAAATCGATGTCGAAATGATTACGAACAATAAGTTTCTCAAAAAACTTTCCGAAGAAGAACTTAGTGAGCTACTACAGAATGCCGCGAACGAGTTAGAGAATACCACGTGGGATGAAGAAAGCTTGCAGGCAACCCTCAATCAGCTACTTGCAGAAACCGGCAAAAAACCAGCTGAGTTGTTTTCACTCATCCGCATCAGTCTATCATATGCACCGTTCAGCCCGGCATTACATCAAACTCTCGCCGTTCTCGGCAAAAATATCTCGCTTGCGCGCCTTCGCAAAACCATCACTGCCATAGAAAATCATTAAAACTTATGCTAAAATGAGAATAACTAAACAGGAGTTATTTTTATGGCGACCAAAAAGCCCGCCACTAGCAAAGCGCAGCCAAAAACCGCTGCACCTAGAGCGCCCAAAGAGCCAAAAAATCTAGAAGTCGACACCGACACAACTACGACCGTAAAGTCCAACAAAAAGAGTAAAAAAGTCAAAAAACCTCGCACCACGAAGCAAAAAATGGTACTAGCTACCCTTATCTTTGTTGCCGTGTTACTCGTCGCCGGCGCTATTGCCGCCATCGTATTACTACTAACTCATAAAGACGAAATCGAAAAAGCGGGGCGCGCCGAATATACCGAACCAATATATAGCCTCCTTACCGGCGAAGAAATCGCCAATGAATCGCTAAAAAACGCTCCGACATATTGCGTACAGATGCCAAATGGCTCAACTGATGGCGCTCGTCCCCAAGCTGGATTAAACCAAGCTGGCGTCGTTTTTGAGGCAATCGCCGAACGGGGAATTACCCGCTTTGCCGCCGTCTTCCAGAACGCCGGCACCAGCGTCATCGGCCCAATACGCTCGCTACGCTCATATTATCTCGATTGGGATACACCTTTTGATTGTACCGTTGTTCACTCTGGCGGTTCTGACGAAGCTCTTGCCGATATTAGTACTGGCGGCCAACGCAATCTCGACGAGAGTCTTGAATATATGTGGCGCGAAGATAGCGACCGCTATTGGAATAATCTATTTACCTCTCCTGCCGATATCTCCGCATTTAATACTAGTATGGGTTACACCAGTTCCGACCTAAAAGCTTTCCCGCGCTACACCCCTAACGAATCCGACGCAATTGTTGCCGAAATTGAAACCTGCGAAGCCGAGAATGCCGAAGGAGAGGCTGATACCGAATGTACGCCAACTGAACTCGTCAGCGATATTTCGATTGGCTTCGGTTCAATCCCAATGTATAATACCGAATATCATTACGACATCGAGACGAATAGCTATTTGCGCTCATATGCTAACGGAGAAGCACATGTCTCGTATAACTGCCCGAGCGACTTAGACCAACCTAATACGAAGACTGCCTGCGGCGAACCCGTACAAGTTGCACCACGCGCAGTCGTTGCAATGTTCGTTCAAGAAAATACTGCCAGCGACGAATACCACGAAGATATCCGCACCATTAGCTCCGGTAGCGCTCTTATCTTCCAGAATGGCGGAGTTACCGAAGCAACTTGGTCGAAGACCTCCCAAAGTAACCAAATCGTATTCCGTGATGCCGCCGGAGAAGAAATTAAGTTCACTCCCGGACAACTCTGGATCGCCGCCGTCCCGCAATACGGTAGTGTGAACTACTAGGCTAAAATACCCGACGCACCGACCAACCGAAGAACTTCCCACTAATACGCAAAAACTCCCCGCCAGGGGAGTTTTAAGATCACAATCAACTCATCTCAGACACAAATCTTGGTTTTACCAGGGCAGCGTCGGTCTAAACGTCAGCCGCCCCGGTTATAATGTGCACAAATAGGTAAAACCAGTTAATCGACCTAACGGTCCAATTAACATTTATCTCAACCGACCCGCAGGTCAGGTAAAGTTTTTGCTTGTCGACCTATCGGTCCAACAAACTCTATTTACACCGACCTAACGGTCCAGTGTAAGAGCGCGCCACGTTTTGCAAGAACGTAGCCAAACTCTCGTTTTAGGCCCGGCGGCACTCTGCGACCTAACGGTCAACATCGTGCGCCTATAGCCTGCACGAATCTTCACGACCTAACGCGGTCAGTGCTGGCATTCGCCAGAGAAGCAATCGTTTTTGAAAAAAACGACATTGACAAGTTGCAATTTAGCATTTTTTCTCTATGGCACCCCTCCTTCACTATTCTGAATCTTATCGCTTACGCGAAATATCATTGCTGTAGTGGCGCCCCACCGGGAAATCCCGGTGAGACTAAGTCAATAAAGTTACAAACTTCAACAAAGCACTACTTACGGGCAGTCCTCCTGGAACTCTCCAGCTCCATCTGCTTCAGACTCCTGAGCCGGAGCTTCCTCAGCAGGTTCAGCTTTCTGCTCAGCCGGTGCCGGTGCAGGTGCTTCTACAACTACAGGTTCAGGTGCCGGAGCTTCTTTCTTCTCCTGCACCGGTTCTACCGCTTCAACTTCCGTTGCGACCTCCTGCTGAACAGGTTCAGACTGGACTGCCGGAGCAGCTTCAACGGCTGCACCGCCATACTGTACCGGGTCACTATCGTCAACCTTATCCGTATTCTCCGGCTCTTTCTCTACATCAGACGTAGAACCATCCGGGTCAACAACCGTAATCTCATCAGCATCTTCCGTTATCGGCGGAGTCGCCGGTTTAGTTGGGTCTTTACCGTCATCATTCCTGTTTTCATCAGGATTTTCGGTCGGCCCGTTTTCCTTATCGGTTTCTGCAGGTTTCTCTTCCTGGTCATCACCCTTTCCGTCATCGGGGTCATTGTCCCCAATTCCAGGGTCATATCCCGGTTTATTTTCCGGGTCTGCCTCCGGGTCTTTCTGCCCGTCGCCATCATGTTTCGGCGTATACGGAATACGAAGAGTCAATCCACCTTCAACCATCACGCCACTTGTGGAACTAATATCTGCAGTGTACCCAGTAAATGAATCAGCGCGACCGGTTACCGTTGTACCAACTTCAAAATCACCAAGACTATCTGTTCTCAGTGTTGCGCCGGATTCCCTATCGTAATGAATAAGCGTCGCCGGATATTTCTTCGCAACAGGAGGGTCGTTCTTCTTATAGCCAATCCTGAGAGTTAATCCACCCTCCTTCATGGAGTCGGAAACAGGAGCCTTAGTAGCTACCGTGTAGTTTGCGAAAGATTTTGCATTTCCTGTTACAGTTATCCCTACCTCAAAACTACCCAAATTTTCAGTATCGAGTGTCACTCCGGTGTCTACGTCATAATGAATCAACGTAGCCGGATAAGTCTTCGGGTCAGGCGTCTTCTTATATCCGATTTTAAGAGTGATACCGCCCTCTTTCATATTGCCAGAAACCGGAGCTGTCGTCGCTACAGTATATCCCGCAAAGGCCTTGGCATTACCAGTCACTTTTACGCCTATAGCGTAGTCGCCCAAATCTTCAGTTGCCATTGTTTTTCCGGTGTCCACATCGTAGTGAACTAAAGTCGCCGGATAAACCTTCGGGTCAGTACCATTTTTCTTGTACGGAATCCTCAACGTCAATCCACCTTCAACCATCTCGCCGCTTACCGAGTCCTTCATTGCCGTATAATTCGCAATCGACTTAGAGTTACCAGTCACGGTCACTCCAACCTTAAAATTGCCCAAACCTTCAGTATCAAGTGTTGCACCCGTCTCCACATCGTAGTGGATTAAGGTAGCCGGATACTTATCAGGGTCCGGGTCGGGGTCGGGGTCAGGCTTATCGCCCGGGTCCGGCTTATCCTTCGGTTTCGGGTCTTCCGGAATCGGAGTTTCCTTCTTTTCGTAAGCTTCCGGCCTCCTATCCGTCATGTTGGTTCCATACTTCGCCGTGATTGTGCTCATTTTAGTCCTATGAACCCAAATCGCTGCCGGCAAATTCTCCTGCTCATTCGATTCCACTGTCATCATGGTCTCGAAATCCACCGTCAAAGGCAATTTCCAATTCCGAGTACTTTCTAAACTCTGAATACCTTCATAGGACAACAATTGCTTAAAGATTTCATTCAGTAGACAATACGTATCGTAATAGTTATACGTACCTGCCTCTTCATCCGTCTTAGTGCACATGACCATCCTAGAATGGTCCCCTGCAGCTTTCGCAGCAGCATTTTCATACGCCATGAAGGCAGACCAGCCAACCGGTTTCCCATCCTCAGGCTTACGGCTCATTGCTTCCTTCACCTGATTCTCAAACTCGCCTAATTGCGGGTTCTGCTCAATAAGCTCCGGCCAAGACTTCCGCCACTCCTGCACCCACGCATATCCATATGCCGCACAAAGAAACTCAGTGGCCTTCTCTTCCAGCATACATTCTTTCTGCTCTGCCAGTGGCAGAGCCATCAGCTCTTCTTTGTTCTCCTTGTAGAGCTCGTCGAGAGCATTGTTCAATGCCGTACCAGACATACTGCGTTTCAGCACGTCAATCTTCTGCTGGTCCATAGGTAACGGAATAGACACCGCCTCGTCGTTTCCTCCGGAAAGATGTTTCCTTTCATTGTAATTTTCCGGAAACATGGAGATCGGAATATTCTGTTTCTTTCTAATGCCGTACGCATTCTCTTTGTACTCATCAGAAAAGAACACCCTTAAATCGTCTTCCGGCTCCTCCGTCGTATCATTGTTCCCAACCTGGTCCAGCCTTGCTACAGCATCGTCCTTGGCATCCTTACCGCCGAAAAACTTTGTAGCCGCGAAAACTCCTCCGATCAGCAATACCAGTGCCAAAAGGCTCGGAATACCGATTTTCAGAGCTTTTTTCCTGTGCGCAGCCCTACGCTGCGACTTGTTCATGATAGTCTTTCCCATACGATTACCTCCTTTAATTTTTATTTTGTGACGCACACTGCGCGCCCAATATGGGAATTTACAGTGTCTTTATCTACAAACAAAATCTTCCGGAGGGCACTAACCCCTCCGTCCAATTCTGGATATAAGGGAATTAGTGCGGTGCAGTAAGCACCTAATCTATATATGGTATCGACAAATCACAACAACTGCTCTTGCAACCTTGTCGGTTTTACCTATTAACAGATACAATTATCCCATCAGCAATATAGCCTCCGGATTGTATCTGAGACGAACTGATTGTTAATCTTCCTCGATTCTAGAGAGCATACCCGCTATCCTCGATTACTATCCATTGTAGCACACATGCTTAATTTTGTCAATACCTATCACATATTTAAGCACAGCAGTTTCACCTCTATAAATGCTATAAATTTTGTCAACACTTACTACACATTTATCCATAAACGTCTTGCCGACGTTTCTCAAAGAGTAACCCATACCCGTCAATACGCACCAAATCATAGCCTTTTTTATCCACAAAAACCACCAACTCATCATGCTGACAGGGGTCAGCCTCAAAAATCACATATCGCGCCCGCACCATATCGTTATTCTGCAATTCTCGAAGCAATCGCTTATAAAACGATAAACCGTGTTCTTTCGCCGCAAACAACGCCGTTTTTGGCTCAAACGCCAACCCCTCACTATCCAACCAATCCCAATTCGGGTCCACATAGGGCAAATTCGCCACCAAAACATCAAAATCTCGCCCATCCTCCGGCAATGTCAAATCTCTGAGCAGGTTAGACTGCACGAGATGTACTCGCCCCTCCAGTCGCAAATTATTCTCTGCCGCCACATCCAGCGCCTTCACATACGCATCCGTCGCCACTACTTCCGCCTGCGGGAATTCCAGCGCCAAAGTAATCGCAATACAGCCACTCCCCGTCCCCACCTCTATAAAACGCGGCCGCCGTGGTAAGTCCAGCCCTTTCGCCAGCTCAATCAAATTCTCCGTCTCAGGGCGGGGAATTAAAACCGCTGACGTTACGACAAAATCTCGCCCATAAAACTCCCGAAACCCCAAAATATACGCCAACGGCTCACCTGCCGCCCGCCGCTCTGCCATCTCATCCAATCGCTGCCAAGTCTTTCCCGAGATTCCCACATCTGGGTACCCCACGATAAAGCTTCGATCCACTTTTCTCGGCAAAATCTCTTGCAACACCGCCACCAAAATCAACTCCGCATCCAACCGCGGAATTTTTTCTTTCACCGATTTCAACCAACCATCAATCGTCATAACCTTCTCCAATCTTACCCCTGCCCTGGCGGTAGGCGATATAACCCAACTTACAACCCCGCACCCCTACACCGCCGCTTCGGCGTCTGCCCGCTCCGCTTGTGTCAATTCTCGCACCAGGTCATCAATATCCCCATCCATCGCCGCGCCAACATTCGACCGCGAATAGTGTACCCGATGGTCCGTAATCCGATCCTGCGGGAAATTATACGTCCGAATCTTCTCACTCCGGTCACCTGACCCAATCAAAGATTTCCGCGCGTCGCTCGCTGCTGCCATTTCTTCCTGCTTTTTCTTCTCCATCAACCTACTTCGGAGCACCGCCATCGCCTTCACCCGATTCTGCTGCTGCGAGCGCTCGTCCTGCATCGCCACCATAATCCCTGTTGGCAAATGCGTAATCCTTACCGCCGAATCCGTCGTATTCACCCCTTGGCCGCCATGTCCACCCGACCGATAAATATCTATCCTCAGGTCTTCTGGCTTAATCTCGAGATCACTCTCCGCCGCCTCCGGCAAAACCGCTACCGTCGCCGTCGACGTATGTATTCGCCCCTGGCTCTCCGTCACCGGCACCCGCTGCACACGATGTACGCCACCTTCAAATTTCAACTGCCCATACGGCTTCTCCCCCGACACCCGTATGACAACCTCTTTCATTCCGCCCGCTTCGTTCTCATTCTGACTCATCAGCTCGACTTTCAATCCATGCCGCTCTGCATATCGCACATACATCCGATACAACTCACCCGCAAACAGGCTCGCCTCATCGCCACCCGCTCCCGCACGAATCTCCATAATCGCCGGCTTATCATCTGCTGGGTCACGCGGCAACAATTTCTCTTCCAGCTCCGCATTCAAGCTATCTATCTTCAACCCTAGCGTCCGCACATCCTCCTGTGCCATCTCACCCAGCTCTGGGTCATTAATCAACTCTGTCGCCTCTTCCAAATTTCGTTTTGCCTGCTCGATCTGCTTCACTAGATCCAAAATTTCATTAATCTCCGCCAACCTCCGCGATTTCTCTGCAAAATCCGGATCCGCATACGCCTCTGGCTGCGCCAAAAACGCCTCAATCTCAGCACGTTCCGTCTCAAATTTCTGGAAATCTATCTTCATCTATGCTATTATAACATAGAGAGGAAACTTTTTACATTTATGACGGTTCTTTAGCTCAGTTGGCTAGAGCGCACGATTCACATTCGTGAGGTCACTGGTTCGAGCCCAGTAAGAACCACCATAAGTGCAAAAATATGTTATAATATACCCCATGAAACTCATCGTCGGTCTTGGTAACCCCGGACCAGAATACAACTTCACCCGCCACAACGTCGGTTTTTTGACACTCGATTTATATACTAAAATTCATCACCTTGACTGGCAAAAGCCCAAGTTCGGCGCCATCTGGACCAAAGACGGCGACCGCATTCTCCTGAAACCCCAAGACTTCTATAACGAATCCGGGCGCGCCGTTCAAGAATTCGTCCATTTCTACAAACTCACCCCTGCCGACATTCTCGTTATTTGTGACGACTTCGACCTCAACTTCGGTCAAATCCGCTATCGCGCTAAAGGCTCCAGTGGCGGCAATAACGGGCTAAAATCCATTACCTCCTCGCTCGGCACTAGCGACTTTCCACGCCTCCGCGTCGGTACCAACAACCCTGAAATTCGCCAAAAGCTCGGCGACACGAAATTCGTTCTCGGCAAATTTACCCCCGACGAAAGAGAACAACTACCAAACATTCTCCAAGTCACCCTCGCCCGTATCGAGGAGAACCTTTAATCAGCTTGACAATTCCGCTTTTACATAATATACTAGAGAAACGCAAGTTTCCCAAAGTCGCGTCGATTCCGGCAGCACTTGCCTGAATCGTTTTTTATTGGGAAAGAATATTACGAAAGGAAGGTATATTTTTTATGTCGCACATTAATGTTAGCAGTATTACGGAGGCCACTCCACCACCCACCTCACCGCAGTCTCAATCTGACAGTTTCTCGGTAACATCTGGTCCTGATCGCAAAAACATGAACTTCGTTTCATCGATTTGCGTAGAGCCTCAACCTACCGAATTTGATGTCGACTTACCCTGCGGCAAATTACGTCTGGCCCTCATGTTGCTAAATGACTATTTTTACAGTCGTTTCAATACGCAATTAATCTGCATGAATGCTCACGTCGTCGGTATTAGTAGCGACGACGGCAGTAAATTACTGCCGGAACAGGCCTCATGGGAAGAAATCCTCAAACAAGGACAGGTCAGAATGGCCTACGACATTACTAAGCACACTGGCACGCTTTTTCTCCAAGCTGCAACCACCGCATAAAACCTATCCAATATCCACTATGCGCTTCAACCCCAAAGGGGAAGAAGCGCATTTTTCATATCAATTCTAAACCAGCATCCATTGATTCGCACCCAGAGCTTTCACTCTACCCTTGATCTCCAGCATCGTCATTGCTTGATTAAAATCCCGCGTCGAAACCTCGCCTCGCGAGAGTATCTCCTCTCCATCTCGCACTCCCGCCGCCAAAACCCTCAACAAACTCGTCTCTATCTCCGTATCGCCGAACAATAGCTCCGCCTGCGCCACCTTACGTTTTCGCTGAGGAGGGAACAATAAATTTAAGACATCTTCCAGGTCCAAATACGGCGTCGCACCTTGCCGAATCAACCTATTACAACCCTTCGACAACGGCCGTCCAATATCCCCCGGCACCGCAAACACCTCCCGCCCCTGTTCCAGTGCATGCGCCGCCGTATTCAACGACCCACTTCGCTCCGCCGCCTCTGGTATCACTACAATATCCGCCAAACCCGAAATAATCCGATTCCGCTCCAAAAAGCAGGTCTTCTGATAGTATTTTCTCCCCGGAACATACTCCTCGCCCGTCTCCGTTCCCGCCGGAACTTCACTCATCACGCACCCACCCGCTTCGACAATCCTCTCCGCCAGCCCTACATGTGTCCGCGGGTAGATTTCATCAATCGGCGTCCCTAGCACCGCCACCGTCACTCCGCCCGCATCCAACGCACCCCGATGCGCCACCGAATCGATCCCGTATGCCAACCCCGACACCACCACCGCCCCACGCTTCGCCGCTTCAAAAGCCAATTTATAGGCAATTTCTTCGCCATATTTCGTCGGCCGCCGCGTCCCGACAATCGCCAAACTTTTCGGCCGCTCATAGGTCCTTTTCGTACCCAATTTTAACCGATTTTCCGGCATTTTTCCATAGAAATACAACTTTTTAGGCGTAACCGCAATGGTCTCTAACACCTCTGTAAAATCCGCTTCTTGGGGTCGAATTTCATTGTTTTTTAAAGTTTTTTGTGAAAAAAGTGTTGACATTTATTACTCCGTGTGCTATAATGCTTATTAGTTAGAGTGAACGACTCCAACTGTACCTAAATAAATCATAATTTCAGTTAGTCGCGGAGCTTAGCTCTAGACTAGCAGAAATTGCGTGCTTTTGAAACCCCTAGGGTTGACAATTTCTTCTAAGGTTGTCGACTGTAAGTATTACCTCCACTTTTAGGACCGTTTCGAAGGCATAGCAATCCCTATAACCGGCGGGCCCCGTGTTTGTGTGAGGTGGGTCGCGCTTCTGGGTCACCGGAGTCGAAAAGCGATGCGTTATAGGGTCAAATAGCCCCAGAAAATTAGGTGATGCCCACCCTTACCTAGACCTCTGGGGCTATTTGGTGTTTTCGCTACTACAAAACCATATTGAAAAACCGTAAGATTAACATAATTAGTATTGACTTTTTTACATAAGTATGCTACAATGAAAATATGGAGTAACTAAGCTCTTGCATCTTATAAAATTGGCTAGATTTTAGTAGTCGATAAACGAGCTTAATTTCCATAAAAAGTCCTAGGACTTTTTATGCCGTACGGCATAACCCAGAGAACACCGAATATTCAGAAAAATGGAGGAATCAGAATTATGGCAGGAACAGAGAAAAAAGCAGACTTAGCAGAAGAACTAAAAAGATTAAACGACATGCTCGCAAGCGACCGCGGCTCAGCTATACCCAATCTCAACAATATCTTGGACTGCGGCGGAATCTCCGCAATCAAGACACTCACTACGGCTCTTGATGAACATACACAGGAAATGCGTAGAATGAGTCAAATCATGGCTGAGCATACCGAAGAAATGCGCCGCCACAGCATGGCATTAACCTATCGTTAACCCACTAAAATCAAGTCGTTTTTCGCTCCTGGCCTAGTCAGGAGCATTTTTTCGCCTCCGACCCATTAAACTAAATTTCTTTTTTCGAGCGACGCAAGCAGCAAAGCTTTTCAAGGAAAAGATTTGACACTCATGTTATACTATATAATATATGTCAAAAAACTTAGTTATCGTCGAGTCTCCGGCCAAAGCCCATACTATCGAGAAGTATCTCGGTAAGGATTTCCATGTTCTGGCCTCTGTCGGGCATATTCGCAAGGATACTCACGTCGACAAAGATACCTTTGACGTTACTTACGAAATCGACCCCGATCACAAAAAAATTATCTCCGAACTCAAAAAATCCGCCAAGGAAGCCGACGCCGTCTGGCTAGCGACCGATGAAGACCGCGAAGGCGAGGCAATTTCTTGGCATCTCATGGAAGTCTTAAAATTACCAAAAAACACTAAACGTATTACTTTTCACGAGATTACCAAGCCCGCCCTCGAAGCCGCCATTCAAAATCCGCGCACCGTTGACATGGCGATGGTCTCCAGCCAACAGGCTCGCCAAACCCTCGACATGCTCGTCGGTTATGATCTCTCCGGTGTTGTCCGCAAAAAAGTCCCCGGCGCGATTTCTGCCGGCCGCGTCCAAAGTCCTGCTCTCCGCCTCGTCGTCGAGCGCGAACAGGAAATCGAAAAGTTTGCCAGCTCCGCGAAGTTCAAAGTTACTGGTAAATTCTCGACCAAAGATAAGGACGAAGTTGCCGCAACCCTTGACCATACGTTTGATACCGAAAAAACCGCCGAGAACTATCTCGAAAAAATCGCTAGTGCCGATTTTGAAGTTTCCGATATTACTACTAGCCCCGGTGTCCGCCGTCCAGCCCCACCGTTCACAACCGCCAGCATGCAAATTGAAGCCAACTCCCGCCTCGGATTTTCCACTCGTACGACTATGACCGCCGCCCAAGCACTTTATCAGGCAGGTCTTATTACTTATCATCGTACCGATAGTCTTAACCTTTCCAAACAGGCTATCGCCATGACCGCGAGTTATATCGAAGAGCATTTTGGCAAAAATTATCTCAAGGTTCGTAACTTTAAGACCAAATCTGCCGGCGCCCAAGAAGCCCACGAAGCTATCCGCCCAACCCATATTAAACAGGAAATCGCCGGCAAGAATGATTACGAACGCAAACTGTATAAATTAATCCGCAATCGCACCCTCGCTACCCAAATGGCCGAGGCTCAGACCGAAAAAACCGTTGTAAAAATCAAAAACAACGCCGAAACTAAACATCTTTTTGAAGCCAAAGGCGAAGTTATCACTTTTGACGGTTTTCTAAAAGTTATTGGCCGCACAAAAGAAGACGAATTGCCCGCTATGACCGCTGGCGACGCGCTGAAATCCGAAAAAATCACCGCCCGCCAAAGCTTTGCGAAACCACCCGCACGCTACACCGAAGGCTCACTCGTGAAGAAACTCGAGGAGCTCGGTATTGGTCGCCCGTCGACTTATGCTAGTATCATGCAAGCTATTCAGAATCGTGGCTATGTCATCAAAGGCGAATCCGAAGGCGAACCTCGCGAAGTCATCGAACTTACCCTCGAAAAGGGCAAAGTTGAGCGCGGCATCGCCACCGAAAAAACCGGTTCTACAAAAGGGAAGTTGTTGCCGACGCCAATCGGCGAATTACTGGCTGGATTTCTGACCGACAATTTTAACAATATCGTCGATTACCAGTTTACCGCCAATATCGAAGAAGACCTCGACAAGATTGCCGAGAAAAAGCTCGAACGCGTCAAAATGCTCCGCGACTTTTATGGTCCGTTCCAAAAAGAAGTTGTCAAATCCGACGAAGCCGCCAGATACAATAATGCTAAACATCTCGGCAACGACCCGAAAACCGGTCAACCAATTTATGCCAAGGTCGGACGCAATGGTGGATTTATCCAGCTCGGAGATAACGAAAAAACCACTGGCGAAAAACCCCGCTTTGCACCACTACCGAAGGGAATGACCGAAAAAACCGTTACTCTCGAGGCCGCCTTAAAGCAGCTCGCTCTACCAGCCCTCCCGCGCACCCTCGGCAAGACTAAGGACGGCGCCGAAATTATCGCCTCATCTGGCCCCTTTGGACCATACCTCAAAGCCGGGAAGTATAATATTCAGCTCAAAAACGCCGATCCTTATACGATTACTTTTGCCGAAGCCAAAAAACTCTACCAAGAAAAAATGGATTCAATTATTGCCGATTGGGGCGATATTATGATTATTATTGGCGCCTACGGACCATATGTCAAAGGCCCAGGACGCTTCAACAATGTCAAAATCCCGAAAGACCAAGACCCAAAGAAAATTACCCTTGAAGAAGCCAAAAAAATGCTTGACGAAAAGCCCAAAGGACGTGGTAAATTCGCGCGTAAATCTAGCAGTACTAAGACAACTAAAACTACAGCTAAGAAAGCCGGTGCGAAAAAAACTCAAAAATCCACCAAGCCTCCAGTCAAGAAGTAATTTTTCATATCATATACTTGCAAGCATAAAAACTTTGTGCCAAAAGTTTCTCCGAAACGACCGAATTGTGCTATAATAAATCATAGAAAGTTGACCGAAAGTGAATTTCAGCTGTTGACTCTAACACGAAAATATGCTATCATAAAGTAAATAATTTAATATCAACTATTACATAGGGTGAAGGGGAACGAAGGGAATCTTGATGGATCAGCACGCCAGCACTATCGAAAACGCCATTAAGGGTAGTCTAAATATCATTGAACAGGATCGCGAACGCGAAATTATCTCGCGACGCTTTGGGCTTTCCGGTCAAAAAGAAACACTTGAGCAAATCGGGGAATTACTAAATATCACACGCGAACGCGTTCGCCAACTCGAAAAGGCAATCCTCGTACGTTTGCGTATTGGGGCCGAAGAGGGCCAAATTGAAGACCTCGCCGCCGCGGAAAAGCTGATTATCCGCAACCTGACTGAACTCGGCCGCGTCGCCCGTACAGCTGACCTCGCCGACCGTCTTTATGGTCATAAGGCTAGCCCCGCTGAACGCGCGAAGCTCACCTTTATCGCTTCAATTTCAAAAAACCTCACCGCTATCGACGAAAATGACTTATATCATGCTGCTATCGGCATCGCCGAATACGGAGATGCGAAGACGATTCACGCCCGCGTCGACGAAATTGTCACTGTAATCAAGAAAAACAAGAAACCAATGACAATTGACGAACTTGACGCTGCGCTAGATTATGAACATCCAGACCATATCAAAGCCGTCGCGTCTATTTCTAAGTTACTCGCTTCCTTGAACGGTCTCTGGGGCCTCGCTAAGTGGCCAACCGTCAATCCGCGCAATATTCGCGATAAAATCTTCGTCGTTCTCGAAGCCAAGAAAGAACCAATGCACTTCTCCGACATCGCCGAAGCAATTTCTAAGTCCGATTTTCGTCGCAAGAACGTCACAATCCAAGCCATTCATAATGAACTAATCAAAGATTCAAGATTCGTGCTTATCGGACGGGGGATTTATGCCCTTAGCTCTTGGGGCTACCGCAAGGGAACGGTCGCCGACATTATTACTGACATTCTGAAAGAAGCTGGCGAACCGCTCACTCGCGAAGAGATCGTTAAACGCGTCTTGCACGCGCGCAAAGTCAAAGAAACTACCGTTTTGCTCAACCTACAAAACAAGCAGCTCTTCGACAAAGTCGACAAAGATTCGTACACTCTCGCCGCCAGCAACAAATAGCTTTATCGCTGGCGTTTATGCTATAATAAAGGTATATGTTTTCGCAAATTGTACAATTTATCATTCAACCCATTGTTTGGATTCCGCTAGTCGCCATCCTTGGCTTTTTGACTTATCGTAATTACAAGAAACTCAACCGCCTAAAAGTTCTCAATGTCGATTCAGTCCTCCTCATGCTCGAAATCCCGCGCGCCAACGACAAGAAGGAACTTGCTGCCGAACAACTTTTCGCTAGCTTACATGGTATCCTACGTGACAAGGCTGAATTACAGAATTCCAATGGCGTCCAAGAACATCTGAGCTTTGAGATTGTTTCGACTGGCGGACAAATTCGCTTCTACGTCTGGGTGCCAAAAATCCTCCAGAGCTTCGTCGAGGGGCAAATTTACGCCCAATACCCAACTGTCCAAATCTACAAAATGGATGACGATTATGTTGACGACCGCACGAAATACCCCGTCGTCTATACCGCCGAGCTCGATTTAACTGAAAACGAAGCTTTACCGATTAAGACTTTCGAGAACTTTGAAGTCGACCCACTAGCCGGTATTACCGGTACTTTAGCGAAACTCAACCCTGATAATTCCGAGGAACTTTGGATCCAAATTCTCACTCGCCCAATTCCCGACGACTGGCACAAGAAAACCACAGACCGCTGGGTGCAAAAGGTCAAAAGTGGCAATAAATTATTCGGTGGCGGCAACAGCAGTGGCGGTATTGATTGGAAATGGATTATTGGTATCTTTAGCGCGCTTTTCCAGCCTCCTACCGGCGGCACTAATGGCGAAAAGGCCGAACTTTCCGAACGCGACAAAACTCGCATCGCCAAAGCCGAAGAAAAAGCCACTAAGCTCGGTTACGAAGTCAAAATCCGCTTGACTTATCTCGGCAACGACCAGACTAATGCTAAGTTAAACATGCAAGCTCTAGTCGGTACGTTCAAACAATATAACTCGACCAACCTCAACGGTTTCCATCTCACTGGCGGCAGCTTTAAGATGGAAGATCTCGACGCTTACAAGATGCGCCAGTTCAACACTCGCGGTTTTATCCTTAATATTTCTGAACTTGCCAGCGTCTATCATTTACCACACACCAGCGTCGAAACTCCAAATATCGTCTGGGCTAGCTCAAAAACCGCCGAACCACCCGCTAAATTACCGCTTGTCACTGGTGACCCCGCGCACGACGAGAATATCTCCGCTTTCGGCCTTACGAATTTCCGTGGCATTAATCACCAATTCGGCATGTATCGTCGCGACCGTAGCCGTCACGTCTATATCATCGGGCAAACTGGCGCTGGTAAAAGCGGCATGCTCGAGCTATTTGCACTAAGTGATGTATTTTATAACCAAGGTTACTGCATTATTGATCCGCACGGCGACTTCGCTATCAATAACTTGCGCTTCGTTCCCGAACATCGTATCCAAGACGTCGTCTACTTCAACCCAGCCGACACTGCTTACCCAGTTGCCTTTAATCCGCTCGAACTCGACGATCCCGCCCGCAAACCAAACGTCTGTTCCGAAGTCATCGGCGTTTTGAAACGTATGTTCGGAGATTCTTGGGGCCCACGACTTGAGCATATTTTAAGATATACCTTATTGGCCCTGCTTGATCGCCCCGAAACAACGCTACTAGATATTTCTCGGATTCTAACTGATAAAGATTTTCGTAAGGAAACTCTAGATTATTGCCGCGACGTCACAGTTTTACAGTTCTGGAAACACGAGTTCGGCCAATGGAACGAAAAACAAGTTAATGAAAGTATCGCACCAGTCTTGAACAAGGTCGGCGCTTTCACTGCCAACCCAATTATTCGCAACATTATCGGTCAGCCAAAATCCAGCTTCAATGTCCGCAAAATCATGGATGAAGGCAAAATCCTCGTCGTAAACCTTAGTAAAGGGCTTATCGGCGAAGACAATGCTGGTATTCTTGGCGCATTCTTAGTGACGAAGGTACAGTTAGCCGCTATGAGTCGTTCAGACATACCAGACGTTGCCGACCGCCGACCATTCTATCTCTATGTTGATGAGTTCCAAAACTTCGCTACTGATAGCTTCGCCGTCATTCTTTCCGAAGCCAGGAAGTATGGGCTTAATCTTACCGTTGCCAACCAATACATCTCCCAGATGACCGACTCGGTTCGCGATGCCGTCTTCGGCAACGTCGGTACGACAATCTCTTTCCGTGTCTCCGCCGACGACGCGCCGATTCTCGCCAAGCAATTTGAGCCAGTTTTTGACCAATCCGACCTTATACAAATGAACAACCGTCATTTTGTCATCTCGATGATTATTAACGGCGAAAAAGCTCCGGCCTTCTCCGCTACAACCCTATCTCTCCCGACCACGCCACAAGACAACTTTGATCGCATTGTCGAAAGCTCTCGTCGCCTATATTCTCGTCGCCGTGAGGATGTCGAAGAAGAAATTCGCGTCACAATTGAGCAATCCGAAAAATATAAAAAGGAATTATCCGATTCCGGTCGCGCCGCCGGTAGCGAAGGTAATGCTATAGCAGGGAACGAACAAAAACCGAACAAACCTCAATTCCAATATACCCCCAGCCCCCAGAGCGATTTCCGTAAGCTCAAAATGTCGCCCAATGCTGCCGAGGGTAAAGAAAGACTCGGCTTAAAAGACCTCGGCGCACTCGCCGCTCAGAAGACCAGCACAAATACACCGGAAACCGACGAAAAACCTTCAAAATCTGAACAGGGAAATACAAATTCACCTACTTCGCTTCCGAATTCGGAACAACACAATACTAAAAACCAGCCGGCCAAAAACAATCGCCATAAAAAATTCCGTAATAACAGATAGAATATTCATCCATGAATCTCCAACAGCTCGCCGAACTTGTACTTCAACTCAATGAAGCACCACTTACACGAATCCGCCTAACTAAGGCTATTTATTTTGTGCACAAAGAACTCATCCGCAAGAAACTCATGCAACCCAAAGATATTACTTATATCCGGCTACCTCTTGGTCCAGCGCCCGATGGGTTACCAGATATTATTTTAAACCATCCAGAAATCATCATTCAAGATATGCCAGCCAACCTACTATATGAGAATAAAACCTACAACTTAAATAAACCGAAAACTACAGACAATACGAAAGCAGAAATCATCAACGCCGTCCAAAAAACCCTCAGGCTTCTACAAAGTTACCGCACGCCTGAACTTGTCCGCGCCAGCCAAGACCCCAGCTGGACTACACACACTAACGGCGACAAATATCACATCACCACTACCGATCTCAAAAACCAATTCCCGAATAGCGGAATACGCCTAAAAATTCATATCAAAACTCCGACTAACGAAATTGGCGCCCTTCAGGCCACCCTCCTACGCGGCATGCTCGCCGACATCGTGAAAGAAAGCACCGACCTCGAATATCCCGACGCTGAGACGCAAAATAAAGCCCCAAACGACCAGGATAGTATCAAATTGCATAAGTTTATCATTAAACTGCCCGGATGGCCTAAAAAGAAGGATAAATGAGCGAGGAACGCACAGAGATTGCCGAAGAAGACGCCGCTAAATCGCTTTGGCGTAAATATCGCAAAACCCCAGAATATCGCAGCGGCCGGCGCTACTCGATTAGCTCGATTCATCCCCTGGTACGCAGCGCCGAAGAACAAGGGCTGAATACGATCATTCTAGACTTCGCCAAAGAGCTTGAACAACCCGTCGAAATTCGCACTCGTCTCGCCAGTCGCAACGAATCCGACTGGATTAACGATTGGAAGCGGATGCACGCAAAACTCTTCCGTCAAGTTTACCGCCAGAGTGGGGAATTACGCACTCGCGGTCACGACGTCCGCTTTGGCGCACCAGGAGACGAAGACCTGCATCGCATTCCCCGTGGCGGAGCCGAAGTCTACAATGAACTTTATACGCTCGCCCACGACCTCACGAATAGCGTACCCTACGTTATGGCTACAAATATTGACGAAGCCTGTCGTTTCCTTGCACGCTTTCATTATAACTTCATCCGGATTCACCCATTTTTCGATGGCAACGGGCGTATCGCCCGTGTCGTTACCGACCAACTCTCCGTGTCTCTGGGATATATTCCGATCATTGCTGGGTTTCCGCGCCATAATGCCGAAAAGAAACAAATCTATCACGCCGCCATTCATGACTGTGCTGCCGACAGTAGCTATACTGCTCTTACCGAATGGATTAAGTTTCAACTTCAACAAAAACTTGCCGAAATTATCTAGCCAAGCGAGAGGGAATTATGAAATTTCTAATCTACATCACTATCTAGCAATTTCTTTTCCTCAATTCCCCGATTTTTCACCCCTGTTACTTCCCCGTTAGATTTATCTATATCTAGACCCGCTTTCACCTCGAACTTCAGACAAAACTGAAACTTTAGCACATTACGACCAATACGAAGCATAGCACGACGGAGAACTAAATAGATTTTCTTTAACATTTTCATAATATTAAACAAAGGCGACATATTCACATTTTATCGTGTTTTTTATTAGAGGGAAGACGCATGAATACTCATCTTTTCGACTGAAACTTAATGTCGTACAATATACCTTTTGCGACACTACATCAGGATCCATCTCTGTTGCATCTATATCATCCAAGCCTCCACCCCAGTCACCCCTGTAAGTCGAACTTTAGCTCATTTTTTACAAATTTTTCTCCAAATTCCCCTTTTTTCGCTCATTTTTCTAAAAACCCTCTCGTCGCGCATCTACCACGCCACCGCTCATTCCAACAATTTTTAGGCTACTTTTCATACACGAACAAAACCCGAACAGAAAAGAGAACTACGGAACCTAAAATCCCCCCTATTTATAATAAGCCTTTCCTTCAAGCCGCACATCGACATACTCAACTGGATGTAAATCATGTTCATCCAAATATTTCAGCATTTTTTCCGCGTCCTCCACCGACACTTCTACACTCCGATCAATATTCATCTTTAAGAACACATCTCTCCCCTCTAAATCGACATAAATCGCCCGAATCATCCCCGTCGGTAGGGTTACCCGTTCTACTGTGTATCCTTTACGCGCGAATTCACGCTCCAGCTCTGCAATATACGCCCGCACCCGCTCCGAAATCTGACCTCTCTGATCCTCATCAATTACCGGCACCGTCACCTCCAACTTTTCCGCCTTTGCCTGTTCCAAAGTCTCCTCGCGTCGATTCTCCAACTCTCTAAATCCTAAATACGCCGACAGCCCAATTACTACCAAAAATAGCACTCCGACAAGCATCGACCGCTTTTTCTTCCGATGCGCCTGCCGCCGCGCCTGCATCCGCTCAGATTCCGATTCTGCCCGTTCCCTCTCTGCAACAATCGTCCTCCCCCGTCGCATCTGTTCACTGCTTTTACTTTGCCCACGCATTTTTCTAATTCCCTATTTCTTCCGATAAGGATCGTTCCCTACCTCTATTACTATCTCTGCTAATTTCTTCGCTGCATCTGGTCGCGCCTCCGCCTGCAACTTTTCCGCCATCGTCTCTCGTTCCCTCGGAGCTCGCACCAAATGCCTCACTGCTTCCAGTAACATCTCTGGCTTTTCTTGCATCTCCGCATCCGGCACCATCAATACCGCTCCTCGTTCGCTCAGTCTCTCCGCATTTTTCGTCTGATGACCGCCCGGCAACTGTTCAAACGGCACCAAAATCACCGCCTTCTTTAACGCCGCTAACTCCGCAATCGTCGTCGCTCCTGCTCGGCTCACTACAACATCCGCTGCACCCATCAGCTCGTGCATAGCCGAATTAAATTCCCACATCCGAAAATTCGACTTCAGCTTCGCCTTATCCCATTCCTCATATTTTTTCAGCTCCACCATCGTCTCATAATGTTTACGCCCCGCTACCAATCCCACGCTCGTAAACTTCAACATCTCTGGTAAAACTGCCCTCATCGCCTCATCAATATTCAACGACCCTTGACTCCCCCCCGTCACTACTACCAGTGGTCGCTCCGGGTCAAACCCAAAAGTCTTCTTCAGAGTCTTCTGCTTCGTCTCACTCACCGCCTTGAATTCTGGCGCCACCGGTATCCCAACACATACCGCATTTTGCATACTACCCATTCCGCCCCAACCGGTCGCTACTACTGCTGCTTTTTTCATCAACAATCGATTCGCCAACCCCGGCACCATATCCGATTCATGCACAACATATGGTATTCGGAACAATCTCGCCACTAACCCCACAGGTAGTCCCACGAATCCCCCTTTCAAGAAAATTACATCTGGCCGCTTCCCTGGCCACAACAGCCTCACGAAACTCTGCACTATACCGCCAACAAACCCCACGAACCCTACTATATTCCCCCATATTAAATCCTTCAGTACCACCCGCCATTCTTTCACGTAATCCTTCGCCGTCCAGCCCGCATATCGGTGAAATTTTCCTGCACAAATTCTTCTCACTCGCACATAATTTCGACCATTCCTCTCTCTACCACCCCATCTCACCCCAATTTCTGTTGTAATTTTTACAACATTCTTATAATACTTCCGATCCGTCCAAAACTCCACCCGCGTCCGCGGCTTCAACTCCAGTAATTCTCTCACTACCGCCACCGCCGGCGTAATATGTCCACCCGAGCCACCCCCTACCACTAAAACTTTCATCGTTCCCTCCTTATCACCGGCTGCTGCCGCCTCCTCACTATCTCAGTACTACTGTTTCTCGCTTCCACTACTTCCTCTTTTCTCGGTTCCCTACTAGTATAGCACGAAAGCTGTAGAGCCAATCCTAGAGCCGCCGCCATAAACAGCATACTCGTCCCACCATAGCTCAACAATGGCAGCGTAATCCCCGTCAAAGGCAGCAAGCCCGTCATCGAGGCAATATTCACCACCACATGCGCCGTCGCCCATGCGAATACCCCTATCACTACCAATGACTCCTCATCGTCATGCAAATAATTCGCCGTCCGAAGCAACCGAAGTAGTAGTACCGCGAAACACACCACTACTGCCACCAGCCCAACAAACCCAAACGTCTCCCCCATCACCGCAAACACCGAGTCGTTAATCGACTCTGGTAAATACCCCGTCGCCTGCACACTATTTCCAATTCCTACTCCGAAAAACCCCCCCGTTCCAATTGCAATCATCGCATTCTCAATATGATACGAATCGCTCGAGTCCGCATCATTAAACGTCAGTAGCCGCTCAATTCGATGCGGCGAACTCACAATCGCAAGCACCCCGCACACGCCTATTACTCCTAGTGCCATCCCAAAATACCGCATCGGCACCCCACTCATGAACAACATCGCAACAATAATTGCCATCATGCTCACCCCCGTCCCTAAGTCCTTTTGTACTACCACTACAAACCCCAGCGATAATCCGCACACAATCACAAACGGCAACCAAAAATCCGACCAGCTCGTTAGCTTTCCTTGCTTTTTCCGCTCCGCCATTAACTCCGCCAAATATAGTACCAACCCAAACTTCACGATCTCCGCCGGCTGAAAACTAATCCCTCCCCCAACTTTAATCCACCGACACGCCCCCAGTTCACAACTCGCCATCGAACTCCCTGTCCACGATAAAACCATCAACGCCGCACATGCCAACAGCCCCACGATTAGCACCACTTTCCCCCACTTCTTCACCCACGCATATGGCAACTTAAACGCTGCGATAAATACTGCCATCGCCAATACAACATTCAATAACTGCCTGAGAAAGAAATAATTCTCGCTATAATCTGTTCCATAGGTCGCATTCATCACATTCGCCCGCATCGGCCCAATCGCATAAATCACAATCAACCCCACCCCAAGCAAAATCACCGTCAATACCCCGATAATTCTGTCACTCTTATGCTTCCTCATTCCAAGTCTCCGAAAACATCTTCTACTCTCCAGCCACCTACATCCAGCTATTATCCATCACAAACGTCGCGAGTGACATCACTAAGAAAATGGCGAACAAAATCCCAACCGCCGCTTTTAGCAAATTCTTTACCATATTACTACTATCGCCCACCTCATACCTCCTTTGGCTCGTTATTCATAGCCCAAACACCACTCATACAATACCTCCTTGCGTCGCGAGAAAGACGCCAATAATTGCAAACACCCCCGCTATTACCCAAAACCGCATCACGATCTTCGCCTCACCCCAGCCTTTTGCTTCCAGATGATGATGTATTGGCGCCGAAATAAACAGCTTCTTATGGAATACTTTCTTCCAAAACATCTGAATCAAACTTGACCCTGCCTCCACCACAAACAGAACCCCTATCACCGGCAATAGGAAAAACGCATTTGTCATCATTGCCACTACGCCTAACCCCGCCCCCAATGCAAACGACCCCACATCTCCCATCATAAACCTCGCTGGCGGCACGTTAAACCAAATATACGACAACAACCATCCTACTACCGTCAAGCAAAACCCGGTCAACATCCACTGCCCCTGGAATAGCGCAATCACTCCATATGCCCCATACGCCAGCATCGCCAACCCCCCGGCCAACCCATCCAGTCCATCCGAAATATTCACCGCATTGCTTGTCGCTACCACTGCAAATGTAAAAATCGCAATCATCCCCACCACGCCCACTTCCATTGCTCCTATAAACGGAATTTCAATCGTTGTCCACCCCAACCGCACTGCAAACCACCAACCCAGAGTCGCCCCCACAATCGTAATCATCGCAAATTTCACCGGCGCCCTTAACCCTGCAGCGCCCTTCCCACTTCCGAACACATTAATCAAATCATCAATCAACCCTACTACGCTCCCCCCGATAAACCCAACTAGCGGCAACCAAGTCTGTTCCCGATTCAAATTACAAATCCACGTCACCGCAAACACCGTCACCACTCCAATCACTCCCGCCATCGTCGGAAAATGCCTCGTGAACTTCTTCGCGTGCAACTTCGTCATAATCGGTAACGCATCACCCGTCGCTGTCGTCTGTTTCTGTTTCTTCCAAAACTTATATTTATATGCAAAATACGTATACACCGGCGTCAAGAACGTTGCCAAGAAAAACGCGCTCAATGCCAAAATCAGCCCATAAAACGCTTCATTACTAAACGTATCTTCCATCTTACACTCCTGGCTTTATCTTTAAATAATCCTGAACTTGCGCCTTTAACTCATTAAACACCGGCAAAGCGTGCGCATCACCCGCTGCCTTCTTATTCTCTTCCCAGACCCGCACCATAATCAGATATTCCGGATCGCTCCCCTCCGCACCGCCAAACCCGACATACGTCGCTATCGTCTCGTCAAACGAATATTCTCCATTTTTAATTGCCTGCGCTGTACCAGTCTTTCCACCGACATAATATCCCGCCGGATCCGTACCGTTTTCACGCCATGTCTTACGTGTATTATACATCATTTCCCGCATCGTCGCACTGGTTTCCGCCGAAACTGTCCGCCTTACCGGTTCTTTAGTCGCCTCCTCCACAAACTTCCCGTCTGTCATTTTCCCTGCCACCACCGTCGGCGTATAATAATTTCCGCCATTGATAATCGACGCCAATCCCGCCGCCGTCTGTAACATCGTCACCTGCATATTCTGACCAAACGTCATATTCGCATATGTCGCATCCAATCCATAAATCTCCGCGTGCGGACCTTGTACTGTACCAATCGCCTCTAATAGCTCAATTCCCGTTTCCTTCCCTAGCCCAAAATGATTATAGTAATAATCATACAACCGTTCCCTTCCCGTCGCCGTAATATCTGTCTCACTCCCGCTCAGCCATCGCAGCACCTGTGTCGACCCCGTATTCATTGACCAATCCAGCGCCGTCTGCATCGTCGTCGTGCCAACCAAATTCGTATACTGCACCGCATTCTTAATCGGCAACCCGTCCACATACGTCACATTCTCATTCTGATAAGTTTTATCCGGCGTCATTACTCCATACTCCAGACCCGTCGCAAACGCAAACACCTTACATACGCTTGCCGGCTCGTACGGATCTTCAACCACGTGATTAATATAATCCTCTGCACTCTCCACCGCCCCAAAATTCGCCGGATCATACCCCGGAATATTCGCCATCGCGAGGATCTTCCCATTTTGCGGATTCATCACCAGCGCACTAATATTCTTGAACCCTAGCTCCCCAGCCTTTCGCTCCAAAATCTTCTCTACCTTGTACTGCAAATTCCGGTCAATCGTCAATACAATATTCTGCCCATCCTCCGCCGGAATCCGCACATTATCATCCCCAATCGACAACGCCACGTTATTGACATCTTTCACCGTCCGGAGCAGTCCATCCTTCCCCGACAGCTCCTCATTCATTGCCCCCTCAACACCATACTGACCTACCCCTTCCGCATTTACAAACCCCAGTACCGTCGCTCCCAAATCTCCTTCCGGATATACCCGCTTCGTATTCGCCTGCAACCATACTCCAGTAAGATCCGCCTCTGCGACCTTTTCCGCCGCCTTACGCTCCACATTTCGCGCCACGACATAATAGCGCAGTTTCTTATCTGCGAATACATCTCCCCATTCGGCTACCTGCTTATCACCTATCAGCGGACTAATTATCTTCTCCACCTCTTCCTGACTCGCCAACATCGGGTCCACAATTACCGTATAGACCGTTGCGTTCATCGCCACCGCCACCGGCGTATCCCCATCCATCATATACACCTCCCCCCGTTTCGCAATTAAAACATTTTGCTTCGTCTGCTGCGCCGCCGCCTTCTCCGTCCATACATCATGATCAATAATCTGAATACAAAAAAGTCGCGCCACGATCACAGCTACTACCGCAATCACTCCCCAGCGCAAAACTTTATTTCTGTTCATGCTTTAATTATACCATAACCAGATATACGAAATAGGGCAAGCATCTAACTATCTTATGTCTTACTCTGCATACCCACTTACGCTCGCCGTATCCATCGTGTTCGCCACCGTGCTATTCTCTGATGCCGCCACCGACGTCAAGCGCGCTTTCTCGACCGCCAAATCCTCTTTTTTCGCTTCCAGCTCCGAAATTTCATCTTCCAATTGCGACAATTCATAATCATAATTCGTCGCCTGCGTCCCCTGCGCTACATAAATCAACCCTACGATGAGTACCAACATCCCCACGATCATCGCATTCGAAATCGACCCCAAAGTTTTTGGCGTATGACGTACCGTATTATGATTCCTTGACCAAGCCGCCGACGTACCTACTGTCGCCCCTCGCCTTGTCGTATATGTTTGTGGTCTCATTCTGTTTTGTTTTCCTCGCTGTTTTTATTTTTGTTATTTTTCATTCCCTACTAATCCATATCTCGCAAACATCAGCAGCTCGCCACCCGCGAACTAATCTCCAAAATCAAAGGTTACTTCAAGCTAGACCAGGACGCGGCGCGACAGAGCTATAACTATCGCGCAACACGTGCTGGGAAGGTCATGTAGTTAAAACACTTCCGAGACTAACTCTTCAACCGTGGTAGGCCATCAGGCCCATATCCCCAACTCCCCCATAAATCGGAAAAACGTAGTCATGCTTGACCGCTTAGCATGTTTTTCAAGGTATTAACAGGGCTGACGGCTGAAAATGTTTTATAATCGAAAGATTATAACATTTTCATAGTCACCCGCCACCGAGAAAAACATGCAAGCGGTCGCGACTATGGTCTATCGCTTATTTCGCGAAGTGTACTTGCACCTTTTGTGCGCGTGACCGGTTGCTAGTTACAATAATTTGACGTGGCATAATTTTGCCTCCTTTTTATATTTTGTTTTTATTTCTTGGCTGAACTATCAAAAATACCGCCAGCATCAGCTTAATCGCCAACGCCACCGCATCTCAATGGTCCAGTTGCCATTATCATGTCCAATCGCTCCGAACGCTCCAGCGCACTCTACCTCGCTAGCCACTCGCCGCGCTCCAGTCTAGTCTCCACACTCTACCGTTTTATCGCCGCTCGCAGCTTCGCGCTCCTCGCTCTTGGGTTGATAAACAACTCTTGCATTTCCGCAGTTATTGGTTTTTTCGTCAAAATCCTAATCTCTGATTCCTCGCCGTATCCCGACGCTTCTCGCATCCAATCCTTCACCAATCGATCCTCTAGACTATGAAACGTGATTATCACTACTCGTCCCCCAGGCTTCAACACCTTCGGCAACAATTCCAACGTCCGCTCGATCTGCCCCAGCTCATCATTCACCGCAATCCGAATCGCCTGGAATGTCCGTGTCGCCGGATGAACCTTCCCCCCTCGTCCATACTTCGCCAACGCATCTCCCAGCTCTTTCGTATTACTCCATGGTCGCCCATGAATAATCGCTCGCGCAATCAGCTTCGCAAACCCCGGTTTCTCTTCGCCATACTTCTCCAATATCTCTACAAGATCCCTTTCACTCCATTTATTCACAATCCTTTCGGCGGTCAGATCTTGCTCCTGGTCCATTCGCATATCCAGCGGACCATCTTTACTAAACGAAAAACCTCTTTCTGCTCTGTCTAGCTGCGGAGAAGAAACTCCAAAATCCATCAATATCATATCAAAAGCGTTTCCACACTCAATTTCCTGCAACACCGCACTATAAAAATCCGCTTTCATAATCCTAAGGGGTCGGTTTTCGTACCGCGCCTTTAGCACCTGAATCGCATTTTCATCCCTATCTACCAGGACGCTATCCTTATAGTTCTGTGTTACATCCAAAATCTCACTCGCATGTCCCGCATACCCCGCCGTCAAATCCATATACGATTCACCCGGCTGTGGCTTCAAGACCTCGAGTACTTCTGATAATAATACAGGTTGATGAAGTTCCTTCATGTGTATATTATACACTCATTGTTTGAGACCGTTCAACTAGAAATTTCCGCGTTTTTGTATTTGCTAAAATTTTTGTTTGCTTGCTACACTTAATCTACCGTAATCCTGCCTAGCCGAAACCAGACTCACTTACGGCCGTTGAGAGACTTATAGTGTAAAAGTGGGTTGTGGATTCTCATCTAACGACAAAAATCCTAGAGTTAATTGGGAGGTGTTTGTTGGGAGGTACTAGTGGTTTCTATGACGCGTATCCTAAACGCGCGCAAAAACTCCTAGTTGGCCGATCTCAAACTTTGTTAATTTGCTATATTTTTATATGTTTGTTTGTGGTGCTTCCCCGCTTCGTGTTTGCTACGTTTTTGTGTTATTTTTGTAGTTTTTCACTTGTTTGTATGGGTTTTCGTCCACTGATTTCAGTTTACCCGATTTTTTCAGAAAACGCAAGCATTATTTTGAAAATTCTTTCGCTTTTTCCGCTCTTCCCTGTTACATTTTTCTAGCATTTTTCCACAATGTGCAAAACTTATTGAGGTCAACAGATACAACTTCCACTGTGCAAAACTTTCACCATGAAAAAGAGAGCCACACCACTTGCGGCTCTCCCATAAAACTTCATCACCTCTTTCCATTTCCGCCATCGCGATTGCCCCATTCGGCTACTCTCTTCTGTCGCATGATGGCTTCATATTCCTCTTGCCAAGCCTCATCCTTGGCCTTCTGCTCCGCAACCTTAGCCTCACGTTCCATCTTTTGCTGTTCCTCTTCCAATTTCTGATTCATTTCTTTTTGAACATCAACCATTGGTTTCTTTTCTTCTTTCTTCTCAGCAATCTTCTTCCATCTGAAATACAATGGTAAACCGATAGCCAAAAAGATTATTTCCCAAGACAATGCAATCGTAAAACTCACCGTAGACTTAAATCCCCAGCCCCATCGACAAGTCTTCCAGAGTAACGCCAAACACCAGAGATTATTAAAAAATCCCCAAACTTTACCTATTGGCGTTCTCGCATCATCCATACGCCTATTCGCCTCTGCGTAGTAAGGATTTTGCAGCTCCGCCGCCGACAATCCTGCCATTTTCTCTTCTCCGCCAAAATGTTCGACAACAGCCTTCTTACCAGTCATACCTGCAATGGCATTAATTACCATTATTACGCAGCAGATCAACGTAATGACGACAAGGATCTTCTTTACTTTTTTCATCCTCTTCGCTGCCTTTTCTTTCCGCGTTGGCTCATAGGCCTTACCTTTCACTCGTGCCATCTTTCTACCTCCTATTTTTAAAAATTTAGAAATTCTGGCATAGCAAACAGCTCCAACTCGAGATGAATTAGTTTTTAAGCTGCTTGCTATCCCTAAAATTTATAGCACCATGTCCTCAAAAGCAATCCGCAGATTCCCTTCGGATAGCTCTATTGTAGCACACTTTATCCAAAAAGTCAAGCATCCGAGCGAAGAACTGAGCTTGCTCAGGTTCTTCTGAGGATGCGCAGGCCTTTCTACGGCGTCAGCCGAAAGCAAAGTCAAGCATCCGAGCGAAATGGAGACTTGCCCTCGTTTTCAAAAACCAAGATAGTATGCTATAATGTCTCAAAAGTGAGGTAAATTTTATGGATAATCAAGACGATCAGCTAGCTAATGTTACTCCGGACACTCCGGTCGAAACCACTCCAACCGAGCCTAATACTGACACTGCCAGCGCACCAGCCGAAACTCCAGCCAACTCCGCTTCACATGAACGCCCGAGTAGTAATTTTGACATCTTCCATTGGGCAAACGAAATCGACGAGGTAAAGAATAATGTCTCCGTTGAGCTCTTTCTCTTTAACAAAAATTACACCCCTTACCGCGTCCGTTACTCTGACCAGCTCACCGCCAGCGTGAAGGCCCTCTTCATGCAAGAAGCTACCGGTTATATTATCAAAGAAGCCGACAAAGGCCTCGAATGCCGCGAATACGAGAAATCCGACGGCGAAGACAAGGTCATCTACCGCACTCTTCTCAGCAACGTTGGCCGTGCCGAGACCCTCGTCCATCTCATCGAACATGAGTCACGCGACATCGATTCCATGAGCGACCACCTCGACGAGTTTAAGAAAATCAAAGGCATCATCGCCCGCTTCACTTACCCTGGCGACGACGGCGAAACCAAAACTTTCTATATCGCGAAAGCCATTTCCGCCAGCTCTGCCCTCAAAGGCGGCTCTAGCTGGGAGCTAAACGGCGAGGGCTTTGAGCCATTCTCCGCCGAAGTCGCTCTGAAAATGCCCGATGATAATCAAGTCGCTATTATCGACGACACTGTCGTAATTTTCAACCAAAAGAAATTTGAAAACCTTTTCCAATACGACTACAAGTCCCAAGTCATCGCTGACGCCAAGGCCAAAGAGCTGACCGACAAGTATAAGCTCAGTTTCGCCGAAGGCTTGACACTCAATACCCTGCTCCAAGACAAAAAACCGCTTGTGAAAAAACTCCAAGCCCTCGATATCAACGAAGAAATGTCTCAAGACCAACTCATCGACTACGCTGACGAAATGCAACTTGAACTCATGACCGATGATGACGGCTCAATTATTATCATGGACGACAAGGATTTGACCATGTTCGTCAATCTCCTCAGCGAAGATTACTTCGTCTCCCCAGTCAACGGTCGCCGCTACGAAATCAAATCCAAAAAGCTCCTCTCCGAACCCGAAGGCGAACCACCACGAGGATAGGACATAAAACAGATATTCATATTTGTTTTATACCTGACGCAGCGCGGGAACGGCGAAACCGCAATACCACCGCGAGGATCTGTCAACCCTAAGGGTTTACTTCTCCGCTCAGTATGCTACTATCATGAGCAGGAGCGACGAGGCGCCTAGATAAATTTTAACAAATTGGAGAAAGGAGTGTTATGTCGGTCATCTTCGGCATTGGGCGTCTACGCCTTAAGCTAGAAATCACTACCAAGAAACGGTAGCGATTTCAAAACCAACATAACCCCATTCTATCACGTTTTGACGTCAATGTCTAGGAGAACAATGTCTCGTCGCCCCTAGAAGAAAACCCGAAATAACTCATTATAGCTAGTTTCTTGGCAAATAATACGGCTGCATTTGTTCTGTCATCAACTCCGCATACGTCTGCATCAGAAAAGTTTCCTGCCCCAGCAAATCCAGCGTCGTGAACAGCTCTTTTCGCACCGCTTCGACCGACATCTCATCCGTTAGTTCCGCCTCAATCTTCAAAAACGGCTGCGGCACACCCTCCAGCGTATCCAGATAAATCACCGTCCGCTCATCCAGAACCAGCTCTTGCCTCTGTCGACTCACCTCCGTCATCTTCCGATATCCCAGTTGATGAATCATCATCGTCGCTTCCGTATAGTCCGCTACCAGTGTAGAATTTACCCAATCTACGCCACTATCCTCAATATGCCGCTTCAATCTCAACGCATACCGCGCCGGTTGGTCAGTCGCTGCTACCTCTGTCCGCAGCATCAATCTCGGATAATTCATCCGCGGACGGTAATCATGCGCAACATACACCCGCTCATGCTGCCAAATCGCCGACGAAAGCACCATTCCAATATTCGCCAACTTTCGGTCAAATTTCGCCCGATCCACCAGTTGACTTTTTACAATAAGTTTCTTCATATATCCCTATTATACCATGCTATTTTTAACCTCACAAGCATAACCCCATCTCTATTCCGCTCTTGCTTGCCTTTTAATTTTCCCTTTGTTACAATCAGTGCAAATAAGGAGTTACAATATGAGACGTTCGACCGTTACCGGTATTTTTGTGTCAATTTTAATCACTATCTGCGCTATCTTTCCCGCCGGTCACGCCGAAGCCACCACGGCCAACCTCCCGCCAAAAGCCGAGCTCGAAGCTGCCGTTACTCGTATTGAAAAATTTGCCGACTATTCAAAATATTACGGCGCCAACGTTACTCCTATCACTCCAGATACTCCACACTATCAAGAATACGAATATCTTCATTCCCTTGTCACCACGACCAACAAGTTAATCGCTAACTATGACGATGAAAGTTTTAGAAACCATAACTCCGAAGCCTACGGTATCGCTCTGACCGTTATCGACCAGGCGATTACTAGCTGCCGTTACCTCTTTGGCATCGTCCGCGCCGAAAGCCTCGCCGCCCAAGCTGCCCAAACGCCGTCTTCCAGCGCAACGCCGACCGTCGCCGCTACCAATCAGACTCAAGCTCCAACAACCCCAAACACTCCAGCCATTACCGCCGCCACTACTCCAACTCCAATAACTGACAACAAAACCACCACCGATAATCAACCATCCAACAGTACCGCCCTAACTACATTCCAAGCCACCGAAAGTCAAAGTACCAACGACAATGCAAACGAAAATCTTCCTGTCGAAATCCCCAAAACCGGCGGCATTTCCGGATCGTCATCAATCGTCTTCATTGTCCTTGTCGGCTTCATCGCTGCCATCGCCGCTACAGTCATCTACTTCATCTACAACCGACAGCCAAAACACGCCACCCCAGCATCTCGCCGCAAACCAGGCCGACGCTAAAGGTCCTGCTCCTACGTAGCGCAGCTCCTAACGCCGTAACTCGCTCCGAGAACGAGCTCCCCTAGATTTTTGCGCCTTGCCGAGCTTTATTAGCCCACTCATCCGCCAACTCATTATCCGCCGTACCAACATGCCCCCGCACCCACACCAGCTCCACCGGATTATCCAAATATAGCTGATATAATTCTTGTACAATATCCAAATTCTTAATCTCGCCAGTTTTTTTCTTCCAGCCATTCCACGCCCAGTTCCCCGCCCACTTCGTCACTACATTAATCCAGAACTCCGAATCGCTATGAATCTCGCACGGCTCACCCTTCGCATATTTAATCGCCGCAATCATCGCCAATCCCTCCATCCGAATGTTCGTCGATTGCTTTTCGCTTCCCAGCACCACTGGCTGGTGATTCTCAATCACCGCAAATCCCCCCGGCCCCGGATTTGGGCTCGCGCTGCCATCTGTCCATAAAATTTTCATTTTCTACCTCCTATTCACCTTATTATATCATGCCGCACTTCCTTTTCCTCCATTAGACACTACCTGGGTAGAGGCAGCGGAAGGGGAAAGCGATGTAGCGATTCGTGGCGTATGTTGGAAAAATATCAAGAGATGTTGCAACTAGATAGTAGGCGTTAGATAACGAATGAACGACCCTTGACCAACCATAGCCTCTCTCGCCAATATTAAGCAACATGCCATCATCCAAACGGATAACTCCGCTACGGACAAAAGCCATGAACACCTCTAGGCATATTTTAGCTAGGTTAAATTTTTCTAAAAAATTTAACTCCACTTTCATACTCCACCCCTGTTGTTATCATGAGTTAAGGTTAAAATTTTTCTAAAAATTTTAACCTCCAGAAAATCCACGCATAGTATCGCTGGCGCCACCATCATAGTACAGTTGCCATTGGCTTTTGTCCGTAGTGGGTATATTAATCTCTACTATGGTCAAGTTCGGAGCGTTAGCTACGGCGGTTACGGCTGGTCGCGTACAGCGCTCTCCTCGGCCAACGCCTACTACCTATACATGAATACTGCCACTGTCAGTCCGTCGGACGGCAACGGTCGTTACTGCAGTTTCCCCCTCCGCTGCCTCTACCCCAACTTGTTCCTCTGTTACAAGTTCAACCTTACTTTAGCAGGGATAACTTAGTGTTTTATGTGTCTTAATTAAGCACTCTATAGCTTGCCCTAACCTAGTTCTAGGAATAGCTGTATTAAGAATAGAATGTAGAGATATTTACTACTAGTTTCTAGAATATAAAAGCGTTGAGCCAAAGATGAGGGTTTGAGTTTTAAGAAAAGTCAGCGCGACACAGGTAGCGGAACTTTTCTGGCCGTCAGGCAAAACTCAAACCCTCATCCTGGCGCGAGGCGCCCATTCTAGAAACTAGTAGTAAATATCTCTGATTCTATCCATGGAACTCAACATTCCTAAAACTAGACTAGAGTGAGCTAAAAATAACTCTCTAAGGGGTTATAAACTCCAAACCCTACAACACCTCATCCACAATCCCGTACTCTTTCGCCTCCTGCGCACTCATCCAGTTATCTCGATCCATATCTTTCTCAACCTGCTTCATACTCTTCCCCGTCTGCTCGGCAAAAATCTCCAGAAGTCGCCTCTTAATCTCAATCCCCTCCTTCAGCGCAATTTCCTGGTCTGTAATCTTCCCCTCCGTGCCCGAACTCGGCTGATGGATCATCACCCGCGAATTTGGCAACAGATACCGCTTGCCCTTCGCCCCGCAACTAAGCAGCATTGCCCCCATTGACGCTTGCAGGCCAATCCCAATCGTCTGCACATCCGGCTCAATATAGTTCATCGTATCAATAATCGCCAAGCCGTCATATACCGACCCGCCAGGCGAGTTAATATACAGCTTAATATCTCGCTTCGGATCTTCATTCGCGAGAAATAGCAACTGCGCTACCACCAAATTCGCCGTCTGCGCATTTACTTGCTCACCAAGAAACACAATCCTATCCGTAAGCAACCGTGAATAAATATCATACGCCCGCTCTCCACGATTTGTCTCTTCAACTACTGTTGGTACTAAATAATTTTTCATATTATCCTTTCTCACATTACATCCTTATTTCGTTTTCCACTCTTTCCACATTTGAATCCATGAGATCATATAATCCTCCTAGCTTCTCCTGCTTCTCCACATACTCATCAATCCGCGCATTGTTCTCATCAATCTTCCGGTTCAATGCTTCTCTTCTGTCTTCCAGCGCTTCACTTTCCGCTACCAACCCACTCCGTTGCGCATTAAACTCTGCCGCCGTGAAACAGTTCACGGTATTCGCACAAGCATTAAACCGGTCAATCTTCGCATCCAGTATATCCACCTCACGCGAATACGCTTCCCTTTCCGCCTCAATCTCTACTCTTACCTGTTCAATCTCGTCGTACAGCGCATCTATCTCACTCCTAAGTTTCTCAAACGGGGCTTCATAAGTTTCATACATCTCGACGATTCGTCCACGATTCTTAAAATACTTCGCGTAATGCGCCTCCAGACCTTCAGGCAACTCTGATAATTTCGTTCCCGCCCGCGTATAGACTTCCTCAATCTCATCTTCTTCGCCATAAGTCTCCAGCTCTTCCTCAAACCATTCCGCATTCTGCGCTTGCACCTCGGCCAACCACCCCATCACCTCAGCCTGCTCACCAGCCCCCATTCGCTCCCAGACCGCATGCAGCAGCTCATGTGCCGCCGTCACCTTGTTCGCAAGCACCAGCTGTTCATCTGTAATCCGATACACATATATCCGACCATCTGTATAACAGCCTAAGACACTCACATCATTACTATGTTCGCCGCAATGCCCATTAAATTCTTCCGCCCCCTCCACTACCGGCTGCGTCGCTGCGAAAACCCGTCGACCCGCCCCCGTCAACTCCAACGCTTCTTCGATCTCTTGCACCGTTTCATCCGGCCGATAACCCCAACCCCTGACATAATCCCAGACAAGTTGTTGGTCCAATATCCAGCTTAGCCCCAATACTATAACGATCAACAGCCACCAATTCCGCTGCCAAAAACCTCGCTTCGGCTTCACCGGCCGCATCTCTGCTCCTGTCGCGCCGTCATTACTCATGCACCACCTTCACCTCTAACTCGTCTTTACTTCCCCGCTTCATCTTCACTTCCATGATATCCCCCGGTTCGACCTTCCCCGCCACAATTTCCTCTGCCACTAGCGACTCCACTTTATCCTCGATCATCCTTCGCAGCGGCCGCGCCCCATTCTTCGGATCATACCCCTCCTCAATCAGATAATCTTTCACTTTCTCGTCCAACTTCAGCCCTAGCTTTTTCGTCGCCAATCTCTTCTTCAGCTCTTCTACTAGATTATCAAAAATCTTCTCCACATTCTCGCGCGTCAGTGCATGGAACACCATAATCCCATCCAGCCGATTAATCAACTCCGGCTTCATCGTCTTCTTCAATGCCCGCATTGCCGCTATCTTACTTGCCTCATATTCCGCCCCCAGCTCGCGCTTCTCCTTCGCCCCCTTCGCGACAAACCCCAGCTCGCTCTCACGATACATCTCGCTTGCTCCGAGGTTCGACGTCAAAATCACAATCGTGTTATTAAACTTCACTTTCGTTCCCTGACCATCGGTCAGTTCCCCGTCTTCAAGAATCTGCAGCAACATATTAAACACATCTGGGTGCGCTTTTTCAATCTCATCAAACAGCACCACCGCGTACGGTTTTCGTCGCACGCTCTCCGTCAACTTCCCACCATCTTCATAGCCAACATACCCTGCTGGCGCTCCGACGAGCCGTGAGACATTGTGCTTCTCGCCAAACTCACTCATGTCGATTTTAATCAGCGCATTCTCACCCCCAAATACTTCTCGCGCTACCACTCGTGCCAGCTCCGTCTTCCCTACACCCGTCGGCCCCATGAAGAGAAACGATCCGATCGGTCGCTTCGGATCAGCAATCCCGCTCCGCCCCCGCCGAATCGCTTTCGCCACCGTCTTAATCGCTTCATTTTGCCCGACGACGCTCTTCCGGAGATGTCCTTCTAGTCCGCCAAGTAGCTCCAGTTCACTCCCATGCACTTTCGATACCGGAATTCCTGTCTTCAGACTCACCGCCAGTGCCAAGTCATCTTCCGTCAACTTCGGCTTCACTTCCGCCCCCGCCTTCTTCAGCTCTTTCAGTTTCTTCTTCGCTTTCTCCGCCTCTGTCTTGCACAGCGCCGCCGCTTCAAAATCTTCCTTATCCGCCATCTCCGCCATTTTCTCTTCGGCTTCTTTGAGCTGCACTTTCAACTTCTTATACTCGCCCCCATCTTTCTTGTCCGCCGCGACCTTACTAATCGCCGCCGCTTCGTCAATCACATCAATCACCTTATCCGGCATAAATCGGTCATTAATATACCGCCCCGACATATTAATCGCCACTTCCAGCATCTCATCCGGAATCTCTACCCCATGGTGCTTCTCGTAATGCTTCTTCACGCCCTTCAGAATCTTCAACGTCACTTCCGCGCTCGGCTCCTCGACCATTACCGTCTGAAACCTTCGACTCAGCGCCTTATCTTTCTCG
Organism: uncultured Candidatus Saccharibacteria bacterium; assembly: GCA_948614045.1. Taxonomy (GTDB): domain Bacteria; phylum Patescibacteriota; class Saccharimonadia; order Saccharimonadales; family Saccharimonadaceae; genus Nanosyncoccus. The sequence continues at coordinate 20,556 of CAPFSK010000004.1, read as the reverse complement.
ATATGCTTTCGGTATTCATCCATCGTCGTCGCACCAATCAGCTGAATCTGCCCCCGCGCCAGCGCTGGCTTCAAAATATTCGCCGCATCCATCGACCCTTCTCCAGCTCCCGCCCCCATCAGAAGATGTAGCTCATCAATGAACAAAATCACATCTTCATTTTCGATTGCTTCATCAATCACCCCCTTAATCCGCTCTTCAAACTCCCCCCGGAACTTCGTCCCTGCCACCATCGTACTCAGATCCACCTGGATAATCCGCTTCCCGATTAGCACTCCCGGCACGTCATTATTCACCATCCGTTCCGCCAAACCTTCGACAATCGCTGTCTTTCCGACTCCCGCCTCGCCAATCAACACCGGGTTCGACTTCGTCCGTCGACTGAGTACCGTTACCACCCGCTCAATCTCTCGCTCTCGCCCAATCACTGCGTCGAGCTTGTCATCCTTCGCGAGGTCCGTCAGGTCTGTTCCGAACCGCTTCAGCCACTTCAACGGCTTCCGTTTATAATCTTTCTTCAGCTTCTGATTCTGCTCACGCTCTACTTGCTGCGCCATCTCCGCGTCCAGCGCATCCATTACATCGTCCAACTCCACCCCCATTTTTATCAACAGCATCGCGCCACGCGAATTCGTCTGGCAAATCAGCGCATAGAGTAGATACTCCGTCCCGATTACCTTCACACCCTTTTCCATCGCATAGTGGCTCGCCATCCGAATCGTGAGTACTGCCGCCTCCGAGAGCGACATCATCGCCATCGCCGAATTTCCATTCACTTCTGCTGCTTCCTGATCCAGCGCCTTCTCCGCCTTATCCAGCGTCACGCCATTACTTGCCAAAATCCGCGCCCCCGTCGATGCATCCTGCGACAAAATCCCGAGCAAAATATGCTCAGTCCCCATATAGCCATTGTTATATTTCTTGCTAAACAAATCGGCCTTTTGCAGCGCAAACCTTGCATTCTCCGACAATTGATTCATCATTTCACTAAAATCACTATCCATATTTCCCTCACTCAGATTCTTCTATTATACTATATCCATTTTAATCCAAGTCTTATTTCCTATTTTATCTTATTAGCACTCGCATGTCAACAGTGCTAATTATCCAAATATTGACATCGCACCACCTCATCCCGCTTATGCTATAATCAAACTGTAACTTGTACCTTAATGTTTCTAAAAGAGGTGATTTTTATGTTAAGACGTCTGTTAAAGACTCTCAGGTGCTTACTTATTATCGTTACCGGGTGTGCGCTCGGGTTTATAGCCTTCGTCAGTGGAATCGCCGTTTACGCCGAGTTCATCATCCCCACGCCAGTAAAAAGCACCATCGTAGCCGAAAAACTTGCAGAATGTTTTCATACGAAAACATTCCAACTAGACAATCTAGTTGGACCCAAAATTCTGACGCCGGGAGAAATCGACATTCTCCAGACCGACTCTTCAGTTTCGCGTCAAGTCGTCTGGCGTATTGTCTTGCCAGCTTACGGCATCTACCCTTACCCAGCGGAAATCTACTCTGATCTCCCCTTTTCCACTACCGCCGACGACCCTGCAGAGCAGCCTTATGTCGACGCCCGTGCCGCCACTGTCATTTGTGGCCTCGCGAGCAGTACCCAAGACCCCGCCGCAGCGATGTCTGAGCAAGAATTTGACGTCCTCATTCAAAAACTTGATTCGGGCACCATATCTTTACCCGAATACAATATAGATTGCCCTTACCTACAGGGGCATACCTGGAACGCCGAAACTTACCGCGGGCGCAACGCGCTCCTCTCTGCTTGGGAAGACATCCCTGTCACCTGGCGCACCGATTTCATCGCCGAAGGCTGGCAAATCGACTTCACTCTACCCAGCGAAATCGAAACCGAACAAGGCCTCGTCTCGCGCGACCGTGCTGCCGGTTCAATCCATTATGCCGGGCACATCATCCATCTTGACACTTCCAACCCCAAAACCACACTCCACGAGTTTGGGCACTACGTCACTTATCGGGTTGGCTGGCTGTACGACCCAGAACTAGAAGCTGAATTTCAAACCGAAGGTCCTGCACTCGCCGAACTTCTCGGCAAACATTCGCAAGAAAGCCCTCGCGAATATATCGCTGAGTTTATCGCGCACTGGCTCGCCTACCCTGACGAACAAGGCCAACTCGCCAAGCTCGCCCCGAATACGACTACTCGCGTCGAGCGTCTTATCTCCGACTATAATTCACTTCTGCCAACCGAGGCGCCTTAACGGCGCCTCTTTCTTTGCGCAGATTACACCCGATTTATCACCGGGATCACAATCGGCGTATGCCCCGTCGCATCGAACAAGATATGCGTCACGTCCTCTTTCACTTCTTCCTTGAACGCTTTCATATCATCACCTTGCAACTTCTCCGTCCTCACCCTGAGGTAATGCCGAATCTTCGCCACCAACTCCTCCGAATTGTCCAGGTAGATAAACGCCCGCGAGACAATATCCGGCGTCTTCACCAGCCGATTCGTCTTCTTGCTCAGCGTCAGCACAATGATAAATATTCCCTCGCGCGAAATATGAATCCGATCTTTTACCACCGCCTCATGTACCGGCTTATCTGCGTCATCAAACAGCTTATTCCCGACATGAATTCGTCCATTCTTCCGCACCGTCTTATCTGGCATCAGCTCAACCACATCGCCATCATCCGCCACCAAAATCCGGTCCGACTTCATCCCAATCACATTTTCCGCCATCTCTGCGTTATGCTCCAGCATATAGAACTCTCCGTGATACGGCATATAATTCAATGGTTTCATCCGCTCCACAAAATCCACATGATCCTCGAAATACGCGTGCCCCGAAAGGTGTAACGGTCCCAATCCCGTGAGATGCGTCTTACCATTCTGCATCACCTGCGCCCCTTCGCGTAGCAACCCATCGACCACTCCGACCACATGCGGCTCATTCCCCGGAATTGGATTACTCGAAAAGACAATCACATCGCTCGCCTTAATCTTGATATACTTATGCGCCCCCGTCACCATCCGATTCAGTACCGCATTCACTTCCCCCTGCGACCCCGTACAAACCACCGTCACCTTATCATCCGGCAACTTCACGATGTCTTCCATCTTCATAATCACGTCTTTCGGCACCTTGATTACCCCCGCCCTGAGCGCCACCTCGACGTTATTAATCATCGAAAACCCAGCAAACGCCACCTTTCGCCCGCGTTTCGCCGCTTCGTTCAAAATCAGCTCAATCCGTTTAATCTGGCTCGAGAAACAACTCACAATCACCCGCCCATTCGCATAATGATCCATCACTCGCCCAATATTCTCACCGACATCATATTCCGAATGTGGATGCCGCCCCGGGCTATCAATATTCGTCGACTCGTTCAGCATGAGCGTAATCCCCTCTTTCTTCACGATCTCATCCAAACGTTCGTAATCTGCCTGCGTCCCCAGCGGCTTCTCTTCATGCCGCCAGTCACCGCTCAAATACACCACCCCATTCGGTGTCCGTACCACAATCCCGACATTTCCCGGAATTGAATGCAACATATGAATCAGCTCAATCGAGAAATACTCCCCGACCTTAATAATCTCATGATTCAATGGATCAATCGCCTGATAATTCATATCCGGCACTTCCGCGAGCTCCGACATCTGTTTCTCGATCATCCCGATCGTAAACTTCGTCGCATAAATCGGCGTCGTCGGCTTGAATTTCGGCAACAGATGCCGGCACGCCCCAATGTGATCCAAGTGCGCGTGCGTGAAGCAAATCGCTTTCACCTTATCGATATTATCTTCTAAATACTGAATATCCGGCACCATATAGTTCACGCCCGGATAATCCCCGCCCGCAAACAGCGTCCCCATATCGACCACAATCATCTCGTTCTTATACTCGATAATGGTCATATTTTTACCAATGCCAAACTCACCGACACCCCCGAGCGGAATTACCCTCACTGCGTCTGGATTCGGCCGCGCCGCCTTCAGCTGCGCATTCGTCACTTGCGCGCCATCATAGCCATTATAGCGGCTCCGGTTCACCGGCACCCCAATAATATGCTGCGTTGCCTGCGTATTAACATCTTGCGACAACATTCGCTGATGGTGCACCATCTCCCCCTTGCGTACCGAAACACCGAGCCCAGCCCGCTTGTTCGCTGCTGCCGTTTGCCCCTGAGAGCTTTTTGTAGCCCCTCTGGCGCCACTTTTAGCCTGAGCAGCCTTGTTACCTTGCTTTTTTGCTCCGCCCCCCTTAGCTGCCCTCTCCGTAGCTTTAACAGCATTTTGACCATTTTTCGCACCCCGAGCGCTACTTTTCGCGCTCCCATTTGCCCCCTGAGCGCTCCTCACGCCCCTATTAGAGCCTTTTTTCACCAAAGCCGCATCCTTGCCGCCCTCCTCGAAATTCGAGTTAAAATTGCGCTTCTGCGCCTCTTCAAATTGTTTTTTGATATCCGGCAAACGTTCATCGCGCATTTTCATCAAGCGCGCACGTCGCTCATCTTCTTGCTTATTAACCATATTCCTCTTATATTCTCCCCCGTTATTCCCCCTGAAGTACTTTCAGATACTTCTATTATAGCAAACTCACGCCAAATCACAAGGTTTTTCTGCCATTTTTCTCCCTCCACCCCTGTAAAAATCCGACTACCTATTGACATTCTGCCGAGTTAATGATAAAATACCGCCGTAGCTAACATCTCGCAACTTAAAACCCCGTTCTCCCGAAAGGAGTGTTTTTAATGACAAAGATTCATTACAAAATGCAAGTCATCACGATTATACTCATCGTGTTTTTATCCCTGATTCTGGGATTCGTTATCACAACCTTTCTTACCATCAGTGCCGTCTGTACGCTCTATCCGCACCTCGATTTTACCGAAGACGCCATCCTTATTAGCACGGGCGTTATCACACTCGCTGCGTTTCTGATCTGCCACTTCAGCATCGCTGTCGCCATGACAAGTATTTTCGAGAAAATCATCAGCCTTATGATCCGTGGTGACCTCATGAGCGAAGCCTCCGTTAAGGACGGATATCACCCCAAAGGCTTTTGTATCCTACGTGGTAATCCGAAAAACGGTCATGCGCGCGCCTTACAACTCGTGCAGAGGCACATAGCGTATCGCCCGAAACACTGTGTCGCCTGTCTTCGACTCTCCTATGCCGAGCTCCAAGATTATATTTACGCCATGGAGAATACACACAAGACGGTCTACGACTTCAGCGAATGCGATTGCGACGAACTGCGGCATCAACCCGCGCTCTCATTGCGCATCGCTCGACGCATTTATCGCTCCATGCGCGCCGACGACACGGTCTTTCTCGTCTATCGCCAGCGCAAATTTTATAAATCCGACCCGTCCGTCATCTTTCTGGACACCGACGGCGTCTCCGAAACTCGATGTTAACTACCACCCCAGCTTGTCTGGGGTATTTTTTAAATAGCGCTCACACAGCCAACCATATCCATAACCACTAACAAAAGAAAAATAGCCGGCGCTCGTGTCCGGCTATTACCTTATCCCTGAGGGATAAACTTAAATGTTCTACTTACCTTTCTTCTTGTGCTGTTTATGCGTGTCCCTGACCATCTCATATGCCACTTTTACTAATGCTATTACGACTAAAATCGCCGCTACCACTAACAAAAATGTCAACAACGCCACAAAACAGAAAGCCAAAACTGCTATAAGTACTATAGCCGCAACGACCGCGCCTGCACTAAGCAGCGCCATGCCAAGTTTATCTTTCAACCTGCCCCACAAAGTCGTCTTATCAGCGTCAACCAGTATCAATTCGCCATCCCGGCCGACAACCTCAGTTTTGCGCTTTTTCTTTGACTTTTTCAAGCATATTCCCCCTTTCTACAGTAAGTATCAAAGCAAAGCCGTCTCCAGCCCCCCTCTTACCTAAATTATAGCACACTTTACAAAATAAATCAAGCTCTTCTAGTTTCGCTTACATTTGTAAACAAAAATCTTAAATCAGTACCTAGCCTAGTCTCCTTCCTTTTCCTCCATTAGGCACTACCTGGGTAGAGGCAGCGGAGGGGGAGACCGATGCACTGACCATTACGGCCATTCGGGTTGACTGCCGTAGTATTAAAACGTAAGCTATAAGCACCGGCACCATCTTCAGTATAGATAGACCGCATACGCGAAAACCCTTCAGCACCCATGCCGCCAACCCAACCATAATCTAAATATATCCTCCCGCTACGGACAAAAGTTAGTGTTAAATGAAAGATAATGGAAGAAGAATAATAGAATGAACTTGTACGCCGCGTACTAGTTCAACCTTATCCTCAACAGAGATAGTTTAGTGTTTTTACAATCTTAATTAGACTGTTTTGTAGCTTACTCTAGCCTAGTTTCTGGAATATAAAGGCGTTGAGTCCGAGGATACTTTTTAATTTTTAGTAAAAGTCAGCACGATTACGCTCGTGGAACTTTTACGTCCTGAAAGGAAAAATTAAAAAGTATCCTCGGCACGAAATGCCCCATTCCGGAAACTAGACTAGGGTAAGCTAGGGATGACTAAAATAAGGGTTGCAAACACCAAGCCCTACAACTTCTTCAACAACTCCCTCAACTCTTCATCCGTCTTTACCCCAAACGTCACGCTTCTCCCCCGCACCCGCACCTCTGCACCATACTTCTCACACAGCTTCGCCTCCTCCTTGACGAAACTATTCACCTTCACCGCCTTCACAGAGCTCTTCTTCTTGTGATCCGCGATATACCGCTCGACTTTCCGCGCTGACCAACCCTCTTCGATCATCTTCGGCAAAATCTCATGCACCATCTCCGGATCCGCCGAAATCAGTGGTCGCATCGGTCCCTCCATCAAACCATGCTCCTGCATCGCTTTCTTCGCCTCTTCCGGCAACTTCAGCAGCCGCATCGTATTAATTACGCTCCCCGCACTCTTCCCTACGCGCTGACCAATTTCTTCATTCGTCAGGTTAAACTGCGTCTTCAACTTCGCGTACGCCGTCGCGAGCTCAATCGGATTCAAATCTTCCCGCTGCGCATTCTCAACAATCGCCATCTCTAACCGACTCTGGTCATCCAAAGTCCGTACAATCACCGGCACCGTCGCGAGCTCCGCGAGCTGCGCCGCCCGCCATCTACGCTCCCCCGCTACAATCTGATACTTCTCGCCCTGTTTTACGACGACGATCGGCTGCAAAATCCCATGTTCCTTAATCGACTCAGACAATTCCAGCAGCCCCTCTTTGCTAAATGTCTTCCGCGGCTGACTCTCGTCCCGCACCACCTCATCTACGCTGACCTCAATCAGCTGGCTGACCTTCTCGTCCTCTTTCCGCGTCGGATCAAACTCTTCCTCTACCAAATTCGTCGGAATTAACGCCTCAAAACCTCTCCCTAGACCACTTTTTTTCATCACCCTCTCGTCCTTTCTTCTACTTCGCGCGCAAATTCCTTGTACGCTTTTGCCCCCTTACTAAACTTATCATATGCCCCCACTGGCACCCCATGACTCGGCGCCTCCGCCACCCGCACATTCCGTGGAATCGTCGCCTCAAACACCTTTTCCTTAAAATACTTCCTTACCTCTGCCAAAACTTCCGCCGACAAACTCGTCCGCTTGTCATACATCGTCGCCAGCACTCCAAGCAATTTCAACTGCGGATTCATCGCCTTTTTCACCATCGCCATACTCTCTAAGAGCTGCGCCACTCCTTCCAGAGCATAAAACTCCGTCTGCACCGGCAATATCAAGTAATCCGCCGCAATCATCCCATTCACCGTCAGCAACGACAAGCTCGGTGGTGAATCAATGATCACATAATCATAATCTTCTTCGACGCTCTCAATCGCCCACTTCAACACCCCAAATTTCTGCCTCATCCCCGCCATTTCCACTTCTGCATTCGCTAGCTGCGGTGTCGTCGGCGCTAAGTCAAAATTTTTAAACGCCGTCTGCTGTATTACATCGCTCATCTTCGCCACGTCCAGCATCACCTCCGTCATACTCGCATCCAGCTCCGTTTTGTCCAAGCCTAAACCACTACTCGCATTGCCCTGTGGGTCGACATCGACGAGTAGCACCCGATTCTTATCTTTCGCCAAAAAATACGCCAAGTTCACTGAAGTCGTCGTTTTTCCTACGCCACCCTTTTGATTCGTAATACAAATCACCTTCGCCATAATTACTCTAATTATACCACACCGCTCATGTTTATTTCAAATAATACACGTCACTCATTACCAAGCGCTGAGCATACTCCACCTCATCCAAGCCCGTCACCGACTTCACCGCCTCCAGCACATCCTCATTATCCTGGCCATCATTAATAAATACAATTAGCCCTTCACCTAAATCCTTCCCTGCCAAGATTTCCTTCAACGCTTCCTCGTCCGCCCCTACATCTTTCGCGATATAAGATTCCTTAACCTCTCGCACCAGCAAAATATCATTCAAAAATCCCCAATCATCTCCCGTTTTCATCAAATATACCGCCGGAACTTCGCTTAGCTCCTCAGCCTTATCCATCCATTCCGCCCGCTCTCGGTATACCACGTCCGGCTCCAAGCCTGCCGCCACCGGCATCACAACGCTAAATATCGCAATCACTACCGCCATTCCCAAGTTCCCCCATTTTTTGCCCCAAACTCCTTCAAACAACCCCCACAAACTCCACAACACCAAGACCAAAAGCAACCCGCACACCGGCGCCACATACCTCAACGCCGCAAACGGCGAAGCCGCCGCCACTACTACGAGATAAAACAACGTTGGCGCCAAAATCATCACCACTTTCTCTCCCTGCCCCTTCGCCACCGTCAGTCTCTTCTGCATCATGATCACATACCCACCGATCAACATCAATCCCAGCACAATCACTAGCAGCAACTTATGAAAAACATATTCATCCAACACTCCTACATACGTCCACAAATTCGCGAGCAACACTAACGGCTGTCCTAGCGTCGCCATCACACCTTCACCTCGATAGCCAAAGAACATATGCTGCACCCCCCACGGCCATATCACGAGCGACACCAACCCCGCCCCGATCACCGTCGCCGCATATTTCCGCAGATCCTTCCACCTCTTCTCTCGCACATACCGTACCACGAACACCACAAACATCGCCGCCAGATAAAACCAATAGTAATACTGCGTCAGCGCCCCCGCGAGTTCCACCGCTCCTATCGCTACATACAACCCTGTCTTCGCCCCTCCATTCTTCATCTCTAGCAATTTCAAATGCAACCATGTCGTCACTAGCACCCAAAGCGTCAGCAGCTCATACATGCGTATATACACCACCGTACTCACAGCCGCCATCCCGAGCGCCACCACTGCCGTCAACACCAAAGTCTTAACTTTCTGACCACCAGTCAGTTTCTTCACAATCAACCACAATACTACCGTACTCACCCCCGCAACCAAGATATTCAAGACGATCCCCGTCCACTTAGAAAACTGACCAGGAGTCATTTCCATCCCTAACCGGAGCAAGAAATAAAACAATGGCGGATGTACATCATTTTTCTGGTTCTCATACACTGGCCGGAAATCCCCGCGCTCATCTTCTCCCACCGTCAAATATTCGTCATAATAATCCCCAATATGCCACTCATCATAAAACCCTTCCGTCTCATAAATCTGCACTTTGCTATGATTTGCCAACCCATATGAATAAATTTCATCCATATGAAAATACGCTTTACTCGCTCCCGCCAAGACATAAACTACTGTCTGCGCAACAATAATCAACGCCAGCCATACCGCCGTCGATTCCCATAATCTTTTCCCAAACCTCTTCATTACTCTCAGTATATCACAAATCCAAACCCAGGATTTTCTATGACGCCATTTTCTTCACTATCTTTAGAGTCGGCCACGCCAAACCTAAGAACACCGCCAAAAGCGCCAACACCGGCCACCCCATCGTCGCCGTAATCCCAAATAGCGATTTCAAAAATAGAAAACTAAACACCAGCCCCGCCGCCGAAACCCCCCAAATCGCCTTCTTATCCCATGTCATCGGCCTACTTACGTCCCGTAGCACCATCATCCCAATCGTCGCGAGCAAAACCGTCGCCGCTGTCGTCATCTCCGGCGCACTTATTCCCAATACTCGCCCGAGCAACGCCATCAACATCACCAGCACCATATCCGTCACGCCACCCGGCAACGCTTTCAAGATAATATTCTTCATAAAAACCCCTCGAATCAATGCCGTATTCGGCACTTGCGACAACAAAAACGCTGGCACCCCAATCGTAAACATGCTTATGAGCGAAACTTGCGTCGGCGTAAGCGGATATCGCATCGCAAAAATAATCGTCAGCAGTGCCGTCAGAAACGAAAATATATTTTTTACAAGAAACAAACTCCCAGACCGCTCCAGATTATTCACTACCCTTCGCCCCTCTCTCACCACATCCGGCATCTTCGCAAAATCCGAATCTAGGAGTACTAGCTGCGCCGCCTGCACCGCCGCCTCGCTTCCCGAAGCCATCGCAATCGAACAATCCGCATCTTTCAATGCCAAAACATCATTCACTCCATCTCCCGTCATCGCCACAGTCCGACCTTGCGCTTTCAATGCTTGTACTAACTTCCGTTTCTGCTCTGGAGTCACCCGCCCAAACACCACATATTTCTCTACCGCCTCATCTATCTGCTTTGCCGTCTTCAGTTTCGTGCAATCAACATACCTCTCTGCGCCTCGAATCCCCGCCTGTTCTGCCACTCGCGCTACCGTCACCGGATTATCCCCCGAAATCACTTTTATCTCGACATCCTGCCCATAAAAATACCGAAATGTCTCCGCTGCATTCTCCCGTATCGCATTCGCGAGTAGCACCAATCCATACGGCTTCACCTCTCCCGCCAACTTCTTCCCCGTCAGCTCATTATCATACCGCCCAAACACCAACACGCGATATCCCTTTTCGCTATATTCCTCCACCTTCTCAGCATATTCCGCATACTCATCACCCAGCACAAACTCCGGCGCCCCTAATACTACCGTCTCATTTTCAAACTCTACGCCGCTATACTTATATCTCGAAGAAAACCCCACAACTTTCTTCGTTTTCCATTCCTTTCCTTCTCCATACAGCCCCTCTTTCAGCGCCATCATCGTCGCATTGTCCGCCTCCTGTGCTCTCGCAAATGCCCCCAGTAGCTCTCGGTTCTCAGCTTGCGCCCTTCCCACAAAATCCACCACCTCTACCAGTTTCATTTTCTCTTCCGTAATCGTCCCCGTCTTATCGACGCACAACGTATCTACTCTCGCCAGCGTCTCAATCGATTTCATATCATGCAGCATGACTTGCCGTCGCGCCAGCTTCATCGCGCTAATCACCAACGTCACGCTCGCCAGCAAAAACAGTCCTTCCGGTATCATCCCAATCACCGCCGCCACCATCGCCCGCACACTCGCCTGTAAGTCCTGCCCGCCCCAGAAATACTGCTGGCAAAACATTACAATTCCAATCGGAATAATCGCTATCCCCACCATTTTCACAATCTTATTCAACGACCGAATAATCTCTGACTGCTCGCCACGCTTCATCGCCTTCGCTTCCAGAGTCAACTTCGAGGCATACGACTCCGCCCCAACCTGCGTGAGCCGCGCCAAACACTCTCCCGACACCACAAACGTTCCTGACAATAGCTCTTCGCCAGCCTTCTTCTGAATCTCTTCCGCCTCCCCAGTCAGCAATGCCTCATTCACCATCACTCTCCCCTCGACCACTACCGCGTCCGCCGGTATCTGATTCCCCGCTCCAAGACGCACAAGATCATCTTTTACCAGCTCATAAATCCCAATTTCCTGCTCCTCTCCATCGCGCAACGTTCGCACTCGCGGCATATTCATCACCTTCAGGTTATCCAAAACCTGCTTCGCCCGCACCTCTTGAATAATTCCAATCAGCGTATTCGCGATAATAATCGGCAAAAATGTCAAATCTCGATATGACCCCACCAAAATCAACAAAATCGCAATAATTAAGAACACTAAATTAAAATACGTCAACACGTTCGACGCGACAATCTGCCGTACCGACTTCGACGGCGCCTCTACCTCGCGGTTATCCAACCCGCGCCGTCGCCTCTCCTCGACGTCTTCTCTCGTCAACCCACTTAAATCCTGTACCATGCCCTCAGTATAGCATAATAAATCCGTCATCAAACCCCACACTTCTCAAAAAGTCACCCCGCCGTCACCTATCACAAAAAATAATGCGTAACTAAAATGAGAGCAGTTCGGAATTTGAGGAGATGAAGCGCGTCTTACGACGAGCAAATCTCCGAAAAACCGAAATGCTCCATTTTAGCAAGCATTACCCGATTTTTTCGATCTCAATCATCGAGTACTTCTGTCGATGACCAATCTCCTTGTGAACGCGTTTCTTCGACTTGTAGCGAATCACCCGCAATTTTTCACCTTTTACGAGCTCTTCGACAACCTTCGCCTTCACTTTCACTCCCGCAACTTCTGGCATACCAACCGTAGTCTTGTCGCCATCAATCACAAGCAAAGCACCAGTTTCGAGCTCTTTTGTTCCTGTCGGGAGGAGGTCCACCCGTAGGGTCTCTTTCTCTTCGACCAGATATTGCTTCCCGCCGATGAGTACAACTGCTTTCTTCATAATTTTCCCTTAAAATTATTATCTCCCGTCATTTTAGCATACTTCTCTCAGAAAATCAACCTCCGTACTTCCCAACTTGCGCAAAACTTGAACTCCGCTATAATACAAATCAAGTAGTGGGTGCAACTTAACAGCCAAACAGGAGGTTCCAAAAAAGGAGGTGATCCTTTGGATCAAAAACAAAGCATTAAAATTGTCACCAGTACTGGTGACATAGAAGTCAACTTCTATGTCACGGTTGATTCAACCGTGACCGCCCAACACGTCGTAATTACGCAAAATGGTACACCGATTGCGCACCATTCTTACGATCTCAACTACCCGACTGGCATTCATCCAGCTTCTTTGGATATCTGGCGACGTTATGAACGTGTACGCCTCGGTAACCTTGTGATACGTAGCGGTTTTGGCCTCTGTGGTTGTTATGAATATTACGACCCCTATGCACTGCCTAACCCTCGCCATCAAGAATCTGACACCGAACACGCCAGTGGATGCGTTGAACTAATCCGGAGTTTAGAAACCTATTATCCCAACTTATTAACGCCAAAGCTTTATCGACGTGCCGAGCACCTGCTCAAAGACCATGATTTGGGAGAAAATGAATATGGCGATCGGCCCGACGACGGAAGTCAAAATCGTTCCGAAAAAAACCAAGCCGAGCTCACTGGATTTGCGCTTGCTTCTGCGCGTCTACCAGCTAATCTCCGGGCGACCGCAATTTCTGATTTTATTTGCTTCCAGGACCCAACTTTTACAGGTTTCCCAGAGGAAATTGCCCACCTTGTACAATTAGCCAAGGTTGTCGACAAAAGCGAAGCCGTTCTTTCTGCTATCGCCTACGAAAAATCTGGTGCACCCGGAGATTTATTCTACAAAGAACATCATTACGATACGCTTACTGACCAAGATCGCCATTTTATCCGCGAGACCGACGGCGATTCTTCAATTGCCGCTGATTGGTTAGCACATGTCGTTCGCGACTATCATAGCTATTATGGTTTTCCATATGTTCTGGATATCGTCCGAGCTGCCATTATCGACGTCCGCGGGTCATGGTTCCCTTGGTTTAATAATTTTTGCGAACGCAATCATATTCCAAAAAAGCACACTACCCACCCCCTCCTGTAAAACGGCATCCCCAGGTTATTACTAACCTGGGGATTCTCATGCGTTTCCTTTTACTTCTTCGCCGCTATTTCCGTCCGCGCGCCTTCGTCGTCGCTTTTTTCACTGCTTTATGCGTACGATACCAGTAAAATCCACCCGCCGCCAGCGCTAACACGACCACGACCGCGAGCGCCACTTCCGCTGGACCCGTCGTTGGTAATTCCTCTGGCGTAATCGGCTCTGCCGGCTTTGTTGGATTCGTTGGCCCCGGATCTGGGGCTTCCGGATCGGGGTCAGGTGTTGGTTCTGGGTCTGGGTCCGGGTCGCCACCTTCATCTACCGCTTTCGTCTGAATCGTATAAACAATCTGACCCGAATACCTATCACAGCCTAAAATCACACCATTTAATTCATTCAACCCAAGTGGCACGCCCTCTGCCGAAAACAGCGCCGTCGCCAAAGTCGAACCATTCACTCCCCACTGATTATAAATCTTCGCCGACCCGGTCACATAATGCAATGTTACCGCTTCTTTCGCCGTCACATACGCTTCATCCCAGACTGCCGCCGGCTGCGCATTACTCGAAGTAATCTTCCCTGTCACCGCCGCACGTTCATTCGCCGCCAAAGACTCCGGAAAGCTGCTTGACAAGCGCACATCACGCGCCACACCCGCATAGCCATGCGCTTCATCGTTGTAAGTTTCTGAAGCATCATTGTGATAATAAATATAAACCTCGTACTGTTTACCAGCCTCTAGGATAATCTCACTACTATACGGACGCCCCGAATTCTTCTCTTCAATCCGCACGAAGTCCCGCTCATCTCCTACTGCCGCATTATTCGTAATTGAATTAAATGTTGCATGGTCAGCTGGTTTCTGATTCGTATAAGTCGGGCGCTCTGGCCCCCAAGCCATTACCGGCGCCCCCGAGACCAGCGGCGACAATGCCAGCGCCGCTAATCCCGCACTCACAATTTTATATTTTTGTTTTACCATTTTTGCTCCTCTTTGTCTTTAATTGCTACAATAAGCTATTGACATATTCATTAAACTCATCGTCTGTCATATCGGTCAAATCCGTACTTTCATACGCCTCATCAGCCGCCTCTTGATTATTTTGGTCAACTTCCTGCTGCTCGCTGCTCACCGTCTCGTCTACCACTTGATTATCGACCACAGCTTGTTCAGCTCCACCACCCGGCGTTGCCGTACTTTCCTCAGTCTGATCATACGTCCCTGTTGTATTCCCAGTAATCTCGTCCTGCGAGACCTGATTCTCTGGCGTTTGATTCGACGGAGTCTCTATCTCGCCCGGAGTTTTATTGTCAATATTCTCAGTCTGATCTACTGGGTTAGTCTGACCGCCATCTTCGACCACCTTTTTCTCATTATCCTCATCCTTCGGTTTAGGAGTTTCCGGTGGAGTTTCGTCATCCGGAGGAGTATCATCCGGTGGAGTTTCGTCATCCGGAGGAGTATCATCCGGTGGAGTTTCGTCATCCG
>CAPFSK010000004.1:0-5203 GCA_948614045.1 uncultured Candidatus Saccharibacteria bacterium | reverse complement strand
GAGGAGTATCCGGCTCATCATCCGGCACTTCTTCAATCACCGTCACCGTGACAATCGGCTCTCGCTTCGTCGGCGTATCAACTTTCAAATTCGGCTGGAACCCACAGTTCAAGTTAAAATCACCCGATTCCTGCGTTCCATCAGCAAACGTCATGACAATTTGTACTTGTTTCGCGTTATTTCGTTTCTTCGTATCCAACCTAAGCTTGACATTTTCAATCGCATCACCCAACACCGCATCTTCTTTTGCCATATAGAACGTCCGCTCGGTATCATTTTCAAGATAGAACTCAAAGTTCGTATTCTCATTGTATAGCGCCAACCCACTCGCCGCGAGCAATCTCTTCTGCAAATCACCACCGTTTTCACCCAACAGCGCATCCATCACTCCCTGCGCACGCTGTTCGATATTCTGGTTCTCGATCACGCTCGCATCAATTCCCGCCGCTTCCATAATCTGCGGATAATTCGCCACAAACGCTGCCATCGTCTGCGGTTGATCGCGGACGATGCTCAGGAGCTCCTGAGCCGTAGTAGCATTACGTGCTTCACCGAGGTCAAATACGAAATCTTTACTCTCACCGAAGTGATTCGTGCCTTTACCAGCATTCGCCGTTTCGTACTCCGTCAGATTCCCCATCAACCCATTCGGCAATACTTGCGTCCCTTCACGCTCCGCCATCCCAGCATACATCTGTTCACCTACGCTAAGTAAATCCACACCTTCATAGTCAATATCCCCACTATTCTTCAAATCTTCCGGCCCGATTCCCAGCTCTTGCATTACTGCCTCAGCCTCAGCCTGTGCCGCCTGAATCTCCGCTTGCATCTCAGCCTGGCCCGTTACTTCACCGCCGCCAACATTCTCTTCCGCCGCATATACCACATTTGTCGCCGGCTCATTACTTCCACCCGCACTTCGCGACGCAAAACCAGCCAGCATCAAAGTCGACATCAATACAATCCCGACCCGCGCCACCGCTCGCGCCATGACTCGCTTAAATCCTTTTCGCGCTTTCAGCCTCTCATGCAATTTTTGCACCAGCCCCTCGCGCTTCTCGGCGGTCTGTTCTTGCTCAGCCAATTCCACTTTTTCTTCCTCCGACATCCAGCGCCCCGGGTTCGCCTCAGCTTCCGCCGCCATCGCCGCCATATTATCCCAATATTCCTGACTGCGCTGCGCTTCCGCCTCTTCTTGTACTGCTGCTTCCGTTTCATCGGCTAGATTTTGCACACCCTGGTCGACCTGCCCAAACAACTCCTGATCGCGACTTTCCAACTCCGCTTTCTTCTTCTCCAACATTTCACGTAACGCAGCGTCCTGCACACCCAAGCTCGCTATCACCGCATCATACGCCGCGCTCGTCATCTTCTCCGCCGTATTCACATCCGCTTCACCAGTAAGCTCCTCAGCTTCCCCACTCACTGGCGACGTCTCATCCTGCTCATACAACACCGCTTCCTGCTGCGCTTCCGACATTTCCTCAAAAACCCGCTCCCTACGCATGCTCATTGACCCATATTGCGCCATTGCCTGCTCTAGCTGTTTCTTCTGGTATTCATGCATCTCCGGGTCAAGATACCGCTCCGTCTTCATCTCTTCAATCTCATCCGCCAGCTTCTTCATATCCTGCGTCATCTCACGTGCCGCCACCTCCGGTGATCGCCCCGCCAAGATATTTTTCATTTCCGCCTTGCGCTTCTTTTCAAACGCTTCACGTGCCAACTTTCGCTGCTCTTTTTCGTAAGCGTTGATATCAAAATCTTCTTCCCCATTTTTCTTTGCCTCGAGCGCCCTTTGGATTGTCTCTTCCGAGTACTTCTGTTGATTGCGCCCATCTGTCGTCTCGCGCAGCATTTTCTCTAACTGCGCCAGCTCCTCATCGCTAGCCCGTTCTGCCTTCTTTCCTTGACGCTCATAATACTTATCAACCGCATTTACGGTCTCTTTGCCAATCTCCTGCTCAACCTTCTTACGCTCCGCGCTCTTCTCACGCTCACCGCCCCCGCTCGGTGCCCTTTCACCCTTATTCCGTCTCGCCATCTCTACGCCTCCGCCCCACTACCTAAAAACGCCGACCGAAATGCCGCCATTGTCTGCTGCGCTACCTGCTCAAAATTCACCCCACTTCCATCGAAGAACTGCTCAATCTCCTCGTCGCTCGCCTCACGGTCCAACATGCCTTCTAACTCTACCAATTTCTCATCTGGCAACATCCGAATCATCGCCTGCTCAATCTGCTCCTCAAGCTTCGATTCGAGCTGCTCTTTCAGCGCCGCATCTTCTACGCCCTTATCCGCCATCATTTTACTGACGAACGTATTGATTACTTTCCCCTTTGTGATTTGTTCCATTGGTTTATTTTCTGGCATTTTGATACCTTTCTACATGACTTTTAAGTTAATTTACCATAAGCAAAATCAGATGTCAACTTCCACACCTTACGCTACCAAAGCTTCCGGAGCAGTCTCACTCCCAGCCTCTACTTCAGCAATCTTCGCGTTCAACTTCACAATTAAGCCCGTCAATCTCAATATCGCCGCATTATCGCCCTGACTCTTTGCCATTCGTCTCGCCGCCTCTGCTCTCGCATCATTTAGCTTCCTCAGCAACTCTTCCCGGCTCGCCTCTCTCGCCTCAACCTTCCCTTGCACCGCTTCCGCACCTTGTGCCTGCCCTGCGCTTGCCGTTTCATTCTCGCCATCTTCCGCCAACCCCCCCTCAGCCCAAGCTGTCGCACTCATGACCGCCCCCGCAACTTTCGTCATCACCTTATCAACCACCTTCCGAAACCCAAGCTTCTCGCGTACTCGCTCAAACAACCGTTTAATCCGCCCTTCACGCTCCACCGGCTGCTCAGTTTCCTGCGCCATCTCCGCCTTCGCGCCATCTTCACTCGCTTCATCCCACTTCAAATACGTAAACTCCGGCAAATCATCCTTCTGCCCATTCTTCAACACCTGCGCCGCATACTCCATTGCTTCATCTGGATGTTCCGCATTATATTCCTGATCACGCTTCAACTGTTCTTGATGTTCCAGCGTATCCTCTGCATAATTCCGGAGTCGCGCCTCATACGCATCGCTCGTCTCCTCTGGCCTCCGCGTATGCTGTTGCATTACCAATAGGACATTCATCTTCGCCTTCCGCGGGTCCATCTTCAAATGCCAAGCAATCTCCTCATCCGGTGACAACTCCTCGTCCTGCGCATCTTCCCGCAACTCAAGATTTCCCCGATACATCTCCTCCAGCATCCGCTGCGCCCCGAGAAACACATTCTGCATTACTTCATCCGTCAATTCTCCGCCGCGTTCTTTCAGCTTCGCAATATCATTCAAGATCGCTTTCTTCGCCATCTCTTCGCGCACTTCTCGCGCCTTGCCAGTCACCCCGACCAGACCATTCTCAAAGAAATTCTGAATCGCCTTATTAACCTTCGTGAGATCCGGCATCGTGCCGAGCTCAACACCTTTCTCGCGCTTCTCCTCTGTCAATCGCTGCCAGTACTCTTCCGGCGTACCCTTCACCGACTCCAACCAAGCATCCAACTTCTCGCGCCCCGCTACCTTCGCCTCCACCTGCTCAGCCTTCTGCTCCGTAACCTGTTCTACAGCTTTCTCCGCATCCGCAACCTCACTCACCCCCGCGTTCACACTCTGCTCGCCAGCCAAATCCGCCCACGCATCCGTCACCGTCTCAGTTTCCACCTTCGGCATCGCCGCCTCAGCGCTTTCCACTGCCGCCCGATACGCATCCGCATTAAACGCTGCAGCCTGTTCCGCAGCTCCCGTCACACCCGCAACCGCACCCATATCCTCTACCTCATACGGCCTCATCTCTGCCTTTGTTGCCGTCAACACGCGACCATTCGCATCGACCACCTCAGCGCTCAATGTCTCAACATTCTCCTGTTGCTCTTGTTTTACATCATTCGCCATCTGCTCCCAAGCATTAAAAGCCTCATTCGCAGCGTTATTTGTTTCTGTTCCTTGATTTTGATTATTCAACCCTTCACCCGGCATAATAGTACTACCTCTTTAAACTACTTATAGTTTAGCACAAAGCAAGATAAAGCACAACCCCAATCCCTATCGCAAAAGTAAAACCCGACCAAATGTAGGAGTACGAGCGAAAACCTAAAAAGTTTTAGGTTTTCCGAGTCGACGCCCATTTGAAAACCCGAACATAAGTTCGGGTTTTACTATTTAACTTTCTTAATCTAACTTATACGCTTTTCCTCTTAAATGATATTACTTATGAAATCAATCTTTAAATCTATCTTATAGCTAATCTCTCCGTTAAGCCGCATTCCGCATCGCACTTAAGATGCTCAGACCAATTTTCCTCTTCTTAATCCTCTCTAATGCGGCCTCCATTTTCACCGGATCGGTCTCTACTGGCGCGACATATTCTCCTTCCTCTCTGTTGTTTGCGCCCATTAATTCAAAATCGTTCCAATCCGCTTTTTTACTTCGCTCGACTCCAGCTTCCTGAATATTGAAGTCGTCATCTGGTATTACATAGGTGTCTCCTTTGGTGTTAAAATTGATTTTTTCGCTCATGGCTGTTTCCTTTTTGTTTTATTTTGCTATGGCCTACACTCACAGCCTTCGCGGTTTTATATTTTAATTTTTGTTAGATATTTTTTTGTTTAATTTGTTTATTTATTATCTAACTAATTCCTATGTTAGCACACATCTTCCAAAAAGTCAATACCTTTTATGCTTTATTTTCCAAAAATGTCAATTTTACAGAAGTCATAATTCCCCGCCAACCATACGTTATGTCTTCACTTTTCCAGTTTTCATAGTTGAATCAAGCACAAATATATTATCTAGCCCAAAATAGAGCAATGGGCATTTTTATGCTTGCCATAACTGTTTTAGTAGAGTACAATTAAATTACGAAGGTAAGTTACCGTTCGTTATCGACAATAATCGTGACGACGGTAATTTTTTGCTCAACATCAACCTTGACGTTCGTCTTGGTCTTTAACTGTGAACAGTTACGCAGTTTGCTAAGCAAATCTAAAATCAGTGTTAACATGTTTTTGTGTTCCTTTCTGTTTTTCTTAGTGTTTATCATTATCAACAAACACCTCCCATAACAAAAAGACCTAATTTCTCCACACTCCATTTTCTAATCACCACCCTACCCCACAAAATGACTAGCTACCCATTGCTCTGTAATCAAACTAACATA
>CAPFSK010000003.1 GCA_948614045.1 uncultured Candidatus Saccharibacteria bacterium | reverse complement strand
GGGTCATACCAATTTTGGTGCCGATGATGACTTGCATCCTATTCCTTTCCCTTATAGACAGCGCGAAACCTAGACTAATGAGTGGTTCCCTTAGTTTAATCGATCAGAATTCGCAGTTAGGCTATTCTGACGGACTAAACGTTGGGCCTTCCCTGTCGTCTAGTTCACGTATGTCCGTTTGTTAGACTATACTCCATCATTTTAGCACAGTTTTCTCTATTAAGCAAGAGATTTCATTGTATTTTTCGAAGTTTTGTGGTAAAAATGAGAAAGCGAGGAGATGCATATGCAATAATGCATACTCTGAGTGAATTTTAGAGAAAGAAGGTGCAAAACATGAAGAAGTTTGCAAAGTTAATGGGTGTGGTTTCAGGAATTATCGCGATCATTGCCATAGCTAAAAAGGCATTGGTTGTCGAGGAGGAGGTCTGTGATGACGACTGGGACGACGAGTATGGCGACGAGGAGGATATTGAGGAGACTCTGTCGGCATGCGATGAGGCTTATGACCGGGGATATCTACATGGAATACGCGGTCTACCGTATGCCGGAAAAAATGCTGTAGCTTTGACGCTTCAGGACATAGCGGCGGCGGAGACGATGGCGATGTATGATGATATTGTGCAGGAGAACTTGCATGCAGATATCACCGAATAGACTTCTAATTAACCTGGTAGTTTTCAATATTTTGTGTTTTTATTTTTCTTCCTTTCTAAAAAACCGTCAGGCGTTTCTTGCTTGGCGGTTTTCCATATCTAAGAGTGTGGACTCGACTCCCGGTTTTACACTCCGGGCGAGAATCTTTTTAGCTTGGCGCGATGTTCCTTGTATCTCGGGTCATGTGCGCCAACTTCAGCCCAGAAGGCGGTCGAATGATCCATATGGTTGAGATGGGCGAGTTCGTGAATAATGACGTAATCGCGCAGTACTTCCGGAACCTGCATTAGTCCGATATTGAGTGAAATCGTGCCAGAGCTAGAACAGCTTCCCCATCTAGTAGCGGCGTGACTAAGGCGGCATTTGTCGTAGCTGTATCCGTAAAGCTTTGCATAATATTCTAGACGATAAGGTAGATACTCCTTTGCTTTTTTCATAAGGATTTTCTTCTTGGCGTCGCGAGCGCGTTGAGTCTTCGGGTCGCTCAGGGGAATTTTTTCGCGGATAAGTTCACGATTAGTTTTTAGAAAACGTTTGACGAGAAAATCACTGGTGTGCTGCGGCACGGACATTTGCAGTCTGCCGGAAGGTGAAACCGAAAAACGCACGCTCTTCGAGAGCGGGTTTTTACGGACAATGACTTCGCCAAATTCTGGGTCGCGAAGAATCATCGCTCCTGAAGTTGAGTCAAAACTTGTTTGAGCTGAGTGGCGTAAGTATGTTTACCGGAAAGCACGATTGGCATCTCGGCATCGCTCGGACCCTCAAGGGCTTTAATCCTGGAATCATAAACAGTCTTCGCCTTGTCAACGCTCTTCAAGCGAGTCTTCAAGCGAGCGCGAATCGTACTGACGTCGGTTTGGATCCAAATTAGAGTTGGCGAGTACCCAGCGGAGCGTAGAATTTCGGCGAGTTCGCGGCGGTCTTTCTCGGTGTCATTTCCACCTTCGAAGACAAGTGTAGAACCAGTACGGGCGATTTGCTCAACTAGTAAGAGGATGAACTGACGCGAAAGGTTATGCTCCTGCTTCAGGGCGTCGAGGTCATAAAATGTTGCGTTGAATTGTGCGGCAAATTGTTTTCCGAATGTCGTCTTGCCACTACACGGCGCACCGAAGACAAGAATTGCACGCTGGCCGTTGCTGGGTGATGAGTGTATCTTTTTACCTTCCATAATTACCTCCATTATACCACAGTTACCTTCCTTTAGGAATTATTTTAGCACACTTTTGTGCGTTTTTGCACATTTTGAACTGTTTGAGACGAGAATTTGTGATGGATAATAAAAAAGCCAAGCAAGGTAGTTGGCAGGAGCGTAGAAAAAGGCAGCAAACATGTGATTGAGCGATAGATAGGAGATGGCGGTGCAGATATCGCAACATAAGAAGAGGATAAAGCCGGCAAGAGCCATGAAAGCGCGAGGGTCTTCGGAGTTGTGGATATGCCATTGGTAACTAAAATAGATATTCATTAAAATAGTAGCAAGATAAAATCCGCAAATGACGTAGATGATTTGGACGTTTTGGAAATATAAGTTGCCGATGAGAGCGAGAACGCCAATAATACAAAAGATTATTAGCGGCGTGCGCGCACGCTTGCCTCCATCTAGGCGCACTAGATGGAGGACTTGAGCAATTAGAAAGATGAAAATACCGGCTTCGGCGGTGTTATTGGCGGCAAGGAAGACATCGGCAATGGATGTAGCAAGGAGGGCAAGATGCAATAAGTGATCTTTTGGAAAACGCTTGATGGCATAAGCGAGACAGAGAAAAATGCCGCCAACACGGATAATCATGAGCGTAGTGCTTCCGGGGTCGATAAGGCCGAGGATGATGTTGGTGAGATAAATCCAAGCCCAAATAGCAGGCCAAGGCGCTGGAAATTGTTCGCGGAGCGGCGGTATAGTTTCCTTTTTTAGCATATTTTTATCATAACATGAAGGATGCGGCGGGGTCTAGGAAGAAAAAGTGCCTCCTCTTATGGAGCATTAGGACCATTGGCTTTTGTCCGTAGCGGCAACGTCGATCTAAATAGCGGTTCAGCTAGCGGCGTCGGTCGCGATGGGTATGGCCGGTCGCGTACGGCCAGGTCGTCTACTGGCGCCTACTACCTGAGCTTCAACCCTACGGACATCTACCCGTCAGGTAACGGCGGTCGTTGGTATGGTTTCCCCCTCCGCTGCCTCTACCCAGGTAGTGCCTAATGGAGGAAAAGGAAAATGAGAAATAGCTACTTTCAGGACCCGCTTGACCCGTCCCGTCGTTACGGGCGGGTCTGCGCTTCGCTCGCTCCCCGTTGGTCGCGAAGATTCCTGAGAGTAGCTATTTCTCTTCTCCATTCTTCCATTGGCTTCCGGTACGGCAGCGGAGGGGGAAACCGCCATAGTGATCGTAACCGTCCGACGGAGTGACGGTTGTAGGACCGAAGAGCAGGTAGTAGGCGTAGGACGAGAAGATTGCCGTACGCGTCCAGTAGTCGCCTTCATAACCGATGTAGCCGATGCCGCCGTTGTCTAGGTAGACATACCCACTACGGACAAAAGCCAATGGTAACTGTACTATGGTGGTGGCGCCGGAATTAGTGCGCAAGTATTTTGGCGATGATTTCTTTGCGTAGATAAATGCCGTGTGATTGGTAGATAGAGTTTTTGAGTTTTAGATCTAGTAGTTCTATGAAAGGTTGTATGGTCTTATTAGAACTTGCGATAAAATAGTTTTTGCGCTCGGAGATGCTAATAATACTGGCGATCCAATTAGTATGGTGCGAATTCATAGCGGCGGAGATTATAGTAGGGTTTTGTAGAATTTTTGTCGCATTCCAAAGCGTTAGTTGAGCGAAATGGAGATTTTGAACAGTCTTGCAATCATTGAGTAATGAGTCGGTAAGATGTCCTGTGATCGTATCGCTGACCTTAGAGAAATACCATTTCGTAAAAACGTCGAGTGGCATTTTGGCGATTGTTGCTAGCGTTTTAGCGGCGTTGCGGTCGCGGTCGGTCGTGATATTGGCGTTGAAGTTGAGAGTATTATCAAGGATGGCGGCGAGGAGGAGCTTGGCGATAGCTGGAGACATTTTTTCGTAATCCCAGCATTCTCCCCACCACTCAAAGATTGAAGTTGCTACGGCGCCGATTGGTTCAATGATGGCGTGGTTTCCAATTCTTTCATGCCAATATTCCTCGTATCCTGGATGATGGTCGATGAGTTCGAGGATTTGGTTATCGGGGACTAACCTATTGATAGCTTCCGGAACGGAGACATCAAGAATAATAACCTGATCATCGGGTCTCATATCGAAGTGAGTATTTTCCAAGTCTTTAATGCGGAGTTCGGTCGGGACGCTATAGTTCGGCGTGAACGGAATATAAGTTTTGGCGGGTTTATGGCGTTGGTTTAGTAAATCTGCATAGGCGAGAATGGAGGCGTAGGCGTCAATTTCGCAATAGTTTCCAACGATGGGTAGCCAAATCATAGTTCAGTATACTCTACGTCTTTGATTGTATTTAGCGGTAGCCTGTCACTATTTTGGTATAGTAAGATGTCGTACCAGACTCCGATGTCTCGGAGTTCTTGCTTGATAAGTTTTTGTTGGATTTCATTAAAAGTGAACCAGTCGACGGCGGAAGTGTCACTTTTTGTGCGTTCTTTTGGAGAACCACCGATGACTTTTCCGGTGTAAAGTATCCGAAAAACGTTCTCGCACGAGGCATTCTGCAATGGCAGAAGCTCGGTCAATTCTACGTCATAGCCGGTTTCTTCCTTGACTTCGCGTCGTGCGCCTTGTAGTATAGTCTCACCGTGCTCTAGATGCCCAATGGGCAGATTCCATTTGTTAGCCCAAGGACCTTTTGCTTCTTGTATGAGGCAGATTTTATTTTCTTTATCGACTAAGATTGCGCCAACGACTAAGTGTGAATTGCGCTTGAGCCGACGGTGCATAACTTCGCGTAGATTCGGGTCGTCAACAGTATTAATAAGTTCGGTGAATTTTTGATTAAGTTTGTCTGGATCGAAAGTATACATAATATGTAAAGTATTATGGCAGGGGCGGCAAGAATTGAACTCACATCTACGGTTTTGGAGACCGCTATACTAGCCATTGTACTACGCCCCTAAATGCTGCCGGTATCCGTCGGTTGAATATCCGGGATACGCCCTTTAATTGTAGCACAAATTGACGAAAATATGCTAAAATGATAGTAGTAATGCTTGAGAGTGAGGTAAAATGCGGGTAATTCAGCTTGGATTTCAGCTACATGCGCCCTATGAATTGCGAGATTTAGGAGATGATACTGGTGGTGAGAATCCGGATTATTTTGCGAGCGAAAGGGTTTTTCAGCAAGCGAATAAGGAGATTTATCAGCCTTTTTTTGCGCTCTTGGAGCGGAATACGCAGAAGTATAAGGACTTGCATTTTTCACTGATAGTTTCCGGAGCGTGGCTGGAGCAGGCAGAAAAATATGATGCGATGCTGGTTGAGCGTTTGAAAAAGTTGGTGAAGATGGAGCGGGTGGAGTTGGTGTCGGTGCCATATTATTATTCCTTGGCGTTTTTCTATGCGCAGGATGAGTTGGCGGAGCAGGTGCGAAAATATCAAGACCAGATTGAGCGACTTTTTGGAGTGACAGGGCGGATTTTTGCTTTGCCAGAGTTAATATATAATGATGCGGCCGGAAAATGGGCGGAGGAATTTGGGTTCGCGGGGATGTTGGTCGGGGGGTCGGCGCGAGTACTGGATTGGCGCAGCCCGAATCATGTTTATGAAGCGGCAGGGTGCGAGTATTTGCGACTCTTGGTAAGGAATTCGCATTTGTCGGAATTGATTGAGCGGGGAGATGATTCTCTGTTGGTGGAGAAAAAGACGGAAGAGGGCGAGGCGAGGAAAGTCTTGTCAGTGGAAAAGTTTCGGAAGATGTTGGACTTGGATATGTTGCGCGGTGGATTGGTGAATTTGTATTTTGACGCGCAGGTTTTGGCGCAGCAACGAGAGCGGGGCGTGATTGGATTTTTCGATGAGCTAATTGCGACATGGCTAGATGGTGAGAATCAGAAGTTTGCGACGGCGGCCGAGGCTTGTATGGTGGAGACGCCGACGGCGGAGCTTTCGATCAAGGAGACGGTGAGCTGGCGTGGAGATGCAGAGAAGAGCGACGACGAGCAGGGGGCGGGGTTGGTGCTGAAGAGGGGGATTGAGAATAAGTTGCCGAAGTGGTTGGGGCGAGAAGATCAAGTTAAGTTGAGCGAGCTAGTCTACGGAGTACGGCGACAGATCTTGGCAAGTGAAGATGAAAAGTTGTCGGCGGATTGGCGACGGTTGACCTTGGCGGATTATCATAAAGGTGTGGATTCGAGCATGATGGCGCGAGTGACGGCGATTGTCGATGACTTGAAACGGCGCGCGGAGGAGATTAAAAAGACGCAGGCGGTAGAGATTTCGCGGGCGTATACAAAGAAGCGCGACCGAGGTGATGTGGAGCGGAAGGTTGAGCCGACAGTTGATGATAGTGCGGTGAAGGTGAATTTTGGTAAAAGTGCGGGGACGGCGAGTGGGGCGGTGCATGTACAAATACAGACGGACGAAGGCTTGGATGTGCCGGTGCAGAGATTGGGGCAGCGAGAGGAAGTAGAAGCAGAGGAAGAGGTTGAAGCTGTGCCAGTTGTGCAGAAAAAGAAAACGCACGCGGTGCGAAAGATTATCAAAAAGTTGGTGATTGAGTAGAAAATAGGGTGCTACGCGTGCAAGACGGCTATAGCACCCTATAGTACTAGGCTTCGCGGCTTAGCGCTTCTTTTCTTTGACTTCGTTGCGGCCGAGGTTTTTCTTGGTCTCGGTGAAAACGACGTGCTTGCGCAGTACGGGGTCGTATTTGCGCAGCGTTAGCTTGTCGGGAGTGTTCATCGTATTTTTCTTCGTATAATACTGACGAATACCAGACTCCTCGGAAACTAAGCCGACTAACTTGCGTTTCGTATTACTTTTCTTTGCCATAATACGTCCTATTTTATCACGAAAATCCAGCGCTGTAAACCGTGAAATCTTAATCGGAGTCGTGGTTGATGACGGTATTGACGATTTCGCTCGTAATTCCCTGGCCAGTATTGGGATGGTCGATGGAGTAGATGAAATCGGCGATAAACAATACGACAAGAATGCTGCAGATGATTTGTTTCGGCCGAACTTTGAGTTTGGCGAAGGTATCGTGAAAACGCGGATAAATAACGTAGATGACAAACAGCCCGCAGAGTCCGAAACAAAGAACGCTGAGGAGACAGACGCGGCCATGGAGGTTAAATAACATGTGGCTGTAGTCCCACCATTTCATATGTTTGACGGCTTCAAGATACCAACCGGTAAGGTATTCCATCAATCCACAAAATACGGCAGAAGTAAGGAAAACTAGGGGCGGATATTTGCGGAGATGACCGACGAGGAGTAGAATGCCGACGCCGCCAAAGCCGTAAATTGGTAGCCAGGGGCCGTGGAGGACGCCACGATTGACGATATTTCCGGTTTGAATAAGGGTAAGGATGATTTCCCAGATCCAACCGATGAAAGCGCAGACAAAAAAGAAGAGAATGTAATTTAAGATTTTGGTCTGGGTCTTGTGCTTGGATTTAACTTGTTCGGTTCGAGGTTTCATAGTATTGAGCTTATTTTAGCATAAGAGTAGTGAAAAAGGAAGTTTCGAGCTAGGCACCACTGTTCGTATCTTAGAGTTGTTTAGTAGAAAATATTCTAGACAATTTGTCTAGAATATTTTCTACTGGTGCTGGAAGTAGGACTCGAACCTACGAAGGCCGAAGCCGAGAGATTTACAGTCTCTTGTCATTGCCACTAGACGATTCCAGCGTGGTGGAGCTTCATAGAGAAGCCCCATGTGGCCATAATGGCTGGTTTTATTGTAGCAAACCTTGCGATTTTTGGCAAGATTTGGTAAACTGGAGGTAGTTGCCGTGTTAGCTCAGTTAGTAGAGCAGCCGCCTTGTAAGCGGCAGGTCGTCGGGGCAGAGCCGACACACGGCTCCATTTTTTGTTCGTTTGGCGATTTCTCTTAGGTTAAATTTTTTCGATTTTTTTAACCTCGCCCTTACTTCTCACCCCTGTTACGAGGTTGAGTTGAGGTTAAGATTTTTGGAATTATTTTAACCTCAACCTATTTGTCCGGAACAGCGAACAACAACGTATCTGGAAGCTTCTATAATCTGCTGAACCAGTACAATGCTACTTCCGGTACCACCGGCGCCACCACCATAGTACAGTTACCATTGGCTTTTGTCCGTAGCGGTTACATCACTCTGTACTACGGGAACGCAGGCTACGTCGGCCTCGAGAGTAGCGCATGGTCGCGTACATCCAATTCGGCTACCTACGCCTATTATCTCCGTTCAGTTACTCCAGCTTTTACTACATCGACCGTCAACTACCGTTGGTACGGTTTCCCCCTCCGCTGCCTCTACCCAGGCGCTAATGTTAGATTTGTTTGCGGCGTACCGTTGTGCTTGTACGGCGAGTCGCAGGTTTGCGCACGGCTGTACTGGTCTTACGCGCAGTGGTTGCTCTAGCTGGGGTTTTGCGTGTAGTCGTACGGCGAGCCTGGCGGGGCTTGCTGGCGGATTCTTTGGCGATTTGTGTTTCAATGCGAGCGGTGAGGTCGGCAAGAGCGGCGGTGTCACCGGTCATTTCGTGAATCGCGAGAATTTGACGTAGAGTGTTCGTATTTTGGTCGAGGGCGAAGGCACTTTCGAGGGCGTCGACGGCAGCCTTGGTCTGGCCTAGGCGTTCCCTGGCCTTTGCGAGCGCAATATAGCGCGCAGGGACGGTGTTTTCGAGTTCAATCGCTTGTTCGAAGGCCATTGCAGCCTTCTCATAAGCGCCAGTCTCAAGGTAAATCAGACCGACATTGTGAAGACAAGACGGATTACTGTCGAGCGATTGCGCGATCTCAAAGCATTCAATCGCTTCGTCGAACTTCTGCTCCTTGGCATAGAGAATACCGAGACGGTTATAAGCGGCGGCGTTTTTCTCGTCGAATTTGAGAATCGTGAGGAGGGCTTTTTCGGCGCGAAGAGGTTTCTGGTCACGCATCGAAGTTTGGGCGGCGTTCCAGAGCTTTTTCATTTGCATATCATAACGCGCGCTGCGGGGTTCTTCGGCTTTTTGGGTGCGGAAAATTGGATTCAAAAAAGCGAGGTAAATCGCAAGGATGAGAATAATGGCGATGCCAATCATATAGTCTATTATAGCATATCTCAGCCGCTCTGCCGAGATTTGGTCTTTTATCGGGGATATAGTATAATGTGGATATGAACTTGAAGATTGGGATTGTGGGACTGCCGAATGTGGGTAAGTCAACTTTGTTTAATGCTTTGACGAATGCGGGAGCGCTAGCGGCGAATTATCCGTTTGCGACGATTGAGCCGAATGTCGGAATTGTGCCGGTGCCGGATGAACGGCTGGAAGTGCTTGCGAAAATGTATGATACGGAAAAGGTGGTACCGGCGACAGTGGAATTCGTCGATATTGCTGGGCTAGTCGAGGGGGCGTCGAAGGGCGAAGGTTTGGGTAATAAGTTTTTAGCGCATATTCGCGAGTGCCAGGTGATTTGTCATGTGGTGCGGGTGTTTGAAGATGGCGATGTGATTCGGGCAGAGGGATCGAAGGATCCGCAGCATGATATTGATGTGATTCGGACAGAGTTGGAGCTGGCAGATCTTGAGACCCGGGAACGTGTCGAGGCGAAACGGAAGAAAAATGCCGGAAAAGGCGCGAATGAGGAGATAATTCCCTATTTGACGGAGAAGCCGGTAATCTATATGTTTAACGTTGATGAAAAAGAGCTGAAAGACGAGGCATTGAAAGCGAAGCTCACGGAAAGTGTGGCGCCGAGCCAGGCGGTGTTTGTGAATGCGAAGCTGGAGGCGGAGATGTCGGGCATGGATGCGGCGGAACGGAAGGAATTTTTGCGTGAATATGGCGTCGAAGAGGATGCGTTGGCAGAATTAATCAAGGCGACGTATAAGACGTTGGGGCTGCAGAGCTTCCTGACGGCCGGGAAGAAAGAGGTGCGTGCCTGGACGATAAAGCAAGGTGCGACGGCGCCAGAGGCGGCGGGCGCGATTCATACGGATTTCGAACGTGGGTTTATTGCGGCGGAAGTAATGAAATATGACGATTTGAAAGAGCTGGGGAGCGAACAGGCGGTGAAAGCGGCGGGTAAGCTTCGGACTGAGGGGAAGACGTATGTGATGCAGGATGGGGATGTAGTGGAATTTCGGTTCAACGTATAAAAAAGCGCGTCAGAGTTAGACTCTGACGCTTTGTGCTTTCAGTGTGATCGTTGGTGGTTATTTTTCGGTGTCTTTCGGAATATCGTCCGGAGCGTCCGCGTCGTCATCGTCATTGAGCCAGGCTTCGAAGCCAGTGATAAAGTCATGGATGCCGAGTATGGGTCCGAAGAGGTCGCGATAAGTCTGTATAATTTCGTTAGACTCATTTCTAAGCTCCTCAAGATACAGGCCTAGCATCGTCGGTGACTCGTGCGGCAGAAACTCAACAAGCAGGCGTTCAATCAGCGGACGATTATAGGCGCTGGAACTGCGGGTTTTGTCGCCGATTTTGCTCTTAAGATCAATCAGCAGCGTCTCTTCGCATTTTTCCTGCTGCTCGAATGACAGCTGATCATATTCAGATTCTGTGAGCTGGTTGCCGCTATCGTCCCAGTAGTGGCGCGGATAAGGCTGCCGTTCGCAAACGTTACCATTTTCGTCGACGTCTTCGCCGTTGTCATTGACGCGGGCACGGTCCAGCAGCATGCCACGGAACTGAGCTTTGTCAACGCTGTAATTCTGAGCAATTGTCTCGGCGATTTGCTGCTGCTCTCTCCGCTTGCGTGCTGCTTCCTGTTCACAGAGAAAGAGGATCCAGTCCGGATCGTTGCGGGATAAAATTGCGCTGCAACCGTCAGCGGGTGCGTGGGCAAAAATTTCCATCATTGTGCGACAGCCGGCCAGAAATGCCGCTTCCTCTACTTTGTTTCCGCCTAATAAGAACTTCTGATACATATTTTCCTCCATTCTTGACCTCCTTGGGTCATCTACAAGATTTTTACGCAACTAGTACTGCGTAATTGTACAGATTATCGAAGAAATCTGTACAATATTCGCAATAATAGTTGTTTTTTGTAGCGATGTTGAGGAAAAATTTTCTAATCACACTGATAAAGTTCGGGAGGGGTACTCCATATCTTTATTGTAGCATACTTGGCGGTAAAAGTCAATAGTATTTTGTACATCTTTGTATTAAAGTCAAATATCGAGTGGAAACCAAGCCTGAAATATGGGCGGCTCCCCCTGAACGCCGGCGACGGCGAGTAGGGGCTGAAAACTGCGATATTCAGGGTGATTATTGAGGAACTTTTCGGCAGCATAGTGCATTTGTCGCTGCTTGGTGGGTGTAATCTGGGTGAGCGCTGAGCCATGAATGTTGTTTTTGCGATACTTGACTTCGGTGAAGTAGATTTTATCATTTTGAGTTGAAATGAGGTCGATTTCGTAGGTTTTAGTCTTGAAATTGTGCGCAATAATCATATGGCCGTGAGATTGTAGATACTTAGCGACGAGATTTTCGGCAAATTGACCTTTTTGATTAGTAGAAGGTTCAGTTTTAGCTTTTTGGCTGGTGCGAGGTGTAGCGGGTCGCCAAGAGGCTTTTGGGTTTGTAGTGCGGTCTGATAGCGGTTTTGCTGAAATTGCGCTAGGATCGCCTCTAGATGATGTTTCTGGCGATTTTGCTGGATTTTGAGCGATAATTTCACGAATTGGGCGGAAACTTTGGCGGTGTTCGGGACAAATACCGTGTTTCAAGAGAGCATCTCGATGTTTCGCGGTGCCATAACCGACGTGATTTTCAAAGCCGTATTCGGGGTATTTGGCGGCGAGTTCGATCATATATTGGTCGCGGGCGACCTTAGCGATAATTGAGGCAGCGGAAACCTCTTTGATGAGGCCATCAGCTTTCTTGAGCACGGTGACGCGGTCTTCTAGGGGTGTGTTTTTAAGGAAATTCACTGTGCCGTCGATAATGATTTCGGAAAACTGGACGTTTTGCGAGAGGATTTGCTTCACGGCGCGACGAGTGGCGAGTTTAAGGCTGGCGGAGAGGCCGTATTGGTCGAGCTCCTGGGCGGAGACCCAGCCGGTTGTGGCGGCGGTAGCGTATTTATAAATTAGCGGAGCGAGTGATTCGCGCTTTTTGGCGGAAAGTTGTTTGGAATCGGCAAGATTTTGGTAGAGCAAAAGTTTTTTTGTTAATTCCGGATCGGTATCTTGGGACGGTTCATCTAGGCGTGTGTCTCCTAAGCTTTGAAAACCCGTTCCGAGTACGACTGCACCAACGACAAGTGGCCCCGCCCAGGGGCCACGTCCAACTTCATCTATACCAAGGATAATTTTTGTTTCTATGCTATCCACTCTTACTCAGCGGTTTCGCTTGCTGGAGCTTCGCTCGTCTCAGTGCTTTCTGTAGTCGCAGTTTCTACGACTGTTTCTTCTGTTGGCTGCGCATCAGTAACCGGTTTGCTCACCACGACTTCTTCTTCGACGGCTGCAGCTTCAGGATTGTTTACGGCAGCGCGGTCAAAGGCCTTGTTCGTGAGGCGAGCAGATTTACCAGAGCGCTCGCGCAAGAAGCTGAGATTCTTGCGGCGGACCTTGGCGCGGCGAGTGATTTCGATTTTTTCGACTAGCGGACTGTGAATCAAGAAAGATTTTTCGACGCCAACACCAGAAGTAACCTTGCGGACGGTAATGCGGGCAGTATGGGAGTTCTTGCGGTCAGTGCGAATCACGACGCCTTCAAAGACCTGAGAACGGAACTTTTCGCCTTCTTTAATTTTTTGGGTCACACGGACCGTATCGCCGGAGCGAACATCGACGACAGCAGGTTTTTTCTGTGCGTCACCAATCTTCTTTAAATCTGTAAAACTCATATTTTAACCTTTTATATTACAACTGTGACCTATTGTATCATACTTTTTTGGATTTGAGAAGAGGCTTTACCCCTTTTTCAGAGCTTGCTTAATTCTTTCTTCGACCGATAGACTAGCGTCAACACTCGCTAGGGCTTCGGTAGCCTCTTTGAGCGGGAATCCGAGTGCAATCAGAGCGTCGAGGGCTTCGTCATTCGGACCAGTGGGAGCAAGCGTAAACTTAGTCTCGGTCGCACCATAGTGACTAGGAATACCGACACGGTCGCGTAAGTCGACGATGACGCGTTCGGCGGATTTTTTGCCGACGCCGGCAGCTTTGGCGATAAAGCTCGCGTCGGTATTAGCGATAGCGTTACGGACCTCCTCGGGAGTACCGAGGCTGAGGATACCGATAGCGGCTTTTGGACCGATGCCGTTAACGGAGATTAGCATCTCAAACAACTTTTTTGCGGCGAGGCTAGAAAAACCATATAAGTCTTCGCCATTATCGCGGACAGCGTGGTAGGTATAGAACTTTTTGCGGTCGCCAAGATTGACGGTTTCGGCGTCAGGGGCGGAGATAATGACTTCATAGCCAACTCCATGAACGTCAATAATGATGGATGTTGGGAGTTTTTCGGTAACCTGGCCGTCGAGGTGGGCGATCACTTCTTTTTGCGTCCGAAGAGGTTGATGATGACGACGAGGATGATGGTAGCCCCAAGTGCGCCGAGTGAAATATAGAGCGGCCACATTTCGGTATTGGTATCATCTTCGCAACCGGGTTCGTCGCCGGTGGCGCAGATGACTTCCGGTTCGTTAGCCAGACCTTCGTCGAGGGCGTTTTCGAGTTCGGTGTCATAGGTTTCGGGGCGAGACTGGCAATCTTCGTCAGTGCTATCAATGCAATCGTCGTCGATTGGCTGAGTTTCTTCGATAGCATTGCCTTCGGTTTCGCTGATAGGGGTAGCTTCACCATCAGTGTAAACTTCCCCGCTACCGGTCGATGGGTCTTCATCACCGGTAACCGTAATGGCGCCATTGACGGCTTCGTCGACTGCACCAACAGGCAGAGTTGCGAGCGCGCCGTAGGCGAAACTCAATGCGAGAGCGACAAATAGGGCTTTGTGTTTGTTCATATACCTCCTTAATTTATTCTATTTTAACATACTTCAGGAATTTTTTGCGATAAACGAGTGAACGATGGCGACCGCGAGAGCGTCGGCAGCGTCATCGGGCTTAGGGACGGTTTTGAGTCCGAAATGGAGGCGGACCATCTCTTGGATTTGGGCTTTATGAGCATGGCCGTCGCCGCAGATAGCGTTCTTGATTTGGTTCGGGGCGTATTCAAAAATTGGAAGATTGCATTGTTTGGCGACGAGTAGACAGACGCCACGCGCCTCGGCGACAGAAATACCAGTAGTGATGTTTTGTTTGAAGAAAAGTTTTTCAATCGCCATGACTTCGGGATGATTGAGTTCGATGATCTCACGGAGCGAATTATAGATATCTTCAAGACGTTCAGGAAGCGGAGTATGGGGCGGAGTGGCGATGACGCCATAGTCGAGCGCTTTGCGACCTTCAATAACGCCGAAACCGCAGATGCCAGTACCGGGGTCGATGCCAAGAATTCTATTCATTGACATAGTCGATCAGGGTATGTCTTAAATCTTTTACGGGGATGACGAACTTGTCTTTAACGGTAGCGGGGGCGATAGCGTGAGCGAAACCGAGTTTTTTGGCTTCGGAGATGCGTTGGTCAGGGCGAAAAGCAGAGCGAATTTCCCCGCCGAGTCCGACTTCGCCAAAGACCACAAAATCTTCGGCGAGTTTGCGTCCAGCAATCGCGGAAGCGATCGCGAGACAGACAGCGAGGTCGGCAGCGGAATCTTGGACACGGAGACCGCCGACGACGTTGATGAAAATATCTTTGTCGTTTAGGCGAAGTTTCGTGCGGCGCTCGATGACGGCGATGAGGAGATTCAGGCGGTTAAGGTCAAAGCCAGAGGCGGTACGTTTTGGGTAGCCGAAATTAGTCGGGGTAGCGAGGGCTTGGATTTCGACGAGAATCGGGCGAGTGCCTTCGAGGGTGGCAAGGATGATTGAACCGTCGGTATTTTGGCGCTCGGCGAGTAGGGCGGCAGAAGGGTTTTCGACTTCGGCGAGACCGGATTGATTCATTTCGAAAATTGCGGCTTCGCTAGTGGATCCGAAACGATTCTTCACGGCGCGGATGATTTTGAACCCGCCGTAGCGGTCGCCTTCGAATTGTAAGACAACGTCAACGAGGTGTTCGAGGACTTTCGGGCCGGCCAAAGTTCCCTCTTTGGTGACGTGGCCGACGATAATGACGGCGGTGTCGGAGAGTTTGGCGGCGCGGATAATGAGATTACCGCAGTTTGTAACTTGAGAAATGCCGCCGGGAGCGGAGGCGATTTCGGCGAGGGTGAGAGTCTGGATCGAGTCGACGATTACGAGATCAAAGTCACCGCTTTCGATAGTCTTGGCGATGTCATTGGCAGAGGTTGAGCTGGCGAATTTAAGATTGTCGGATTCGGCGCCGAGGCGGATGGCGCGGAGCTTGACCTGGCCAGCGGATTCCTCGCCGGAGACGTATAATACAGTCTTGGTTTTAGCGATTTCGGCGCAAATTTGCATAAGTAAGGTGGATTTACCGATGCCAGGCTGGCCAGCGAGCAATGTCACTGCGCCTGGCAGGATACCGCCGCCGAGGACAATATCAAGGTCCTTGAAACCAGTCGAGAGACGTCCGTTTTCGTCGGAAACTTCTAGGTCTTTAATAGAAACGAAATCCAAAGTTTTGCCGGAGGTTTGACCGCGTCCGACAGCGGATTTTTCGTCGCGACTATCTTCGTCGAACTGTTGGATGAGTGAGCTCCAAGCACCACAGTGCGCACAACGTCCAGTCCAGTTTTTGTAGGTGGCGCCGCATTGTTGGCAAGCGAAAATAGTATGAGATTTAGCCATATAGTATATTATAGCACGCCTAGAGTTTGCGCTTTGCAACAGCCAAGCGATCACTGTCGCGGTCGAACTTGTCGCTCGGGGTTTCGCCGAGGAGATAATCGATGAGCATTTGATAAGTCAACATTCCGACGATACGCTCGAAATGGTCCACAACGATGAAGAAGTAGCAATTCGTGCGCAAGAAAGCGGCAAGGGCTTGGTTTAAAGTATAATCGTCACGGAGATAATAGACTTTGGGGTCAAGAATTTCGCGGGCGTGGTTGGTTTGCTTGATCTCAAGACTGTTAAGTGCGGTGGTATGAATCAGACCGATGATACGATGGCGACCATCGATGACTGGAAAATGTTGAAAGCCGGATTTGTAGAGGCGATCAAGCGTGAGCGGGCCAAGAACTTCGTCGTCGTTGACGTAAGTGATAGCGGAAGGCGGGAGCATGATTTCGGAAACTTTAACGCTGGGAAAGTTCATGATGGTCGCGATAACATGGCGTTCGCGGCGGTCGAGAACGGAACGCGGAGTACGCTTCAGGACGTCGAGAAACTCTTCGATAGTTTTTGGAGTATAAGGTTTAGCTTCGGTAGTATGTTGCACGCTCGTTGGAGCATGATTTTCGGATTGAGTTTTTACCTCTGTAATTTCGGTAGTTTTGGCCGGAGTATGATTTTCGGGCGCGGGAGTAAGTTTCCGGGCGACAGGAACACGATATTTTTCGAGCCTGGGGTCGACCCATTTGGTGAAGCTTGCGAGAAAAGTTACCTTGGTTTCGTGGAGAACGCGGCGAAAAGTGCGCCAAAACTTGAGCCAAGCGGCCTTCGCGGTCGTGAGGAAACTTCCGGATGTATTTTTCTGACGCTCCATGGTATAATTATAGCATAAATAGATTTCGGAGGAATCATGGATAAGAAAACAGGTATTATTATTGGTGTGCTGGTGGCGTCGTTTGTGGCGCTGATTGGCGTAAGCGTATATCAGAGCGGACGAAGTACGATTGATTATGACCGGTATGATCTCGGTACGGTATTGGAAGCGAGTGAGGAGTCGGGGGAGATTGGCGAGCTGATTATGGGGGATCCGGATGCGCCAGTGAAGGTTTTTGAATATGGCGATTATCAGTGTACGGCTTGTGCGCCGACGAATCCATATATCAAGCAAATCGTCGAAGAATATAACGGCAAGGTAGCGGTTGTTTTCCGGACATACATCCTTTCGTATCATAATAATGGTACGGCGGCGGCGAGTGCGGCATTGGCGGCAGCGCAGCAGGGTTATTGGTCAGAGTACAAAGATCTATTATTTACGAATCAGAACGATTGGTATTATTCGGATGCGGCGAAACGCCAGGAGCAGTTTGAGCAGTATTTCGAGCAGGTGACTAAGGGTAAGGGTGACCTTGAGAAGTTTCGTGAGGATATGAATAGCGAGGCGGTGAAGAAGAAAATTGAGTTTGACCGCGGTGTGTATGAGAAGGTGACGGCGGCGGATGGCGAAGATGATCAGTGGACGCCGATGTTCTATGTTGATGGTGAATTGATTGATCAGCGAGAGCTGAGTACAGATGACTTCTTGAGCTTACTGCGAAATAAAATTGATAAGGCGCTGAAGAAATAGGCCAAGGCTAGAGTAAAAAATGTCACCTGCGTTTGCAGGTGACATTTTGATAGAGCAAGGGGGACGGGTTGGCTATTATGGTCGCCTGGATGGTCTTCATGCCACAAAAAAGCCCTCTATCTTTTACGGATAGAGGGCCACAAGCGTTAAAGTTTAGGCTTTAACTCAATGAACTCTTGCCATGGAGCCGGCGGAAATTGCGGCTCGTAGCGACGAGTCTGAGTGCGCTTTGGCTTAATACGCATCAATTCTCCTATTTAATGTATCGTTGTCGCGATGTGGCGCGATTTTCTGTTGAATCCCGCGCCGCTCGACCTCATCCACGAGCAACTATTTCATGATAGCAAACGTGAGCGTAAAAAGCAAGCATAAGGGGGTAGTAATGTGCTGGTTAGGAGTTATTTTTTAGCACTTTTAGCCTTTTTAGCGCTAGTCATTGATTTTGCACTAGCTTTGGTATTTTTGGTCGCCATTTTGGCAGTTTTTGTGCTTTTTGCGGTCGATTTCTTGGTAGTTTTAGCGTTCATTTTGGGCATTTTCTTCGCATTGGCTGTAGCTGTGCGGGCAGCTGGATTAAACATGAGGAATTTGCGCAAGGTGAAATATGTAGCGAAGCTACCGGCGAAGATGAGTAGCATGACCATGACGAAGGCTTGTGAGAGGATGACTTCCGCAAAATCTTCAGTGAAGAGATTGGCGACTGCGTCACTGATGACGCCGGTGTTTGGTACGAAGGCAACTTCACCTAATGGTGCGAGATAGAGGAGGCTGCCGTCGATGAGGTTTGTGCCTGGGAAGGTTGGAATGTTAGGCAGTTCTGGCGTCGGATTTGGGTTCTCAGGTTGTGGGGTTGGTTTCTCGGGCTCTTCCGGCGTTGGATCGGGCACGGCTGGTGTGGTTTTGTAGCGTACGATATAGACTAGGTCGTCGTTGGCGATGGTGCCGGTGATGAGCTCATAATCTGGAGTGAATCCGTCAATTTTTGGTGATTCGATTTCAAAGGTTTCGCCGGTTTTGTGGGTTTCGCTGTGTTCCGGAGCAGCTTCGGTGTCGTCTTCGTAGAGATATTTAACCGTGACGGTCTGTTCGGTAATGACGGGTTTCGTAATACCGGTATAGCTTACGCTGTCGTAGTCATAGGTTACGCCGGCGCTGCCGTTGAGCGTAGTGTAGTAGCTGACGGTGCTGGACATGGTGCCGGAATATTCGGAAGTTTCGCCGTAATAACGGAAGTAGAGGGTGTCACCGGTTTGACCGGCGGGAGACATTTGGAGTGGCGTAGTGAGATTAAACCCGTGGGTGGTATTATCGGGAGCGGAGATGTCGACTGGCTGCCAAGAGCTCTCGTCGTCAGGTGTAGTAGTGTAAAAGAGCGTAGTTTTGTCGAGCGGCAGGTAGCCTTCATTCATTCCCTCTTCGGTCTCTTCTTGGATATAAGCGGCAAGGCGTTCGAGGATGAGTGGATTTTCGGGGTCGCGGTTTTTGATATTGGTGCTAAATTCGATGAGTTTGCGCTCAGTGTCATCGATTTTACCGACGACTTTGGCGGTGATGTCGCTATCGGCGGAGATGGGCCAGTTCATGTTAGTGATGTTGATGCGAGTATTGGATTCGCTGGTGCTGCGTTCGGCATAGAAGAAGTCGAGGTTGACAACGTCGCCAGGTTTGAAACCGGTCGCGATAGTAGTGACACGCGGCGAGCGAGGACAGGCGTTTTCGACTTGGTTGTTATATAGATCATAGCCGATATTGAGTGGGTTTTTGACATTTGTTTGACGGCAGGCTTGGTCGGCGACATTGTCGACGGTAGAAATGACATTGCCGTTGGCGTCGATTTTGAAGTTTCCTTCCGTGTCCATATGAAGGCCGCCGAGGTCGAGAACGAGCTGATTGTTTAAGAAGACCCAAACATCATCGTCGCCGCTGAACCAAAACTGCTCCGTACCGTCGGCAGCGATTTTCATCGGGATGCGCATATGGGCAGTGAAATGGAAGTTGTGACCTTGGCGAGTAGTAGCGTCGGCGTTTGAGAAATCAACATCGTCAAGCGGAAAAGTTCCCTTGCTACCGTATTCGTAGGAGTTGTTGCCATTACGGATGAAGGTTACTTCGCGATTGTATTGCTTGGAAAGTTGTTTGCCGCTAGCATCGTAGGTTTCGTGGAACCAGCGGTAGAAATTGTCGGTGGGCTGGACGGGGTCATTTCCGGTGACATTAGCAGTAAAAACGTCGTGGTAGGCGTTCCAGGCGTCTTGTGTATTAGTAAAAGTCGGAATCGGGAGACCGTCATTGCCGAGCTGGCTCTTGACGACGTTGCTGATAATTCCCTTCGCGTAGAGACGACATTCGGACCACTCGAATTGGCGATTAGCGGCATTGCAGTCGTCTTGGCGTTGATCCCAGTAAGTAATGGGGATGGTAATGCTGTCTGGGTTGCCGAGCGAAGCGGCTTGCCAAGAGATCGGGACGCCGTTTTCGTTGGCGATTGTTTCGAGCGACATAGCGCGTACGAGTGATGAAACGCCGATGATGGTTAAAATTAAGAAAGACGCACAGGCGATGGTGCGCGAAATAATGCAGAGACGTTTCTTCATGAGTTTTTGTTGAGCCTTTTTCATAGATTAAATTACTCTTTTATAATATATTATATATTCTTTATGGTTAATTATAGTACTTATGATAAGTGCGGTCAAGAAAAATGCTAGTATGGGGGCGGGATTATGATATAATATGAGGCAGCACGATTTTAGCCATCTAGTTTTGTCTATTGGCTAGATGGCGAGTACATTAAGGAGGTTGTTGAAATGATGATAATGGACGCAAAAAGGTCTGGATGGGAGGCTGGAAGCGCAAGAAACATCCCTTTGAGTAAAGAATATCATTACCAGGCTTATGTGATGGAAACGCTGAAGCGTAGGGCGTTGCCATGGAGGCGAGTCTCGGAAGGTGAAGTCGAGCATATTCATCAGGTTTTATTGCAGCATTTTGCTGCGACGGCGGAAAATGATGCTCAGTTTGTCCAGGAACGTTGCCAAATTGATAAGACCTGGCCCACGGTCAAAAAATATATGCGAGAATGCCCTGGTTTGACACGGTTTATGCTGGAGGTTGGAGCGCATTCGCGTTTTTTTTATCCGTTTCTACTGGATATTCCACGTGGGACTGCAATGCTGCCGGCTTTTTTCTATGGTAGAGATATTTTCGGTAAAATTGTTCCGATTCCGAGCAGTGATCCGATGTATCAGTTCTGCCTGAACGACCCAGTGTTTAAGTCGGTGCGTTTCCGTAATGAGTATGAGCAGAAATATCTGATGAGCGCGATCATGGCAGCGATTTTGGCTGGAGGGTTATTGCCGCAATTATGGTATGGCGGGTATGATCTTGACCCTGGGTATCAGAAAATTACGGTCTATGATCCGGACGTTGGTTTGCAGGAATCGCTCAGTCAGATTTTTGGGGATGATCTGTCTAAGCATGGAATTACCTACCATTTTAGCGGGTTTGGTGAGGCGTTTGCCGATGAATCGCAATGGGGTAAATACGATTTTGTTTCTGCTATGGGGCTTGCTTCATATCATATGAAAGATTTGGATAGCCTGCTACGAGGAAAGATACGCATGTTGGCTCCTGGCGGTATTCTTATCTTTGATTTGCAGTTAATGGTACTGGCGTTAATCTTCGATAAGTTCGTATTGCATTGGGAGACGGATAGTCCGATGAAACCGGTAAAAAGCGTTGCGAAAGCAGTGGATTATGTCTCATCAATTTGCCGCGATTTGGGTGTTACCTTGGAAGAATATGTAATTGAACCCGAGGATAAAGCAGGCGTTGTTTTTAGAATCTCCAAGTAATTAAAAAAGGCTAAATACATGAAAGAATATGTAGATAGTCGAGCCTCTGCTTCGCGTAGGGGCTTTATTTTTTGTAAAAACATATGCTATAATGGTTTGTAAGTAATATATCAAGGAGGTATGGTGAGTTTAACTTCGATTTTGCTTTATGCGACGTCGGTTTTGGCGGTGTTTTCGGGTTTCTCGGCATTTATTGGGGCATCTAAAACTGACAAGAAGAAAATGGCGTGGTTTTTTGCGACGACGATTATGGCGGCGATTTGGACGGTGTCGATTGCAATGTTTTTGGATTTGCCGATTACGGCGAGTGAATCTGCCCCTTTTTGGATTATGTCGATTTATATTAGTTCGGCTGTAATGATGGTTATGTTGCTGGGGTATGCAGGTTGGGAATATACAGTTGGCAAAATTTTAACTTTTTTGGCAGTGGTAGCACTTGTGATAACGGCGACAGTTGTCGTAATGAACACGAGATTGCTGTTTGATGGATTTGAATTGACTACGCAGGGCAATACAGTTCATTTGGTAAATGGAGTGGTTTATTGGCTATACGCATTTTATTTTGCGCTCAATAGCGTTTTGGCATGGTATTTCATTTGGAAGCGCTCGCGAAAGACGAGCTCGAAGAAAGTCAGGATGGGCGATCGAACTTTGATGGTGGGGTTGGTAATTACAGGGGCTTTGGCGATGATTTCTGATTTGGTTTTGCCATTGTTTGTGCGATACGATTTGATTTGGATTGGACCATTAGCACTAAGTATTACATTGGTAAGTTTCTACTATGCAATTTTAAAATATCGAATTATTTCGATTTCGTCGAGGTGGTTGAAGTTGTTGTCGTATGCGGTGCTATTGGTGTCGGGGGCGGTGATTTATATGCTGATTTTTTATCTGATTTTTACGGCTTTGTTCAAGGTGCCAAACCCATCGGCTTCAGTGTTGGTTTTGAATTTTATTATGATTGTGATTGTGTTGCTATTGATGCCGGTATTGAATGAAGTGAGTGCTTCAATGCGGTCTTTGATTTCAGTTGGACAGGTGGATATTGCGTATGTGATTAAGAAACTGAACAGGATTGCGACGAAAAATGTGGATTTACGTGAGCTTGCGGGCTTCTTAGCGGATCATCTGCATTTTGCGTACATTGGGCTTGTGGTGAATGGACGGTTGTATGGCTCGAAGCCTCTGTCGGTATCGGCGGAAGAATTGGTGCAGATTGGTAAAATGAAGGCGGCGAGCGGTAATAGTGTATGGCAGGAGCCGAATAAAACGACGCAGAAGATTATGGATGAGCTAGGACTAAAGGCGGTGGCGGAGCTTCGGAATGCAAAAGGCAAGGCGTTTGGTCAGTTGATTGTTGGTAAGCCTTTGGGTAAGAATAGTTTTGAACGGCGAGATTTAGTACAGTTGGAGATGATTATTAATCTAGTGGCGACGGTGATTGATTCGGAAAAACATATCAGGGCGTAGAATGCGCGCAATGCGGAAAGATGTAAAGTAATATGACAGCGAAAATCTTGCGCCAAACGAAGATGACGATTCTCCTGTCGCTAAATGCGGTGGCGATTCTAATCGTGGGGGTAATGATTTTTAGCGCAATTAATTT
Organism: uncultured Candidatus Saccharibacteria bacterium; assembly: GCA_948614045.1. Taxonomy (GTDB): domain Bacteria; phylum Patescibacteriota; class Saccharimonadia; order Saccharimonadales; family Saccharimonadaceae; genus Nanosyncoccus. Next base: position 67,021 of record CAPFSK010000003.1, on the reverse strand, counting down.
GAACGGGGGGATTGAATTTCGGGTGGTTTCGGAGCGTAGCGATGATGTTGGAATGACGCTGGACGAGTTGGGGATGATTGAGCCGGTGACGGATAAGCTTGATAAGCCAGTGATCGTGGCGAATGGTAATACGACGACTTTGAACAATGCGACGAGTGGCGGTGGATATGCGGTGTACACTGGCGGTGGAAGCAGCGGCGGAGTACGACTCGGTGGTGTGCCATCTGGACAACTTTGGGTGGAAGATTCGATTGTGATTTACCAGACGGCGGATTTTGACATTTGTGTCGGAGCTGGACTAAGCGGCCTTGGGGATATGTATTGGCAGTCAAGTAATCAGTCGGTGATTGCGGGATTTTATAATACGGCACGGACGTGGTTAGGGTATGATCCAGGAACTTGTCGGTATCCGGCGATTGTAGGTACAGGTACGACGGAGATTACGGCTGGTACGTATGACGGTTCGCGGTACGATAAGATAACAATAACTGTAATCGCGCCACCGGTCGAGCAGTGGAAGCGCGATGTTTTGGCATTAGTGAATGAAGAGCGAAGCAAAGCGGGCCTAGGTGCATTAGAATGGGGTACGACTTGTGAGGCAGCGGCGAATGTGCGGGCGCAGGAGCTCATGACGAGCTATTCGCATACGCGACCAGATGGGTCGTCATGGTCGACGGCATGCCCGATTCCAGAATCGGGCGGAATGAGCGGTGAAAACTTAAATGCGAGTAATGCGGCGGTATCGCCAGAGACGGTAGTGGCGTCTTGGATGGGTTCGGCGGAACACCGGGCGAATATCTTAAATCCAGACTTTAAGTATTTGTCGGTCGGGTTCGTGTTTGATCCGAATTCGACGTATAAGACGTATTGGAGTCAGTATTTTACGACGTATTAGAACCGTTCTACTGGAGCAGGTCGGCGACGAGGTGGAGTTTGATGTGGCCGTTTTTGAATAAGTTGTCATAAAGCGTGATGAACCCCGGTAACTTAGTGAGGAATTTTGGGTTGCCGGTCTTGAAGTAGGATTTATAGAGTAGCTCGATTGTTGTGCTAGTGACGGCGAGAGCGGTGGCGCGAGGTTCGGTCTTGGATTTGGTGATTTCGAGAGCGATTTCGGGTAAATCCTTGGGGCTGGCAGCGACGAGACGTTTTGCGAGGGTCATGATTTTTTCTTTAGCGGCGGGGGCGGTATCGAGTGGATTTTCGGTGCGGAGAAAGAAAACCTGTGCGCGCGATAAAATTGTAGGAAGTAGTGCTGCGGGCTGTTCAGTAATAAGAACGAAATGACAAAAATCCTTGGGTTCCTCAAGGGTCTTTAAGAATGCGTTCTGAGCAGCTTCGTTCATGGCGTCAGCAGGTCGAATGACGAAAAAACGATCGTTAGTTTCGCAGCTATTCGTCAAGGCAATAAATTCACGAACTTGCTCGACGCTGATGAGCTGCGTCTTGGTTTCTGGATTCGGTTCAAGTGTAAGCGCATGTTTTAATTCGACTTTTTGGCTGTCTGGCAGGACGAAAATCGAGCATTCGGTATGGGTGGCGATTTCAGAAATTTGTTTAGGATTATCAAAAAACATAACGTATTCTATTGACTTTTTGGGTTACCTGTGGTATAATGAAAGGATAGGGTCATTTTTCTTGTATAATCTCCTCAAATTCTGAAGGCAGTTCACTGGTAAAAGTGCGTCGTTCCCCGCCATTCTCGCCGGGAATAGTAATTTCTAACTCTTTGGCGTGTAGGAATAATCTTGGTGCAGGATATTTTGCGATATCACTATACACTGGGTCGCCGAGAATCGGGGTGCCGAGATATTTGAGATGGACACGGAGCTGGTGGGTACGGCCAGTTTTGGGTTTTAATTCGACGAGTGAATACTTGTCGTTTTCTGCGACAACTTTGTAATAAGTCTGTGAAGATTTACCGTTTTGGTCGACTTGAAAAGTCGTCGGACGCTTCAAGTTGCGCGCGATTGGTAGGTCGATCATGGCTTCTGGAAGCTTTGGATGACCAATAATAACGGCGTAGTAAGTTTTGTGAGTTTTGCGGTCTTGAAATTGTTTGCGGAGCATAGTCTGAGTCTCGGGATTTTTGGCTAAGATAACGACGCCGCTGGTATCGCGATCAAGGCGATGGACGAGCAAGCCGTAATCTTCAAGCGTGGGTTCGGGGCAATACTCACCTTTTGCCATGCTAAGTAATCCAGCGGGTTTGTCAAGCACAAGTACGTTGTCGTCTTCGTAGATGACAGGCGGTCGTGGTGGCAATTCGGTGGCTGCCGGAACATTTAGGGTAATCTTGGCAGTATCCTCAAATTTACTATTGGGCTTGGTGACAATTTCGTCGTTGACTTTGACGAAGCCTTTTTTGATGAAAGTCTGTAGACTAGAACGGTTATACTCGGGATGTTCGCGTACTAATAGATGGTCGAGGCGGACTTTTTCGGGTTTTTCAGTGTCAGAATCCAATACCGTATCGCCGTTGATGACGCGGGATAAGTCAGGTTTACTAAATTTTTTACCGGTGATAATCACAACGTCCTACCTTAATCCGAAGGCAACCTGAGCCTCGTGTAATTTTTGATTTGCGATTTCGTTCGCGTAAATTTCGCCAGATTCGAGTAAGTCTAAGATCTGCTGATCGCTGATTTCAGCTAGCTTAGTTTGAAAATCTTCGAGCAAGACGCGGACGCTTTCGGCGACTTTTTGTTTCAAATCGCCATAATGGGTTTCGCCGGCCCAAGTCGAAATAACGTCTTGGAGCGGAGTGTCGGTTGTCAAAGCTTCGATTTGGAGTAGGTTGCTAATGCCGGGTTGATTAAACATGTCGTACTGAATTTTGCCGAGAGAGTCGGTTGTAGCAGACATGATTTTCTTTGCGGCGACAGTGGGTTCGTCCGAAAGCATAATTTTGCTGTTCGGCGCGGGATTGGATTTGCTCATTTTCTTTTCGGGATTTTGGAGGTCGCGAATCCGAATGCCGTCATTGCCGCCAGTCGACATGAACTCGATTTGGGCTTTGGGTTCGGCTGGTAATGTAAAAATTTCGTTGTATTTACGATTGAAACGTTCGGCGAGACGGCGAGTGAGTTCTAGGTGCTGGAATTGGTCTTCGCCGACCGGGATATATTTCGCATCGTAGAGTAGGATGTCGGCAGCCATTAATACAGGATAGTCGAAAATGCCGACGTTGACACTGTCCTTGCCCTCGCTTTTGTCTTTATACTGAGTCATGCGGTTTAGTTCGCCCATACTGGCGACACAGTTTAAGATCCAGCAAAGTTCGGAGTGGGCAGGAACGCGCGATTGACGATAGAAATGAATGTTTTGATTAAGGATGAGTCCGGCAGCGAGGTAGTTTTTGAGGGATTTGATGACGTTTTGCTGTAGTTCCCCGTCGACTGTGGAAATAATAGAGTGGAGATCGGGGACGAAGATATTAATATGTGAATCAGTACTATGAGTGTTGGCGAGGCGAACCATCGGTAAGAGGGCGCCAAGAAAGTTGCCGAGAGTAAGTTCACTATTAGCACGAATGCCGGTTAAAATTGTAGATTTCATGTAATTATTATAGCATGCTACGAGTGGACATCTACCGTTTTGGGGTAAAATGTGGTAAAATAAAGGTTAACCTTGAGGATAATATTATGAAAAATCAAGCAAAATTTACCGAATACCGCGAAAAATATCCTGAATTTCATTATCGTAGTTTTAAAGTGCGTGAAGATGCGCAGGCGATTTATTTGGAATATGAGTTTGAGATTTCTGGGTTGGCAAAATTTCAGCCGTGCGTGAAGATTTTGAAGAAGCATTTGGATTTTAAGTCGATTGATAGCGTCGTGGTGCAGAATTTGGCGTTTCAAATCGGGATGGTGGAGCTGGTGAGTTACTGGAAGGCGAGCTGTGCGCCGAAGGTGGTTGTGCATCCAGGAGTTTTGGATGAGGAGCAGATTGTTTGGTGGAAGAAGTTGTATTTCTATGGGCTGGGTGAACTATTTTATACGAATAGGATTGCAGCAAAGCTGGATGACTTCATGACGATTGAATGTGCGCCGGAGGCAAGAGAGTTTAAATATGCTGAAGTGAAAGACGATGCGGAGGGGAGCTTGGTCTTGATCGGTGGCGGTAAGGACTCAAATGTGACGATGGAGATTCTCGGAGTAGACCCGCATAAAGATTATGTGATGATTGTAAATCCGAAGCCGGTGACGCGGGCATGTGCGGCAGTGGCAGGAGTGCCAGATGAACATGTAGTGGAAGTTTTGAGGAAGATTGATCCGGAACTTTTGAAGTTGAATGAAAAAGGCTTCCTTAATGGACATACACCGTTTTCGACGATGTTGGCGTTTACGTCGTATTTAGTAAGTTATTTGCTGGGCCTGAAATATGCAGTAGTGTCGAATGAGAGTAGCGCGAATGAGGGGAATGTGTGTGGAGAGTGTGAAGGTGTACAGGATTGTGGCGGTGATTTGGCGAAAGGCTGTGCGGGCGGTGACTTGGCAAAGGTGAATCATCAATATTCAAAGAGTTTTGAATTTGAGCAAGATTTTCGCGCGTATGCGAAGAAGTATTTGCGGGCGCCAGTACAGTATTATAGCTTTCTCAGACCTTTGAATGAACTACAAATTGCGAAATTGTTTAGTAAAATGCCGCAGTATCATCAAGTATTTAAGAGTTGCAATGTGGGAAGCAAACGGCCAGACTGGCAGTGGTGTGATAATTGTGCGAAGTGTATGTTTGCGTTTGTGGTGTTGAGTCCGTATTTGGAGCGAGAGAAATTGGTGGAGATTTTTCATGAAGATTTGTATGAAAAAGAGTCGATGTGGGAGATTTTTAAGGAGCTAACTGGGCATGGAGAGACGAAGCCATTTGACTGTGTCGGGACGTTTGAGGAAGTGAATTATGCGGTGAGCGTGGTGGCGAAAAAGTTGATGGATGTGAGCGAGAAGTTACCGGTATTGCTGAAGCGGTATGTTGATGAATATGGGTTGGCGGATTTGAGCAAGGATTTGACGCGGGAATATAATGCGGAAAATAATCTTAGTGCGGAGCAGGAACAGAAATTGAAGGAGGCATTGGGGCTGTAGGATGCTGGAGAAATTGCGCGGATTTTTCGCGGGGAAAAAAGTTCTGATTTTGGGGTTTGGTCGCGAGGGGCGGTCGAGCTATGAGCTGATTAGGAAATTGTTGCCGGATTTACGACTCACGATTGCGGATCGACAGGAGGTAGAGGTTGATGACGCGAGGGTAGAGCTGGTGTGCGGCGAAGGATATTTGGATGGTCTGGATAGTTATGATGTTATTATGAAGTCGCCGGGGATTTCGCTGAAAGACGTTGATGTATCGGAATTTGAGGAGAAAATTACGTCGCAGTTGGAATTGTTGCTGGAGTTTTTTTCGGGGCGGACGATTGGGGTGACGGGAACGAAGGGTAAGAGTACGACTAGTTCCCTAGTGTATGAAGTGCTGCGGGGACAGGATGTGCGGAGCTTGTTGCTGGGAAATATCGGTACGCCGGTATTTGAACATGTGGACGAAATTGAGAGTGATATGACATTAGTTTTGGAAATGTCGTCGCATCAATTGGAGTTTATGCGAAGGTCGCCGAATGTTGCGCTGCTACTAAATGTTTATCCGGAGCATTTGGACCATTATCGGTCGTTTGAGGCGTATGCGCAGGCGAAATGTAATATTTGTCAGTGGCAAAATGAAGATGACGTGTTGTTGTATGGGGCGGATGAGGAGCTGGTACGGCGTAAAGTGAGAGAATGCAGTGGCGCTGGAAGAGATATTGGTGTGGGGTTTAAGCGTGGCGCAGTGCGAAAGGTTGGGGATTTTGTAGAATTTGAGAGTGAAAGAGTGTATGATTGCCGAGATGAGCGGAAGTTGGTTGGGGATTATAATTTGTTGAACATTATGTTTGCACTTGGGGTGGCGAAAGTGTTGGGATTGGATATGCGAAAAGCGACGAAAAGTGTGAATGAATTCCGGACGCTGAAACACAGATTGGAGTTTGTAGGGGAGTTTGGTGGGGTGAAGTATTATGATAATGCGATTGGAACGGTGCCGCAGGCGACGATGACGGCAATGAAAGCGTTGGGCGATGTCGACACGGTGATTGTGGGCGGAATGGATCGCGATGTAAGTATGGCGGAGTTGGTAGAGTTTTTGAAGAACGATAAAGTCAGGAATGTGGTATGTATGCCGGAGACGGGGTATGTGGTTGCGATGGTGGTGGGGGCTGAGAAGGCGGTGATGGTTGAGACGATGGAGGAGGCGGTGCGGGTTGCGCGTGAGCGGACGGCGCGGGGTAAAAGTTGTCTGTTGTCGCCAGCGGCAGCGAGTTATGGACGGTTTAAGAATTTCGAGGAAAAGGGGGATTTGTACCAGAAGTTGGTGCGAGGGTTGGAGTAAGGGCGCGTTTGGTATAAGGTTAGTGGTATTTTGTATAAAGCCCCCTGAAATTGAACTCAGAGGGCTTTATTAAGTGTATTATAGTTTTTAATCTTAGGATGCTAAAGCTCGATAATAGCTTCGCGTCCAGACCATAAGGATGGTTCATAGTGGATTTTGAGATTAGTGTCGCCGGCTGGCACTTCGAAGATAAGAGAGCCAGCCTTTTTACCGCCCGCAGTGATTTCGCCATAAGTTAAGTTATCGTCATTGCCGACGACAACGGCAGCATTTTCAAGTGCACCGTCTTTGTCTTCGATTTTCCAGGCATTGCTGAGGTATGACATCTTATCATCCGATTTATTGGTTAGTGTGATGTTTACCTTGATGTATTCTTTACCTTCAGCTGGTTTGACGAATTGATTACTACTGTTCCAGTTACGGTCAACGGATGTAATTGTCATTTCCTGGCTTTCAATTGCGATGATGTCGCCGACCTTGAAAGTTTTTTGGCTATTATCGTCGTCACTGGTCTCTGAGGTTGATGTTTCGTTGCTGTTTTCACCGACTTTTTGGGCGTCTTTGTTTGAGCCGCTTATTGCGCCACCAATGACACAGGTTACTAATACTATTGCTGCCCAGAACCACCATTTTTTGTAAATTGGTTGTTGAGTTGATTTGCTTTCGCTCATCTTTTATTCCTCTCTTTGGCCAAACAAAAATGGGCCAATGTTATATTTGTTTGTCTAGAACAAATCCAAAGGCTTAACTTTAGAAAACATTAGCCCAGCTTAAAAGTTAAGCTGTTCCTTCGAATTTGTTCTAGACAAGACTATTATAACATACGTTACGGTGTTATTTTTGTGAAATATGGGTTAATGGGCATTGATGCTAGTAAAAGGGTCTTCGCAAAGCGATTTCTTTATGTTATAATCTTTCTATGGGGTATTAGCTCAGTTGGCTAGAGCGCTTCAATGGCATTGAAGAGGTCATGAGTTCGAGTCTCATATACTCCACCAGGATCTGAAATTATTGGAAATATCTTTTGTAACATGCTGCAGAAGATATTTTTGTTTGTTGTATAATGTTTATTGAAGTTTCTGTGCAGTGCGTTAGTTACCTTCCATGGAGACTTCTTTTGTGATATAATTGTAAATATGGAATCGCGAAAAGAAAAAGTCAAACAGGCTATTGCCAACGAAAAACTAGAAGGTTTGAATGTTTCAAAAAGCACAAAAAAGACTCTTGATGAATATGTTGCTGGCAAAATTTCTGCACGAGAAGCTGCCGAGCAAGTTTATGCTCGCTATGGAGTTAAATAGTTTTGGCTTTTGTTGACCCGTATATTGATCCGGAAACTGGTATTTTGCGAAACTTAGTCGGAGCGATAACTTATCAAGAATTGCATAAGGCTGAAGGAGATATTGTCACGCTTGCAGAAATATCTCTGGATAGTATTCCTCATACTGTTGATTTATTGGAATTAAGGAGAATTCACAAGGCGTTATTCGGCAAAATTTATGATTGGGCTGGGGATTTGCGTACGGTAGACATTCGTAAAGGGAGTGAAGAGTATTTTTTGGATTATAGATTTCTAGAAAATGGAGCGAAGTTTGTATTTGATGAACTAGGCAAAGAAAATAGCTTACGAGGTCTAAACCGAAAAAAATTTGTTGAACGTTTAGCGTATTCTTATGAGCAGTTGAATTTTATTCATCCATTCCGTGAAGGTAATGGTCGTACGCAAAGAGTTTTCCGGCAAAGAGTTGCAAATGAGGCGGGATATAAAATTGATTGGAGCAAAGTTGTTGGTGATGAACTGGATAATGCTTCACTGGTCGGTAGGGTTGAAAATAATCTTGAACTGTCAAAAGGGATGTTTGATGGAATTGTGTCCAAAAATGCTTGAGTGGTATTGCAGCAATGAAACGCTAGTCAATTTTATAATAGATATAATTACGATCGTTGGTTTCATCACGGCAATATACGCCATTTGTGATATCATAAAATATCTTAGAACCAGAAAAATGCAGAATAAGATTAACGAGATGCAGCGTGATGAACAAACATCTCATACACTATCGCGTGAATTGGAAAAATACATTGGTTCGGGTGGCCATGATTATGGAGTTAGATTAGTCTTCTACAAAAATTACCCATATAAGCTAGATGATGACGGTTTTCGTAAATATTTATACTGGTACAAATTTTCAGAAAAACATGTTCCTAGTGGGTATATTTCTAATACGGACGTAGCGATCATAGAAGAGGTTAGTTTTTGTGGTGATCGGATTTATTATAACGAGAAAACGCATAAGTGGTTTATTGATGGTTCAAATAAGCAGTTTAAGAAATATCTAGAATTACCATATGACATGATCATATATCGTCTTCCGTTTCAGAATATTCTTGGGTATAGATTTGGATCAAGTGATTGGACGGATAAGCATGAGCCTGTATTTTTTACAAAATATAAATACAATAGCTGGAAACTTTTCGGAGATAATATGACTGCTGTTTTGAGGTGTCAATATGGAGGATTTCCATCAAGTCAATTAATTTTGAGTAAAACAAAGCGAATCAAGCGATATAAAGTTCTATTTCATAAAATGAAGACCAAATACGTTTGCATAAAAAGAAAGGTTAAAAGACTTTGATGCAGTCACCATCGTTTTGCGCTAAGTTCTTTTCTTGGAATAAGGCTCTATATTTCAGTATGCCATTGACAAGGTATTTTGAGCTGCATTACGTTTTTGCAAAAACACTAATGATAATTATGCTTTTAGTGTTGGGCTTGGCGGTGTTGCTCATTTTTGCGATTCAATTCTATGTCTCAGCAAGTAGGCTCATATTTTTTATGTGGTGTATTTTTGTGTGCATTCATGGACGAACTCAGATACTATAAGGGTTGTCGAGGGTAGGGAGCTAGTATGTGCGTTACTTATCTATGGAAGTTTTGACGGGCGTAGTAGGTATATCTTCGGGCAAATATTTTATGAAAGCCCCTCGTAAACCATTACAGACATCCTTCTCTAGAAAATTAAGCACCGAGGCAATATAGTCTTTGTCCTGTAGGCTAAAATAGTGGCCAATGCTTTGTGACATTTTCTTATTATTATATTTTGCTAAGACTTCATAGTAATCGCTATTTCTAATAATGTCTTCGTACTCAGCTAAGGTCTCCTGCTTCATGCTATTAAAATCTAGATTGTTCACTAGATTTTGAATTCTATTGTCAATCTCCTGATCGCTCGTTCCGGAAATATCTGTTGTACTAAGTTTATACTTTATATCTGCGATTACTTTAAGTCTAGCTTGTTCGGTTTTCGCTTGAGAGAACCTCTTCATGACCTGATCTTTAATATCTGTCACCGCTGACTTACATCCCAAATGCTCGCCGACACACTTCAATACCTCTTCTGCTAGAAAGAGATTTTCTAGCTCAGCTACTTTAATCGAGAAAATACTATCGGATTTGTAGGTTAGCAACTCAGAATCCGTTCTATAGTCGCGGTCTATAATACCATACACCTTACAATGGTGAAGTTGGGTGGACTTTCCAAAGGCTTTTGTGCGTGAAATGACTTGTTCGCAACTGCCACACGGAACAATATAATAATCAGGATACAACAGACTATACAGCCTGATATCATAGCTGCCTTTCTCGCCCTCAACGAATATCACATTTCTTCTATTCCCCAATAGTTCAAGCAGGAGCTCCTCTGGCAACTCATCGCTTTTTTCTAGGTTCTTCAATTGCCAGTTTTGCCCATCATAGCTCTGTATCCAAATTTTATCCGATGAATTATGTAACGCTGCAAAATCTGTGTCATGAGTAATGTAGATAAAAAGGCAATCTGGTCGGCACCTTTCCAAGGCTAACCAAAGGGGATGCATGATAGATCTATGAATATGCAACTCCGGCTCATCTATAATGAGCGTTTGTTTTTCTGGGAGGCATAACACTTGAGCCGCTAGGTACAAAACGGAGCGCTCGCCGTCACTCATCTGATTAGCTGGATATTGTTGACCATTGAAGCAAGCAAAGAACTTTGAGTCAATAATTTTCAATTTACGATGAGGAAAGATATTATTCCAGACATAGTACAGTTTATCAACAATGGTTTCTGGAACTTTTGGAGAATCAGTATTACTGATTTGTGCACATTTACAACTCTCCATAAATTCTAATGCTTCATTAGTTCTTCGCGCTAGTAACGCTGCTAGCACGGGCTCAAAATCATCAATAAGTCTTGTATTTGGAGTTTCTCCATTCACAGTCCAACGATAAAGTTTATTTGGGTTTGACTGCGGATCGGCTCTTCCGTATCTGACGATATTTTCAGCTTCTTCATAGTTTTTGAGTTGAATATTTTCTTTAAAATTTAGTCTCTGCTGTGCTCCTATTCGATGGGTATTATTGCTATTCTGATCCTCAATCCAGACACCTAGTCGACTTTTTCCGGCACCATTCGCCCCAATGATTATAACCGAGTTAGATTGAGTGGCACATTTTTCTCGTTTTCCCTCTTCGTTGGGGAGCCAATATTCAAAATTCTCTTGCATGAATAATATTATATCATAATTACCCTATGAATACGAACGGCGCAGAGCATAGATATACGAGTCCATCAAAATTTATATTTTTATATAATGGTTTTCACTCTGCACTAATTTATTCCATAAATAAAACTACTTCTATCATAAGTAAAATATATCGGATTACTATTCAGTAATTCATCCACAATAGCAGTTCTAACTTCCTGCATTGTGGTTCACTAGAATTTGAAAATGATGAGAATATCTTTTGTAATGTGTTGCGGAAGATATTTTTGTTTGGTATATACATGAAGCAGCTAAAAATGCTATATAATATAGCTTATGGATCAGCTGCAAAAACAGATTCTTGATTACGTTCCGCAAAATCGGCGAGAGGCGGCAGATAAGGCTTTGATTTTGCGATGCATGGAAACGTTTAGGGATACGTTGACGCGCGAGAATGCGATTTGTCATTTTACAGCTTCGAGTTGGGTGGTAAACGCGGAACGGACGAAGGCGCTAATGATTTATCATAATATTGAGCGGATGTGGATGTGGACGGGCGGTCATGCTGATGGTGAGACGGATTTGCTGGCAGTTGCTTTGCGTGAAGCGAGTGAGGAGACGGGGCTTAGTAGTGTGCGTCCCTTGATAAGTGATATTTTTGATTTGGAGGTTCTTGGCGTACCGCCACATGTACGGCGAGGCGAGTTCGTAAGTTCACATTTGCACTTGAATTGCGGGTTCTTGCTGGAGGCGGATGAAAGTGAAATATATAGAATTAAACCGGATGAAAATAGTGGGGTGCGTTGGATTGATTTTGAGGAGATAATCAAGAAATCGAAGGAGGGCTTGATGTCGCCGCATTATCTGGGGTTGATTGAGCGGACGCGGAAGTATTAGGCTAGCGAAATTCTAGGCTAAACTTGGATTTTGTGCTATAATGGAGGTGTTCGGGGAAACCTGAGCACTTTGGGGAAGGTTTTGCTTCGCAAAATCGCCCCGGCGTCGTTCGTAAAAAGAAAACTTGTTTTCTTTTTACTCGCTCCTTGGGGATTCGCCAAGTGGTAAGGCACCGGGTTCTGGTCCCGGCATTCGGGGGTTCGAATCCCTCATCCCCAGCCATTTTCTGGTAGTGAGCTAGCTCATAGACGGAAAATGGTCAGGGCGACAGCAAAAAATCCTGCGAAGGCAGGATTTTTTGGTTTTTGCTGATGTTCTGGCTAGACTAGAAGATCCGACTGCCGTTTTCGACTGGGCGCTCAAGGCTGAGTAAAACGCAACTATCTTCAGCTTCGGCGCCGAGAATACGGACTTCGCTTTTGACGTCAGCAATTCGGATAGGTTCAAAATTTGTCACAACGACTACTTGTCTTCCGATTAGGTCTTCCGGGGTATAGTATTTGGTAATTTGAGCGGAAGAATTTTTGATGCCGAGTTCAGAGCCGAGGTCAATCGTAACTTTATAGGCGGGTTTGCGGGCGCGTTTGTTGGGGCTGACGGCTAGAATTGTGCCGACGCGCATTTCGACTTTGTCGAAATCTGCAACACTAAGCATATTTTCTCCTGTCTTATCTGCGTTTATTATATCATAGGGCGGATATGTTATGATAAATTTGTGGATGCTAGGAATCCATGGGAGTTGGAAGTGGTATTTGAGGTCAAGCTCCGACCGCTTAAACCCTCAATGATTGAAGATCGTGAAGTTGTGCTCTAAAATTTAGGAAAAGTAAGGAGTCTCGTACAATACCTTAAGTTAAGGCATGAGGTTTGGTTAAGCAACTTCTGGACTTAGGCGTTTTGCATAGGGTGTAATTGCGCTTGGCTTTTGTCCGTAGCGGGTGGGTTAATGTTGATGCTGGTGCGATGTGGAACGTTGGCAACAACGGCTACGGCTGGTCACGTACGGCGCAATCAGCGACTAACGCATATTTCTTGGACATGAACCCTACAAACGTCAATCCCTCCAACAGCAATAACCGTTGGGTTAGTCTCCGCCTCCGCTGCCTCTAGGGTTACCCGGTTCAGTGCCGATCTTCTATTGAAACGCCCCGCTTATGCGAGGCGTTTCGTAATTTAGCTTAGACTTTAATTCGTCGGGCATTTTCCGAGCGTAACATTGATGCTACGCTCTTTACCGTCACGAATGACGGTAAGCTGAACGGTGTCGCCGGGCGCGTATTCGCCGATCAGGCTTGAGACTGAGCCAGCGCTGCCAACTTTGATGCCATTAACTTTGGTAATGATGTCCTTTTCTTTTAGTCCGGCCTTAGCGGCAGGGCCATCTTTGACGATTGCGGAGTACTGTGACTGGCTGTAGACGTAAGCACCGGAAGAGACCGGCAAGTTGTAGGCCTTAGCGACGTCAGGTGTAATGTTGACATAGTAGACGCCAATGTACGAGCGATCGGCAGAATTATTGGTGGTGATGTTCTTCAGCATGCCTTTGACACTGGAAATCGGAATAGCGAAGCCGATACCGTCAGCGTTGGCGCTGGTTGCCGTATTGATACCAATGACTTCGCCGGCGGCATTGACGAGTGGGCCGCCAGAATTGCCGGAGTTGATTGCGGCGTCGGTTTGAATCATGTCGGTCAGGCTTTCGTTTGAGGAATAATCGCTACCGGTAGCCGTAATCGAGCGGCCGGTCCCGGAGATAATGCCGGAAGTAATTGTATTTTGGAATTGTCCGAGAGCGTTGCCGATGGCGATAACCTGCTGACCGGCGATAATAGTTTTAGAGTCTCCGAGTTTGACGGTCGGAAGGTCGGAAACGTCGTTGATTTTCAGAAATGCAACGTCGTTGAGCGGGTCGGTAGCGACGGTCGCGACGTTGTCGTAAGTTGTACCGTCGTCGAGGACGATTTGGATCTTGTTCGCACCGTCGATGACATGTTTGTTAGTCAAAACATAACCATCTTTAGTGACGATCATGCCAGTGCCGGCAGCAGTAGAAGTCGAAGTCTGACCGAAGAAACCAGTGGTATTGACTTCGGTAACGATTGAGACGACACCAGGTGTGACCTTGCTGGCAACGTCGGCAATTGAGCCTTCGACGAAACTCGTGCTATTGCCGTCACTTCCGTAGTTGAAAGTGATTGGTGTGTCGCCGCGCAAAATATCCCAGATGATATAAGTAAGGCTGGCGGCAGAAATTAGTAAAGAGACGCAGAGTAGAGATATGACAGCTGTGCGGAAGCGCCGAGTGACTTGAACGGGGCTTTTAGTTTTTGCGGATTTTGTGGTTTTTTCTGCTTTTTTGTTCTTTTTTGGTGCTTTGACGGATTTTTGATCCGAATTCGAATCTACTTCTTCCGATTTCGTCTGAGTTTTGCGGGACTTTTTGGCGGTTTTCTTCTCTGTTGCTTCAGATTTCGGATTAGCTTCGTCGGAATTCGGATCGGATTTTGCAACTTTTGTAGATTCTGTAGACTCCGCGACTTCGGATGCCGTATTTTCTATATCGTCTGTGCTAGTTTCTGCTTTTTCGGCGGGGTCGGCAGAAATCTTAGTGATATTTTCTGTAGACTCTGGTTCGGCGGCGGTGTCGTCGGCCACAGGTGGTTTACTGACCTCGTCTGAGGTCGGATTTTCTGATTTGGGCATATACCTCCTTAATGGATATTGAATCTTGGTTGGCTGAAGCCAATTACTAATACGATAATAACGAGTAAGCTAAAAATGACTGGCAAGGCGACTTGAGAAAATTTGAGCTTGCCGCGAGTTTTGGTGCTGATGTCGCAAATCTGAAAATAGGCATATGCGATGACGGAGAGGATGATGCTGAGTTGGGAGACGCAGATGCCGGTCGTACCGAGAGTGTAGATGATGAGCCAAGCGTGCGAAATCCAAGCAATTTCGGCGAAGATGAGGCCACAGGCCATAGAAACGAAACCGGGGTCTTCCTCGCTGTTCTGGACGAGGAAGTGATTAGAAGCGGCGTAACCGATAATGAAACAGGCGATGACAAGGACGGTCGAATCGGTAATTGCGGCAAAAATCGTAGCGGTCGTCGTGCCGAGGAGGATAGCGGCGATGGCTTGAATGATAGTGAAGACTTCGGAAGAGCGGGGCTTGATTAGGATGAGCCAGATGGCATAGCCGGCGATGAGAGCAATATGTACGGGGAGAACGGTCGTGCCGGCAGCATAGGCGAGTAGGACGAAGCTGGTGCCGACGATAAAATCGACGAGACTAGAGCGGAGATTGAGGAGCCAATAGCGGTGGTTGACGGCGAAGATACGCCATTTGGAAATCACGACGAGGATGAGACCAATGAGGCAGTTCCCTGTGACTAAAGTTGCGCCGATTGAAGCGACGGCGAGAAGCAAATTTAAGACAACGTGCATTACGGAACTTAGCGCATTGCGGCTTTTGCGAATAAAAATATAATCAGCCATGAGGTTATTATATAACAAAAAATTGGTGGCGTGAGAAAAAATAGTTGGAAATTTAGGTTAGTTTTAGGTTGACGCTAAACATAAGAAATTTTCGCTGGAAGCGGATAATCATGCTATAATGGAAGAATGGATTCAAAACCAAAATTCTTTCAAAAACATCCCCTGATGAAAGATGTGCTCAGCTTGGTTGTTTTTGTAGTTTGCGTTGTGATCGGGACGTTGGTACTGAATGCGTTTGTTTTTCGGTCGTACAATGTTGTAGGGTCGAGTATGGAGAATACTTTGCAGAATGATGACCGAGTGATTGTGAATCGGATGCCGGTGACTTGGGCGCATTTTTTGGGGCAGGAATATGTGCCGAAGCGGGGGCAGATTATTGTTTTCGCAAATGGTGACGCAAGTGGACCACTGACTTGTGGCGCGCCGGCGGGGCAGGTGGATCAATATATTATTAAGCGGGTGATTGCTTTTCCGGGTGAGCGTGTGACGGTGAAAGATGGGGTTTTGACGGTGTATAATGACGAACATCCGGATGGTTATTCGCCGGATGATGAGACGCGCGTGGATGAGAACAATGGACCGAAAGAATATTCCTCGGGGGATGTCGACGTAGTGGTGCCAGCGGGAGAGATTTTCGTGGCGGGGGATAATCGCGAGGGGTCGCATAGCTTTGATTCGCGGTCGGGACTTGGGACGATACCGTATTGTCGGATTATTGGGCCGGCGGTATTGAGGATTTATCCGTTTAGTGGGATTCGAGTGTTTTAGGTGTTTTGTTAGTCTGGTCAGTAGGCTTGCGGGTGCGAAAAAGTCGCTATAGGTAGCGACTTTTTAGGGGGAGAAAGTAGGATTCTTGGAGAAATGGGGCGGAGTCACTGTCGATAATGACGGAATAATTAATTGACGGATAGAAGTGGTTGAAGAATCCGAGATGACTAGTGACGGAAAAATACGTGCACGGCTTGATTGTCGCGATCGGACGCTTAATAGTCGGTCGGATCCGCGAATTTGGGGCGAGAAGCTCGTATTTGATCGAGCGGGTTCGGCTGATTTTGTGGCCGGGAGCGATAAGCCCACGTGTGCTAAAGCACAGTAGTTCATCGAGAACAGGTGGTATGAGACCGTTATGGCTGTGTCCAGCTAGGGCAAAAATATTGATGTCGAGCGGAACTGCGTCGAGATGGCGTGGTGAATGCACTAATAAATAATGGTCACGTTCCTGTACGGCTTGTAGCTCGGGTAGGAATTGTCGGAGTTGTTGGACGTAGGCGTCAGTGCCATTCCGATTAGAGTTCATATTAGTGGGGTAACATTCTTCCGGCAGAGTAAGCCCTAAGACGCGGATATTCCCATCGTCGAAAATGTATTGACTATTAGTCTCGGGATCGATTTCGAGCAAATGGAGATTTGGAATGCTACGCAGGGTATTACACCATCCACGGTAAATAGCTGACGTTTGAACGTATTGGTTATGGTAGCTGTAGTCGTGATTTCCCGATATCATGATGAGAGGGGCAATTTGCGTCAATTGATGTAGCCACTGTACGAGGACGGCGTGCTTGGTGTGATTTTTGATCTCATCGAGTGAATTAATTAAATCGCCAAGAAAAAAGAAATAGTCAATGTTATATACTTTGGCGGCATGCTGAAACTCTTGTAAAAGAAAGTCTAGTTTGCGCGGAGAAACTTTACGACTATATTGTAGGTCGCTGAAAGCAAGGATGTTGCGCCGGCGTGGCGTTCTGATAATGCTTTGGTGTCCATACATGTTCCCTCCTCCTTTCTTAAGGTACTTTATATTATTATATAACTATTTTTAAGTAAGAGCAAGGTGCGGATTGAGTTTTTGGTGGAAACATGCGATAATAAAGGATATGAAGAATGTTTGGGCGGAGTTGCCGCGCGGTTTTACGGTTTTGGCGCCGATGGAAGGCGTGACAGATGTGATTTTTCGGCAAGTGATTGCGCGGGCGGGGCGACCGGATGTGTTTTTTACGGAGTTTACGAATGTTTCGAGCTATGCGTCGGAGCGCGGGCGGGCGAATGCACTGGAGCGGTTGAAAGTTGTATCAACGGACGCGCCGATTATTGCGCAGATTTGGGGCAAGAATCCGGAGCATTTTAGCGAGCTGGCGGCGGCGCTTGGTGAGTTAGGGTTTCAGGGGTTGGATATTAATATGGGCTGTCCAGATCGGCATGTGAATGCGGCAGGGGGTGGAGCGGCGATGATTCGGACGCCAGAGCTGGCGGTGGAGTGTATTCGGCGGGCGCGGGCGGCGACGCAGCTGCCAGTGTCAGTAAAAACACGGTTGGGATATAGTTATGTAGACGAGTTCCGGGAGTGGCTGCCGATATTATTAAAAGAAGAGCCGGCGGCGCTCACGGTGCATCTCCGGACGCGAAAAGAAATGTCGAAAGTGCCAGCACATTTTGAGCTGATTCCGGAGATTATTGGTCTTACGAAAGCTTTTTCGCCGCAGACGAAGCTGATTATCAATGGTGATATCAAGGATTTGGCGCAAGTGAAAGAGTTGATGCAGAAATATCCGCAGGTGGATGGATATATGATCGGGCGGGGCGTGTTTGAGAATCCATATTGTTTCACGGAGCATGTCGGAATGCGCGAGGAGTTGCTGGGGTTGTTGCACTATCAGCTGGACTTGTTTGATGAAGAAGACATGCGTTTGAAGCGTGAACGGGCGACGGCGCTTGGTGAGGGGTTGGAGACAGCGGTACGTGGTTTGCCGTTTGATCCGCTGAAACGGTTCTTTAAGATTTATGTACATAGCTTTGTAGGGGCGGCAGAACTTAGGGCGAGACTAATGGAGTGTCGAGATACGCGTGAAGTGCGAAAGACGCTAGCGGAATGGGAGTTTGAGGAGGAGTAAAAGTGTTGTAAAAATTACAACGCTTCGAGGAAAGAAATTGACTCCTGCGAACGAGGAGCCAATTTTTTGAGAAAAAGAACTGGAGGTGAAGAATGAGAGGATTAGAGATACTTGGCGAGGGCCGTGGCGGCGGGTGAACGGATGATTTCGTCAGTGGTCAAATTCACAAAGGCGATTTCAGGTTTACCAGCCAGGCGCTTGATAGCATAGGCGAGGCCGCAAGAAGTTTGAGTGAGGTGGGGGTTGTTGATCTGGCTTAAATCTCCCATTACGACCAGTTTCGAGCCTTCGCCAATTCGCGTCATGACTGCACGGGCTTGTTGGCGACTCATGTCCTGGAATTCGTCGCAAATAATGAAGGAATGCGTGAGTGAACGGCCGCCGACCTGGACTAAAGGCGTCAGGCTGCAGTGCTGTTCTAAGTACTGTTCGGTGAGCTTATCCAAGCTGATGCTACTCTTCTGGCGTGTAATGCGCAGCACTTCGCGGAGATTGTCGATCACGCTATGTGCCTTAGTAGCGGTCTTTTCGGACGTGTCTCCCGGGACGGCGCCAATGTCATCGCCGAGTCGCGAATCTCGCGGGCAAATAACGATTTGGTCGTATTGCTGACTTTCGACTCCAGCATAAGCAATCGCAGTGGTGAGGAAAGTCTTGCCGGTACCAAAGTCACCCTGAACTATAACGATCGGGATGTCTTTGACCGGCGCGAGCAGCGCCTCCATCAGAATAGTTTGTCCGATATTGCGGGGTGAAATCTCGCTGATAATTGCTGGACGATGCCGACGTGCATGGCAGGGGGTCAGACGATTGGCGACCGTGTCGTAGCGCATGACATGCCGTTTGCCGGAAGATTCTTGCGTAAAGACGATGAATTCATTCGGTTGAAGCGCAGGCTCGTGCGGAAACATGTGTTGCCATTTATCATTATCCATGGCGATACCGTTTTCGTAGTCAATATCGCAGTCATTTTTCTGAGAGATGGTGATCGCACGGCGTCCGGTATAAGTCTGGCGTTTTTCGCGAATGACTGGAATATGAGCCGATGCGGCGAGAGCGCGCAAGCCATTGTCGTCAGTCAGGATGGCAACTTGTTCTTCTTTCTTTTGCAGTTGATGTGCGAGACTGACAGCCTGATATTCATGTTTGCGCTGGTCGTAGTGCGGCAGCTTCAGCGGATCAACATTGTCTGGGTCGACGCTGCGGATGCTGATTGGCTGGCCGTCGGCGTGGCGTGCAGAATCGTCAGACTGCTCAAAAACGTCTCCCAAGACTTTCAAAAGTTCCGGATACCGTTCGTCATCCGGATGCTCGATTCCAAAATCGAGCAGTTTTGGTATATAAGCCCTGGGAATGTAAATTGCCTTACATTTGTCGGAAAGCGTTTCAATTTTCTCAGTGAGAAATTCAGGGTTGTCGGCCAGGAACTCCAAGCCGGGTACTACATTATAAGCATCTAATTTTCCCATAATAGATACCTCCTTGTTAATAAATTCAATGCTCAAAGAACATCTAAGTGAATTATAACAGTTTAGGAGGTAAAACTAAAGCGTAGGCTTTTTCGGTTTTCCGGGGCGGTCAGCTTGGGGTTGGTCGGAGCGGTAGCTGAACATAATTGGCGTGCCGACGAAAGGAAATTTTTCGCGGATTTTGCGTTCCAAAAAACGTTTGTATGACCAATGTAGTAGCCCGAGGTCGCGACCGTGGACGACAAACCAAGGTGGGCAAGTGTCGGTTTGGACGATGTATTTGAGCTTCGGGCGGGTGTTTTTCAAGCCGGCAGGTGGATGCTCGATGATGGCTTCGCTGAGGATTTTGTTGAGCTCGGAAGTCTTGATTTCGAGATGACGAGTGGCGTCAATTTCGGTTGCGAGTTCGAAAAGTTTGGTGACGTTTTGACCGGTTTCGCTGCTGGTAATAAGGACTGGCGCGTAGGGTATGAAATTAAAATCGTATTCAAGTTTGTCGAGAATGTCGTCGAGGGTACGTTTCGTTGGTCGTTTGTCGTCAGGAGCGTCATCTTCGTTTTTGGCGTTTTCTTCGAGTACGACTTCGTCCTTCACTAGGTCGGCCTTGGTAATGACGACGATAATTCCCTTGCCGGCTTCGATAATTTGCCCGGCGAGTGACTGGTCGAGCTTAGAATGAGGTTCGGTGGCGTCGACGAGCAAGGCGCAAATATCAGCTTCTTCGATGGCGGCGAGGGTGCGGAGGGCGGAAAATTTTTCGATGCCGACTTCACGCTTGCCGGGTTTACGTAGACCGGCGGTGTCGAGGATTTCGAGGGCGCGGCCATGATATTTGACTTCGACGCGATTGACATCGCGGGTAGTTCCCTGGCGAGAGCTGACGAGGGCTTGCTGTTTTTGACCTAAGGTGTTAAATAAAGAGCTTTTACCGACGTTTGGTCTTCCAATTAAGGCGATTTTGAGGATATCGGCAGTAGCAGGTCCTGCCATAGCTGGCGTCCTCGAATTTGTGTCAAAAAATCGCGAAGATTCGCCCAATGTTTTTAAAATTGCAGTTTTGAGGTCTTTGAAACCTTGGCCGGTGGTGGCGGAGAGGCGGAAAGTTTGGTCGGGTTTGATGCCGAGGCGGAGGAATTCTTCGTCGGGCAGAGACTCGCCGAGGTCGGATTTATTCAGTAGAAGCAGTACTGGCTTGCGGGATTTAAGTGCGCTTTTGGCAATTTGCTTGTCTTTGTCGTCGGGGTACTTCGAGGAGTCGAGTGTAAGTAAAATCAAGTCGGCGGCGTCGATGGCGTCGGCGATTTGGTCTTGAATACCGGCCTCGAAATCGTCATTAGGGTCTTTTAGTCCGGCTGTATCGATCAATAAGAAACGGTCGTCGATACGCGTCATGACATTGTCGCGAGTCGTGCCTTCTTCGCGCGCCACAATCGCAATATTGCGGTGAGCAAAACGGTTCAAAATGCTGGATTTTCCAGCGTTGGTTTGGCCGATTAGGGCGACAATGGGTAGTTTTTTCATCTTAATCTCTATTATAACACAAGTATATCTTTCTATTATAGCACAGATACCATAAAAAGTCAATAGGATAGTGACTTTATAGATAAGATATGATATAATTACGGTATGACAAAGCCGTCGGAAAAGACAGATGTAGCCGCGTCGCGAAGTCGTAAAGAAGAAAAAACGCAGACTGGGCTGGGCCGTGTGGTTGGGAGTAAGTGGCACTATGTATTGGTGCTGGTTTTTGCGGCATTGCTTGGCGTAGGGATTTGGTCGCGACCGGATCAGGTGATGGTGGGAGATGACTATGCGTTTCATGTAGCGAGACTGCAGAGTGCGGCGCAGGCTTGGCGCAATGGGCAGATTTTACCGCAGGTCGATCCGGAGGCGCTGGGTGGTTTTGGCTATGCGTATAATTTGTTTTATGGGCCGCTGGTGACATATGTCGCGGCGGGGCTGGAGTTTGTGATTGGTTCGTGGCCGATTGTGATTAATTTGATTTTGGTTTTGTGTCTGATGGGGGCAGGATTCATGATGTGTTACGCGATGACGCGGGTGACGAAGAATCGGATGTTGGCGCTATTGATTGCGGTGATTTATATGGCGTCGCCGTATTTGTTGAATAATATCTACTCGCGCATGGCGCTCGGAGAGGTGACGGCTGCGGTGGCAGCGCCGATTTTGCTATTAGGGCTTTACCAGCTGACGACGCATGAGAGACATGCGGCGCGAAGCCTAGCGGTAGCGGCGGCGTTGCTGATTTTGTCGCATAGTTTGTCGGCGATGATTTTTGCGCTGATGGCGGCGGTATATGTATTGATTAATATTGATAAAGTATTTAATGTGCGGTGTATTTGGCGAATGATTTTGGCGGTAGTTGTGGCGTTGGGGCTGACGGCGTTTTTTACGGCACCGTTGATTGAGGCGCGACTCGAAGGTAATTATGGAGTCTTTGATCAGGAATACGCTGAGGCGTATTTCGGGGCGAATCCGCAAAGCGTGAATGACCATCGGGTATGGCCACAACAGCTGGTGACCTTGGATTATGCGAGTGGTGAATATGGTGTGGCGCTCGGAGTAATGGCGATGATCGGGATACTGGGATTTTGGTTTGCTTGGCGGACAATCGAGGATCGTGGTGAGCGGAGGTTTGTGACGTCGCTGTATATTATTGGAATGTTGGCGATTGTGGGGATGCTGCCGCTTTTGAACTGGCAGTATTTGCCGAACGTGTTTTGGAATATTCAGTTCCCATGGCGCTTGATGATGATTGCGATGACGGCGTTTAGCGTAGTGGCAGGCTATACGATTTTTGCGCTGGTGCGGCGGATGTCGGTCGAGAAACAGGCAGTGTGGGCAATAGTGGCGGGAGTGCTGGCGGTGTATGTAGTGACGCCGGTGATTATGCCGAATGACGATAGGCATTTGGAAGATTTTAGCGAGGCGGAAGAAGATTTGGCGACGGTAGGATTCCAGGCGGAATATGCGCCGGTTGGTTTGCTTTGCGCGGCGGGTGATGAAGAAGACGTGGAGAAAGGCTATGCGTGTAGTTTGGAGCGAATTCGAGAGGAATTGAAGACGCGTGGGACGAAGTTAGGGGTGCTTGAGGGGCAGGTGAAGACGAGTAAGGCGATAAAAGATGGACTGAATTTGGAGTTTGATGTGCGGAATACGGGTGAGCGGGCGGCGGTAGTAGAATTGCCGTTGATTTGGTATCCGGGATACCGGGCGAGGATGGATGGTGTAGAGTTGGTGTCTGGCCAGTCGGAGGATGACGGATTGGTGACAGTGGTGGTGCCGGCGGGCACAGAAGGCACAGTGCAGGTGCGATATGAACTCACGAAGCCAACGGAGCTGGGACTGATGATTTCGGCGGGAACGGTGGGGTTGGGGGTAGTCTGGGTAATGATTTCGGGCGTGTATGATTGGTATAAGCGACGGAAACAGAAAGAAGTAGATAGTTTGATTGATTCGGTGTGGGAGGCGATGACGGAAAATGAAAGCTTGGATGACGGCGGGGCAGAGGCGGCTGTAAATAAACCGAAAAAGAGAGCGGCAAAGCGTAAAGCGGAGAATGTGTTGCCGGAACCGCCGGAGCCGGAAGTGCCGGGATTGATGCCGAATGAGGGCGCTGGTGGAGGTGCAAAAAGGAGCAGCGGCAGGAAGACGAAGCCAGCTGCGAGCAAGAAAAAGGCTGATGTGGAGCAAGAAAAAGGAGCGGAGAAGTCGGCGACAAAGAAAACTACGACACGCAAAACAACGGCGAGAGTGAAGAGCGTGAAGGCGAAGGAAGAATCTTCGGAGGCGCAGGATGAGGTTAAACCGCGGGTAACAAAAGTAAAAGCTGGATCTAAAAAGGAGGTATAAAAATGAAAAAAGTAATTTCGATCGTCGTTCCTTGTTACAATGAGGAGGCGGTGTTGGGGGCGTGGTACGATGAGATGACGCGCGTGGCGAAGGAGATGAAGGAAGTTGATTTCGAGTTTGTTCTTGTCGATGACGGCAGTAGTGACGGAACATTGACGGAAATAGAGAAGTTGGTGCGGAAGGATAGTCGAGTAAGGTTTGTGAGTTTTTCGCGGAACTTTGGTAAAGAAGCGGCGCTGCTTGCGGGGTTAGAATACGCGAAGGGTGATTATATTGCGACGATGGATGCGGATTTACAAGATCCGCCGAAGTTATTGCCGGAAATGTATAAGTATATTGAGAGCGGAGAATATGATTGCGTAGGAACGCGACGAGTAAATCGCGATGGTGAACCGCCGATTCGGAGTTTCTTTGCGCGGATTTTCTACAAGTTGATCAATCGAATGTCGAAGATTGAGATGGTGGACGGAGCGCGCGATTATCGGCTGATGACGCGACAAATGGTGAATGCAATTATTTCGATGCGAGAATATAATCGGTATTCGAAAGGCCTGTTTAGCTTTGTTGGATTTCGGACGAAATGGATTGAGTTTAAGCATGTGGACCGGGCGGCGGGGGAGACGCATTGGTCGTTCTGGAAGCTATTTGTCTATGCGCTCGAAGGGATTTGTGCGTTTTCGACAGTGCCGTTGGTGATTGCGGCGGTGTTGGGGTTACTGTTTTGCTTCGTAGCATTCGTGATGATCGTGGTGATTATTGTGAAAACGCTAGCGTTTGGCGATCCGGTAAGCGGATGGCCAAGTATGATTTGTGTGGTGCTGATGGTGGGAGGATTGCAAATGTTGGCGTTAGGAGTGATTGGGCAATATCTTGCGAAAACGTATTTAGAAACAAAGCAGCGGCCGGTGTATATTGTGCGGGTGACGGATGAAGATTTGGGGCAAGAAAGTGGTTCCCAGGAGTAGGGTTTTGTGTTATACTACTGGTAGTGGTCTCGTCGTCTAGTGGTCCAGGACGCCTGGTTCTCATCCAGGAAATCGCGGGTTCGACTCCCGCCGGGACTACCATGTTTGCACGTCACGTTTGATACAAAATAAATAAGGCGTTTGCCCTGATTTATAGGGGTGAACGCCTTATTTAGTGATTACTAAGAGCAGGTGAGTATGGGTTTGAGGAAGGAATTTTGCTGAACGAATGCTGAGGTTATGGGAGTGATTTTACACGATGCACCCGATGGGCTTATGGTTATAATGTAAACGGTAGATAGTGCGTACCTATACAAAACTGGAGCAAACCTGTAAGATAGAAACAGATTTGCTCCAGTCTTATTTCAATTCATTCTTACCAGTCTTCCGGCAGTTCTCCGGCAGGCTTGGTGACCAGGGGAGCAGGTCATCCAGAAAACTGCGGTCTGTATCATCCAGATGTTTCGGGATCTCGGTAAGCAGATACTCAAAGTAATCATACGGTTTCAGATTGTTTGCTTTTGCGGTTTCCGCAATGCTGTAAATGATGGCGCTGGACTTTGCGCCGGCAATGGTATCGATCATCACCCAGTTTTTCTTGCCGATGCAGAATCCGCGGATGGACTGTTCCGCAGCGTTATTGTCCATCGGTACTTCGCCGTCGTCCAGGAACACTTTCAGGTATTTCTCCTGGTTCAGGGAATAATTGAAACCTTCCCACGTCTTGCTTTTCTGCGGCACTTTCGGGAGGTTTTCACGAACCCATGTGAAATAAGCCTCCACCAGGGGCTTTACGCTCAGCTGGCGGCGGTTTTTCCGTTCTTCCGCCGGGAGATCTTTTAACTGTTTTTCCTCCCGGTAGATCGCCTGTATCATGGTCAGCGCAAGATATGCGCGGCTGTCCTTCTGCTTTGCTTTCGGCAGCGCTTTTACTGCTTCATCAAACCTGCGCCTGGCATGGGACCAGCATCCGGCAATCCTCAGATCTTCGCGTTCACCTTCAATGGTGTGGTAGACCTGATATCCGTCCGTGACACATACGCCGTTGAAGTCTTTCAAAAACTCTCTGGGATGGCTGGCATTGCGCGTCTTCTGGTATTCATACAGGACAACCTGGCGTTCTGTGTACATCCGTCCGGTGCGGTATACCCACATGTAACTTTTGCTCCCGGCAGGACGGCCGTCCTTATTCACCAACACGGGCGTCTCGTCTGCCTGCAGGACGTGGTAGCCGTACAGCTTTTCGTGGAGGTAATCATAGAGGACCGCAAGGTAACGGTCTGCGCACTGGATCGTCCAGTTCGCCATGTTCTGTCTTGAAATGTGCAGGCCATAACGTTCAAACTCCTGCTCCTGGCGGTAAAGAGGGACGGCATTGACATACTTTGCGTTTATTACCGCTGCCTCCAGCGAAGGGGAAACAAGGCTCCCCCTTAATAAAGTCTGCGGATGCGGCGCTTTGATGACTTCTTCCGTTTCTTTCCCGGCATAAACCTTTACATGATGTTCTTCCACCTCGATTTTCGCCGGGGTAAAGCGGTACCTGCGGTACACTTCATCCGGGAGCTGTTTCCAGCCGTCCTTTCCAAATTTATCTTCCAGTTCCCCATCCGTCATGGAATGTTCCACCACAACTACCGGAATCCCGTCCAGGTCTTCTTCCCGTTTTCCCTGCTTTTTCTTCGGCCTTGTGCGGGAAACGTTCTCCGGCTCCTCTGTGCTTTCCTCCGCAGCGACAGCTTCAGGTTCGTTAAAGAATACGATCTTCCCATCCACTTCCATGAAGGAAACCTGGCCTTCGGTCTCATGTTTTTCTGATGACCTGCCAAACCTGTGCCGTTTTAAATCCGCCATCTGCTCCAGAACAAGCTGGAGCGTATGGTCGATATTTTCAAGCTGCTCCTGCTGCGACAGGAACAGCCTGGTAAGCGTTTCCCTGTCAAGACTGTTCAGTTGTTCTTCCGTATATTTTGAGGCCATGTTGTTTTCTCCTGGTATCCTGATAGCCTTATTATACCATGGATACGGGATTTTTGCGAACCCGGCGCTGCCAGATGCCCGTCATAATGCCTATGGTTTTAACAGCGGATGCTGCCTTTGTACGATGCTGTTTCCAGGACCCTTTTCGGGAGGAAACAGCATGTCTGCGTCCATCCCGGGCCCTTTTATGGTGTGCAGCGTGGTTGTGCAGGAATAAGGCAGGACATTTTTTTCAGCAGGAAAACCGTCTGAAAATTTCTCCGTTTTGCACAAAATCATCCCATGTATTCCGGCGGTTCCACCGGCCTGACCGATTTCTTCGGGGTGATCGTCAGCCCTTCCATCAGCCACCGGAACTGCTGCGGCGTTAATTCACGCACCTCCTCCGGGGTGCGCGGCCACTGGAACCGGCTTTCCGAAAGCCGCTTGTATAACAGGAGCCAGCCGTCCCCTTCCCATACAAGTCCCTTGATGCGGTCTGTGCGCCTCCCGCAGAAAAGATAGAGGGTATCCGGGACATATGGCCTGTTCCCGGTCTGAGCTTCCACGAGTGCCGCCAGCCGGTCCATCCCAGCGCGCAGGTCGGTGTAGCCGCAGACAATGTAGACGGCTTTAAAGCAGGTTGCGTCATTGAGCATTCCGCACCACCTCCAGGACTGCCGCAAGCAGCGACATGGGTGTGGATTCCGTTACGTGGATGGAAAAACTGTTTACAGAGATGGAAAGCCCCTGCTGTATACCGCTGCCGCTTTGTGTTTCCTGCTGTAGCAGACAGGTGTTTACCGGGACAATCTGCTGCATCGGAGCCTCTGGAGCAAGGGATTCCAGACACGCTTCCCTTACGCGGCGCAGTCTGTAATAATAGTTTGCTTTCGTAATGCCGTGGCCGGCACACCAATCGACAACACTCATGCCTGCGGGACGGTTCTGGCACTCCCTGATCTGCTCCGCCCACTCTTTTAAACGGTATTGTACAGCCACTGCTGTTGTTGCTGAGTTCATAGACTTACCTCCGTATAACGGTATCAAAAGTTAAGGCTTAACTTTTAATACTTATGATAGAAATATAGCCTATTGTCACACACTTTGCCCTCATAGTCGAGGTACGTACTATCTACCGTTTACGTTATAATGAGCTTCGGAAGTGATTTTACACGTTTATACACGATTAGGACTTGGCTGCTTTTCCTCATAGTTCTAGGTGTACGCGGCAGTAGCAACAATCCGCAATCTGCGTACTATTTTGTTCTCCAGTAACACACATCGGAAATCTTTACCTTGTCACGAAGTATAATGTCATGGCTGCTCAAACCGGCGCCACCAATATAGTACAGTTACCATTGGCTTTTGTCCGTAGCGGGAATGTCTACATCGACTACGGCCGCCTCGTCAGTACCGGCTACGTCGGCGACTACTGGTCGCGTACTGCTAACTCAGCTACTACTGGCCGCGACTTAATCTTCCATACTACGTATGTCAATCCGTCGCTCAACGACAATCGTTGGAACGGTTTCCCCCTCCGCTGCCTCTACCCAGGTAATTAGCAAATAAGGAAAGAATAGGTAGGCAAGCAATCAGCACATATTTATTCATCACAAAATAAAGCGTAGCAGCCAGTCATCTACGCTTTTTAATTAGGAAGTAGTCCATTCATCTATGGTGTTCCAAGCATAAACTGCTAAAACAATTCTATCCCTAGATATGCCTCATCTCGCTCATCTTGCGTAATGCCGAGGTAACGCTTCGTAATCTCATAGCTACTATGGTTATAGATGTCTACAATCACTGCTAGCGACACTTCTCCGCCCTTTACGGCATGGTATCCCCATGTCTTCCGTAAAGAGTGGCAAGCAATCTTCCCCATGATTCCCAGTTCAACTACAGCGGCATGGATAATCCGCCATGCCTGTACCCGGCTGATAGCCTTTGGTTCTTTACGGTTATTGGCAAAGATATACTCACCCCTGCGATGAATATAACATTGCCGGAGCGCACCAAGTACCTGTGGGTTTAGGGCGATGGTGCGCTCTTTCTTCGTTTTCTTTTCTATGACAGTAATATGCGTGCGGAACGCCTGTTTTTCTTCATCATATACATCCGACCATTTGAGCCGGAGCAGGTCGCTAATCCGAAGTACTGTATATGTTCCCATTAATACAAGCGTATAATTACGTAGTTGCCTTTTCTTCAAAAAATAATCTGCCAGTTTCTTTAACTCATTCTTATTCCGGATTGGTTCTGTTGCTGCCATAATAAATTAAGCCCCCTTGTCGTAAGATACGGCTTTCTATAGCGTATCGCCACACAAAGGGGCTGATGTAACACTTTGTTGAGAGTGTTACATCCGATGCCGTCCAAAAGCCGCTGATATGCCATAAGAGTACCGTTTGTTATGATATTGTGTACCAATTTTCCTTATTTTAGTATATCGTACTCTTGAATATGGGTGGTTTTAATGTTAAAATAGTATCAGTTTCAACAAAGTGTTACATCTTATATTTAGCGGTTCATGAGCCGCGGTTTTTACTACTCACTACAAAGCATTATTTCTCTGAGAGGAGGTGAATTGGAAAGCACGGTAGACATTTGGTAAAAAATAGAAGAATGGAGGTTATAAAATGGGACTTTTGGGATGTGATTATTTAGAAACAGTAGGTACCGTTTTTCCGGAATACCGGTGTAAACTTTCCAGACAGCAGCTGAACTCGTACACAGCACAAAATATCTGTATGACAAGCAGATATGCAGACTGTGCAGATTATAAGAACTCGTCAGGCTGTTTTATTACGACGGCAGTCTGCCTGTCAATGGGGAAAGCCGATGACTGTGAAGAATTGATAGCAATGAGGTTATTTCGAGATAAGTGGTTACAAAATCAGCCAGATGGAGCAGAGTTGATTGAAGATTATTATCGGACTGCTCCTGCAATAGTTGAAAAAATAGATCAGCAGCCTGACCGGAAGTCAATTTACGCTACAATTTACCGAAAGTACATATTGCCTTGCGTTGAGTGTGTCAAAGCTGAGAAGTTCATTGATAGCAAGCGAGTCTATGTTGAAATGGTAAATTCTATGAAAGAACAATATTGTTAATAAGTCAAACTAGGAGGTAAGATTATGAGCTATTTAAAGGAGTATTTTGAGGACGGGCTTGCTAATCCGTATATGTTTACTTCTGATGAGGATGCATTATGCGAAGCGTGTGAGGCTGTGGGAGTATTTGTCAATGAATCAGCACCCATGTTTGCACGAACTACAGCCCTTAATAATGCAGGCCGTTTGGTAGGTGGAATGGCGAGGGGTGGGATTCGGGACAAAATTACAGATATTTTACGAAAATGCTGCGATGTTCCAGAAGGTAGATCAGTTAGCCTCACTGCCGAAGAGAGACAATTTATCGGCGATGGAATAGAAAAGCGTTTATACAAACCGTTCTACAAGTAAAAAGCAATAAAAAACAGAAATCCCCTGTGATTGAATGAACCCTCCTATTTGGATGAAGGTCGGCAATCCTCTGTGGGGGATTTCTATTTTTATTGTAATAGGTTCTTTGGATTTGAACAATATGCACAATATGCATTTGGTAAAACCGCTTATAATTGCGCATATTTACTAATCATAGTAAAATCGGAGGACTACCCCTATGAGGATAGCGCACATTGACAAAAAGGAGGATAAGAAACAATGAGGTGTATTGGTTTAATCTGGGGCGGTACACGCGTCCAGAAGATTCATGTAGCCCGTAAACCCATGACGCAGCAAATGGAGGTGATAATATGCGGAAAAGGATTATCTTAACATTATTCATGATAGTTTGCCTGGTACTTGGCGGGTGTGGCAGTAGCAGTGATAGCCGCGAACTCGTAGCAGATGAGGACTACGGCGATACCGCCGATTATGAAGATGACGCATCATCCGATACGGAAGATACTGCGTCTGAAGATTACGAGGAGGAGAGTGAAACAAGCACAGTTGAAGATAGTATGGATGATAC
This sequence comes from uncultured Candidatus Saccharibacteria bacterium, assembly GCA_948614045.1. Taxonomy (GTDB): domain Bacteria; phylum Patescibacteriota; class Saccharimonadia; order Saccharimonadales; family Saccharimonadaceae; genus Nanosyncoccus. Next base: position 36,527 of record CAPFSK010000003.1, on the reverse strand, counting down.
CGATACTTCTCCGGCAGAAGCGGAGGGGATTGTGGCGATGATACGACGGTTAGATAACTCGCAAGTAGAAACTCAGCTTATAACAATTGACCCTAATACCGGAGAACAAAATGTTATCGCTAATTTTCCGCAGCAGATTCTTTCTAACTCCGAAATCCTCAATCCATCAAGTTTGGAAGATTCAGATTTTCGGTACTTTCTTCCGTCTACGCTTGAGGCTTTCGCATATGGTAATCTGACGAACTGGTTTTCTGACGACTTTACGAAAATGGCTGCCGTGCGCGTATTTCTAAACCGCTCTCAGGAGCAACATGCCGGATGGATTGATACTAATGGCGAGTTTTTTGATGTTAGTGAAGCAGTCGGATTGGCACATGAAACGGATTTTTCGAACCCAGACCCAATCAAGCATGATGTAATAGGATTCGAAAACGGTATGTTTGTGTTTTGTGAAGGAGATAAATATTTCCAAGTGCCATTAGATAATATTACTAGCAGTCAAGTACAGGAAGTGGATGCTAATGACAGTAAGCTGCTTTTCCGTAGCCAGTATTTGCCCTCAATGGTTAATGATGAAATATATCCGACAGACTGGAGTGATGAGAGCAACTGCATAGCGGACTTTTCGTCTTCCATAGATTATAAAACGCATACGCAGCATATCGTAGAGAGCGTGTTTTTGAATGTCGAGACGGGTGAAATAACGAAATATATACCGGATAGCGAACGTTGTAATTGGAACGGCGTACTCAGCCCGGATGGCAGCACTATCGCTTTCCTCTCAACACCAGCACGTGATGATGGAGCGGTCGAGATATATACGGTTCCTTATGCTGGAGGTGACCCGGTTCGTATTTCACTCATACCGAACGAGGACGTATTACTTAATATCGAAACGATTACGCAGAACCAGCTTGATATGCTACATAAGTATTATAGACCTGCTTATAGGTCATCTGTGGCGTGCTACTTGTTAGACTGGAGATGATTGCCAGTCTAGAGAGGAAGGTGTGAGATATATGACGATAATTATTTTTATTGAAGTAGTATGGTTTTTTGTGTGGTTATCGCATTCAATTAGCAGCCTCTCGTTCATGCTGTATGCGATAGTGGCGATCGTAATATTTATTGTAGGTATATTCATCTTGGATCGCTGGTTGATATGGCAAGAAAGAATGAAACAAGAAAAATTACCCGCTAGCATCAAAGCCCAAAGGGAAGCTAGCCGTCGGGAAACTGAATACCATCATCCTTTTGACAAGCCTAGGCGCAGACCCGGAGATTCAAATGGGTTGTATGCTGCCCGGATAGAAAAATGGTATAAACGTATAGCTCAAACCGGGGAATATCGCGGGCGCGGAGATGTATTCGATGAGATACTAATGTTCAGAAATCCCCAAAGGCGGAAAAGTACCGGAGGTTGTAAGATATGTGGGGGTAGCTCTAGCCGGTATACGTCTGACGGCGGGTTGATACAGCACTCTCTTTGTGAGGCATGTGTAAAACAAATTAACGCTAAACTAGCTATCGGACAGGCTGGGGATAATGTCGCGGATTATGAAGAACGCACAAAATTGGAACGCTGTATGGCCATAGCATACGATTTGAACGATGGCATAATTTCTAAAGAATGCGCCCGCGAAGATATGAAAGCAACAGAACGGCTCTGTCTGGATAATATCCAGACAGCACATAAGAGTGAAGCCGATGAACAGCACAAGGTAATAGAATACCAAAATGCCGAAAAAGCTGAGCGTCATACCATCGACCAGACAGTACAGCGTTTACTTCAGTAAACAAGAATCTCCCCCAGCTGTCTTATTATCCTAAAATATGAATAGAGTCGAAGTACAGCTGCTTCGCCTATTCAAAAAACGCTATGCCCGGTTCTCTAGAGAGGACCGGGCAAAACTTTTTATGGGGCGATTATCGGTTATTATCAATCTGATTATTATGGTCAACAATCGAATCCGCACGGCGAGCATCCATTGGGCTGAGCGGTCTGCCGGTAGTTATATCGACCCAGCCAGAGTTTGTCAACGTCCAGCCGGATGGTAAGCTGATCTTGGTCGGAGTTGCTGGGGCATTATGCCCAATCTTGAACGTATCGCCCGTATGTAAGTTCCGATAGCTACTACCATAATTGAACCCGAAGTTATCGGTCGCAGTTTTCAGACGATTTCCAGTAATCACTTCGCTGCCAGTGCCAACTTCGGTAAAGTCGCCAGTTGTGCTGTTTCGTGTATAAGTGTGTTTGATGCTGCCGTCGTCGTAAGTATAAGTCCCGCTGCCGTTGCTGACAAACTTCCGTCCCTGGTCATCATAATAATTTTGGCTCATTGATGTCAAATCACTATTATTTACCACATCGCTACCACCAACTTCGGTCAGGTCTCCACCACTTCCACGGGTATAATTATGGACATTTCCACTACTATCGGTGTATTGGTAGTTATTGCCTCCAGTATGCGCGAACTCTCGCCCCGTGCTATCAGTGTATCCGCCAACTTGCTGACCCTGTAGCTTTTCATAAGCAGCCTGGCGAATTTGATTTAGCATATTCTCGTTTTCTGGTTTCACGGAAATGTTGTCGTTTGTAATTGCCTCACCAGCATTACGATAAACCGCTTCCATGTCCGCGGTACTCATATTCCCGTTCTGAATACTGCTAAGCATACCCCTTAATGTGCTGTCATTTGCGCCCGCAAGCTCAGCGGCAGTACCAGCAGCCGCCGCCGCTCCATAGTGATTATTCTCGTAAATCTGATTACCGGCTTTATCTGTGAGAGTGCGCCCATTCGCATCCTTAAGAGCAGTAGTGGCATACTTCCCCCTGTCGCTCTGTAGAGCTTTGCCGCTAGCCAAATCTTGAGACAGCTTATTTAACCCACGATTACCGCTCTTAAATCCACCATGATCTCCCATCAAGGTCTGCCCGGCGGCAACCATGCCAGCAGACACAGTGGTTTCACCACGACCCTGCGCATCCGCTAGGCGGCGATGCAGGACATTTTGGATAATATCTTGCCCATCAGCAGAACTGCCCAGCACATTTTGGAGCGCACGCAGCTGGGCGCGGGCATTCATATCGGACGGATCGTCGTCAACGGCCTGGATAGCTGCATCATAAGCCCGGCTCTGTGCGGCAAAATCATTCATAAACGTGTCATCTCCGCGGTAACTGGCTTCGTAATTTTTCATCGCTGCATCCCGCTCACGACGTTCAGCATTCGCCAACCCACCTTCCGCGACAAATGCCGCATTTTGTTCCGCCCGGCGCTGCGCCGCTACCGCGTTAATCCGTCGCTCCTGGCTGTGGTCGCGCGAACTTTTCGCCGCATCGCCAATGGCGCCTCGAATACCGCCTCTTCCAGCCCACCCGCTCGCGCGTCCGCGCACGCTTAAGCCATGGCTGTCGCGCCATGCCTGACGTTTTAGCGCCCGGTTCGCACTCTTTGCTTGTGTTTTTGCTACTCTGTACTTATATCCATCCGATTTTCGAACCATTCCAGTCGTTCCGCGGCTCAATCCACGCCCGAAGCTTGACAGTTTCATTCCCAGATTGCCCATTGCTGCCATTGAGCTCTTCAAAATACTTGGTACAAAGAAGAATGGCACAGTCTGAACCAACATTGCTACCAGTACATAAAAGAATCCTGTATTCTCATTTACGTTCGCAAGCAACAACTTCGACGCGAACTGTCCGCCACCCATCAATGCGCCGCAGATCGGATAAACAAGCAATAATGCCGAGAACATCTTCCACCACCGGCTAAAGATATTCTTTGTATTTGGTAAAGCATAACAAATAATAGCTACTGGAGACAAAGCGGCTAAGATAATAATACCAGCTTGACGGATGCCAAGTAGTAGGAAAAAGAACATCACGCTAATTGCCGCGCCGAGTAGCAACACCAAGAAAGGCCAAATCCACTTCGGGGCAGTCGCTATTACAGTTACAGCTCCCCCTAATCCCAACAATCCGCCCAGTATGCCGCTGCCTCCATCCGTGCTGCCAATGATGTCGCCTAAGCTGCCCTCTCCAAACTCTGAGCTAGGTCCCCCAAGTTCAACAAAAATCTTTTTTATCCCGTACCCTGTTATATTCGACACATCCACCGCTAGTTGACATAGGAAAAACGAAAGATTCACCAACACCGCCACCATAATCAACGTTGGCAACATCTTCTTAATACCATAATTACTGACGCCAAAGCCGGTAATCTGCGACAAAATAACGACGGCTAGCGCAATCGCAAAAATAATATTAGCGAAATCCCGGAAGCTTGTCCAAGCCACGTAGGTGCCGGTGTGAACCTCATTGCCGTTTTCGTCCTTTTCAGTGGTAGCTACAAAGTCCGCATCGGTTACGAGAAACTCTTGCTCAATATATTCATACATCCAATCCGTCGCAGTTCCAACACCTTGGATTACCGGGCAGATAATCCAACCGAGTGAAGATGCTGCTTTAGAGCACTGGCTGGCTTCTTCCGCATTCCCATCATCGTCAGGATCAGCCGGCGCCGGATTCCGTATCTCTTTGTTTTTATCCGCGATCTCCTTTGGCATCTGGGCTGTAACGATTGTCAGGAAGCTTTCCGGGTACAGTATGTCATTTCCCGCACGTGGGGCGTTAAACTTCTGAGTGACCTGGTCTGCACCCTCAAGGATGCAGTAATTGTCCTTGTTGGCGTTTGGCTGGTAGACGTACATTTCTTTGTCGCCCTGATTGGATTTTATGGTTTCCAGCGTGCCGCACTCTCCCTGCTTAACTTTCCCGTCGTCGATCTGCCCTTTGATGTACTTGCGGTAGAGGTCGGTCTTTTCCGCTTCCGTGAACTTGACGCTGTCCCAAGTCGCGTCGTCCCCGGCAAAGTATTTCAGCATTGCCAGCTTGGAGCTGGCGCCGCCAAATGTCAGTGCCCGTTCATCGCGCGCTATGTTTTTGCTGGAATCCGACCCAACTGTAAAGTTTACTTTTGCGTCCTTGATGTTGTTGGCTTTGTTTAGGTTGGCGGCGACGTTGGCGAACCCGTTTTTGAAGTCGGACCACTCCCGGTCGCCCTGCTCCGCGCTTGTGTACAGCACCGTATGCCCTTTGTCCTTTTCGTCCATATACCAGATGCTCAGCCAGTACCCCGGATGGCTGCCGTCCTTGTCGTACTCCCCGTCCAGCTTGGCCGCGCCGCTCTTGCCCCGCCCCGGTTTCGTCTTCGAGACATTGTGGTCGCCAGACGGCGTGATGGCGATCTTGCCGTCCTCCACCCAGAAACAGTATTTGTTCGTTTCCCGGTCGTTCCATTCTTCGCCGCCGAGCAGTTTTTTCGTCTTGTCCTTGTAGGTGATCTGGACGCACTCCTGGCTCACGCTGGCCGCATCCGGGTTGGTCGTGCTGCGGTAGCCGATCTTCGTCAGGCTGTCCTGCGTGACGGTTTTGCCGGAATATTCCGCCAGCCCTTTTACGTCCTGCCCGTTTTTATGGTAGCCCTGGAGCAGCTGCAGGCATGACACGTCGCTGTCTTTCACCGTATTGCCCACCATCGTAGGGATGCGGACGGTGTGGCTGCCGACTTTCTTCCCGGCAGAGGTAAAAAGGCTGCCCAGCTTACTGTTATCCAGGCCGCTGAGGTCGTCTAGGCTGACCGGCGCCTTAAAATACTGCGTAGTGGCGCAGGTTTTGATACCGTTCAATAGGGCTTTTTTCGTCAGAGCTTCGCCGCTGACGGCCGACGCCGTCCCCGTCAGGAAAGAAACCGACAGCACTGAACTGATCATCAAAGACGCTGCCAGGGCAAGGTACTTTTTACACATCCTTTTCCCCCAGCATCCCGTAAATCTCCTCTGTTTGCGTATAAAAAATTGATTTCAACGTGTCAAAGGCAGATTCCATGTTGTCGTATTGGGTATTGTTTTCTCCAAGGGCAGACAGGTATGCCTGGTCTTCGCTGTCGTATAGGCCGGAAACACACGCCATGTCAACCTCACCGTCCACAAGGCAGCTGTTCGCGGCATATACGTCGTACATCGCCGCCAGGGAAACCAGGTAATTTTGAATGCCGGAATACGCCGTCCTGCGCGGGTCGTCCTCATCTAAATCCGGGACTGCCTGCCCAACATAAGAAACAGCCGTATTGTGCCCGCCGTCTAAGTATTTTTCCAGCATTTCATCTTCCAGGGCGCTGACGCCCAGCATAAGTATCACGCCATCGAGTGTGCCGCTGTAAGCTGACAGGCTCTGGCGCAGGATGTCTTTTGCGCCGTCTTCCAGCCCTGTCGAGCTTTCAAACTGTTCAGCAAAGCTGCCGTAGCTTTCCTTTAATTTCCCAAAATAATTTGTACGCCCCTCCGGTGTCAGGAGCTGTTCCCGGTCAAAAATGAACCACGCGTCCATTACGTCCTGGTCTTCAGCCGCCTCAGCGTCATCAGTACCCGTCACATCACCGGCAGAGCCAGACACTTCCACGCCCGCGCCGTCTTCCTCTCCATCTTCGTCTACGGCGGCGAGCGTCTCTTCAATCTCTTCTATCACCGGGCCATCCACCACCAAACTACGATATTCGGCGAAAGCCTGCGCCAAACTGCCGGAGTTTGGTCTGATTGCGGTAACTGCCGCAATCACTACCAGTATAATTGCCGCCATGGACGCTGCGGCAATGACCCATGCCTTGTTTTTACGGGTTTTTCTATTTTCTATGACAATATCTCCATTGTCCGCAACAACGCTCCCGCCGGGATAATTTTGAGGCGTTTCCCGTAATGCCGGGGCTGGCACGCCGGATGATGTGATCGTCTGGGGAAAGCTGGGGGAACGGCCTGTTTCAGATGCGGGCGGCTGGCTTCCAGAAGCGCCGGCAGATGTGCCGGAGTTGGAATTAACTGCGTCCGGGTTGGCAGCCCCAAGCTTCGGCGGTTTTTCTTTATCCATGCCTCTATATTACCATAAGCTCCATTTTGCGGCAAGGTTTCAGGTAGGGCAAAATAATTGACGCACATATACACTTGGGATAAAATCAGGGTATTGAAGTCCATGGGGGCGAAGCATTCGCTGAGACAAGGGCTTCTTTTTACAGACAGACTATCCCAAATACAATAACATGGGTAGCCCCTCCGGCCGGAGCCTGACCTCAAAACGCTGTCCGTAGTTCCCATGGATGTTGGAACCCACGGTTTTTCTCAACATAGAAGTTTGTGGTACAATAGGCGATATGAAGCAGCCCCAGATCATTATACCGGCCAGCCTCAGCCCGCAGCCATCTCCAAAGGAAATCTCAGCGGCGAAGCTTTTGGCTGGTTATTTTGGAAAAGACATTGAATTTGTCTTGCGCGCCGCCCAAAGCACGCCGGATTTTTTGATCGACCATGTCTTTTGGGAGCTTAAAAGTCCAACGGGCAAAGGCAAACATAATATACAACACATCTTGCAGGATGCTGCCAGGCAGTCCCCCAATGTCATATGCGATACCAGATACTCAAAAATGCATCCATCCAGAATTAGATGCGAAGTCCGAAGACAGTTCCATGTTATCCGTAGTATAAAACGCCTAGTCTTAATCGAAAAATCTGGAAAAGTTATTGAAATATTTAGATAATTTGCTATAATCAGAGCCATAGGAAGCCGCCAGGCAGCGTTGTAACGCAGGTTCGGACTTTCTAAGAGCCCTCCGGGGCTCTTTTTGATGCGCGGGGCTCTGGCGGTCTCCAGCTTCCGTGCCATTCCCAGCCATGCTCCCGGAGCGCCCGGTATACAATTCTGTCGCAGACGGCATGACCGGCTGCCTCCTCGAATGCGGCTTTGGCGTCGGTGAGTTTAATGGCGTCCCCATTTTCTGTTTTAAGCCGGAGCCGATCCAGTATTGCCGCTTCCTCCTCGCAGGATAAATATTTCCGCTGTCCGGCATTTGAGCCAGGTTTCGGGGCGATGGCTTCCAGACCCCTATTTTGGTATTGCCGTATAACGCGCGTAATGGTGTTCACGCTGTAGCCGGCCGCGGCGCTGACTTCCGGCAGGCTTTTCCCATTTGCCCGCAGCCACAGCATCTCTAGCCGTTCCTTTGTCCACTTGTCATCTGCTGTTTTGCGCGCAGCTTCGATCTCGGCCTTCTGCTTTGGCGTAAACTTATGTTTGTGTGCGATGGGCGGCTGCTTTTTCCGGTGTTCCATGCGGAAGATTGCCGCTGCGCCGCCTTTCCGGTATTCCCGTTCCAGCCAGTAGAGGTTGCTTACGCTGTAGCCGGATGACGCCGCCACGTCTTCAATATTTTCCCCTTTGGCCAGCTGCAGCAGCGCCTCCATGCGCCGGACAGTCTTTGGGTTTGTGGCCGTTTTACACATATTTTCCAGTTCGGCGGCCTGCTCCGACGTAAAGGCAAAGCCTGTTTTTCTCCCAGAATACCGGTTAAGCCTTTTTACCATAGAATCCAGCCCATCCTCCCGGTATTCCTGCATCAGCCGTATTATGGTGGTCTGCCCGAAGCCGGTTGATTCGCTGATTCTTTCATAAGTCTTCCCCTGGGCATAAAGATAAACCACCTCCAGACGGCAGCGCGCCCATTCGTCTTTGGCGGTGTCATAAGCTGTTTTTATCTTGGCAATCTGTTCCGTTGTAAACTGGCGTTTCCCGGCGCGCATGGACAATACGGCATTGACGCCGCGCCCTGTTCGTATCTACGGATGATCCCTTCCGCAGCCGATATGGAGATGCCGGCCTGTTTACAGATATCTTTGTATGTGTCGCCATGCGCATGGCGACACAGGATTCCCAGACGGAATGCCTGCTGGGAATCCTGTGCGGCTTTACAGGCTGATTCGATCTCGGCAATCTGTTCGGCTGTGAACTTGTGGCGTCTCATCTTGCTGGTATCCCAATTATCACAGTATTCAACACTCTGATTATATCATGGAATACAGGATAGCGTTTTTTCTGTGTTATTTATTCTGATAGATACTTTCCGACTAGAGGCAGCGGAGGGGGCGACCGACGTAGTGATTATTGCTATCAGACGGATAAACGCCGGTAGGAGTGAAGTACAAGGCATAGGTGCTGGTAGACGATCTGGAAGTATGCGACCAACCAAACCCGTTGTAGCCGACGTAGCTAACATTGCCGTAGCCCAGATTGACGTCTCCGCTACGGACAAAAGCTAAGGGTGATAAGACGAGGTTGGAGGCGCCGGTGGTGCCGGAAGTGGGCATGATGTAACTTTATTAAAAATTAGATTTTGATAAGGTTGGGTTTTTTAAATCTATCTCTGTTGATGATATGGATGGACTCTATCACTTTTGAGATTCTGATAGGTCTTTAGCTTTTGTCCGTAGTGGGTATATGGATTTGAGCGCTGGCTATATTAACTATATCGGCCATGGCGGAGACGCTTGGTCACATACATCTTACTCGTCTACCAACGCCCGCAACTTGAACTTTGATACTACGTCAGTCAATCCGTCAGACAACAACAATCGTTACAACGGTTTCCCCCTCCGCTGCCTCTACCCAGGTAATGCATAATGGAGGAAGATGGGATGGAGCAAAACGAGAATAAGATGTGGTTTTTCTTAGATAGTGTTACTGGAAGATAGAAATCTACGCAAACTGCGTATTATTGCTGCTGCCACGCACACTCGAGAAGATGAGAAAGCGCCACCGCAACAGTTTATCTGCGGTGGCACTTTGGTAGTTATGTAGATTATTTTAGATTACGAACATTACTTCAATCTGGATACTAAGTAGGTCAAAATAGGCTCTGTATTGGCGTGGCACATTCTTACGCAGACTGGTTCTTTCCAGGATCATCACATTGCCAGCCTCTCTGCGGCTGTATTCCAGCGGCATCCCCCACTGGTTGTCATAGCGTTCTAACACGGGGCTGCCGTCAACCAGCGTAATCTGGAAAGCCTGCGTGGACTTTAGGATGACGGCGTCCATAACCCTTGCCGATGCTTCGGGGATGTAAAATGTCGCCGTAATCGCCTGTTCACAAGCAGCTTTGATAGGTAGGGTAAACGAGAGGGCGGATTCTTCCAATATGCCGCTCTTCAGATCATGGAATACCCCAAGCTTCACCGTGTAAATACCATCGCTCTCTACGGAAAATGTCCTGCCAAAATGCTGCTTGTCAAGCACGGTCAGGATGCCGCCATCATCAGATGTAATACCTAAGCCCGGTGTCGATGGCGTATCTGCCTTTTCTATCGTTGGCGGAATTGTTTTACTGGACTTTCGGATGTTTTCCATCATAATCTTGAGTTCATGTGGGTTCATAATGTTGTTCCTCCTTGTTTGATTTTTGTTTTTATTGTGAAGCCGGTCGGTAAACGGAAACCGGATTTTTGCCTGGCATCGGATGGTTATATCAAATCCCTTATTTTGGGATGGCTGCCAGTATAACGGTCCCTCTCAACCCCGCCGTAACCAAAAAGCCCAGGTGCATGGATGGCCTCCAGCTGGCTCAGCCAGACATACCCCCACTCCCACTCAAAAATATGGAAGTAGCCGAACAGTTCCCAATCCCCATTTTCCAGTTTCTCGCCTTCGATGACCAGCCACGTCCCATATCCATATGGATAGAAGTATTTGACTAATACCTCAGCATCAAGTCCTTTGTTTTCCTGGCTCCCAAATGGATGCCTGCTCAATTTTTTTTCAATTTCTTTTATCATCAGCTTCATTGTGTTTTCCTCCTCGTCTGGTTTTTATTGAGGGGAAGCAGAAAAACTCCCCCTCTGATTGGTAGTCAGATTCCGAGCCGGTTTTTTAACGCTTCCGGCAAAACTTTTGTTAAACTTTCGCGCAGCCGTTTCATTTTCCGGGAAATAGCCGAATCATGCTTTTCTAACACTTTCGCCACTTCTCTTTGTTTCATCCCGTCAGCTACAAGTAGGGTAAGCATAAAGATGTCATCTTCTTTCAAAGATTTGAGCCATACGGCAATCTCTGGCGTGTCAATATCGTCAATCCAGGCCATCTTGCCCCACTCACAGATTTCTGCCTGCTGGACGCTTAACCGCTCCCCGAACTTGTCAAGCAGTGGCGAGCGCCCCTCATCGACTTCATCGCCATCCGTAAACCTCATACCATCATAGGGTTGCGTATGTCTGTAAAAACGCCGTTCGTTATTCAGATCGTCAAGCATCTGGCGGTGGATGGCCTCAATGTTTTCTTCCGACACTCCATCTTCCCGGCAGATGGCTGCTATTTTAGTGAACTCTATTTCCATTTTCTTTCTGTTGTAACCATAATTATTGATGTAGCCCATATTCCTGCTCCTTTCTGTTGGCGGTGTTCCGCCGGAGCGTCTTTGGAAACACAGAAAAAGACGACAGTGCGGAACACCAATAGTTGATTGATGTTGCCGTACTGCCGTCGCTTAGAACCATCAGGCTGCGGTCTCACGGTATAGTTAAGTTTTAGCTGTTATTACTGCCTACTTAGTAAGCAGCATACTGGAATGGCACTCGATTGGCGTACCCGGAGGCACAGTAATCACATAGCGGCATCCCTTGATTACAATCTCTATCACCCCCTCATCTGGATACCACTTAGCGACCAGTTTACCCATAGCATTGCGAAGTTCTTCGGTTGTTGAACGTTTCATGATGGTTACCTCCTTGATTCTATTTGACTAAGCGAACCGCTTATGTCTAATAAAAAGATAAGCTATAAATAAGTAAAAAACTGAGTTCCTGAGATGAATGAAGAAAAGTTGAGATAAAACGGTCGAAAAATTAAGACAAATTGAGGCAAGTTGAGAAGATTTTTCCTCTTGACAAACCTGTTTCTATTTTCATTATGCTTGACAAAAACGAACACGTGTTCTACAATGGTTATTATAGACTAATATGCGTCTACGAACTTTTCCATGTGTCATTATTGTCCTTCTCGATGATTATGCCACTCACCTATGTTTTTATAAGATGGGTGACAGCATAATCAAAGGAGGGCAACAAGATGAGGAAAATGAGTTACCAGATAGAAATTGACAGAGATGCCGATGGATATTTTATATCAAATGCGGATACGGATGATCTTTGGGACTGCCTGCCAGGAAAGGCAAATGAGCAGTATCCGCCAATCAGGATAAAAAGTATTCCATACGGTCATAACGAGCCGGCTGCTAATTTGTCGGATTTCGTTTCATCGCTTGAAGATGATGGGCATTGTGACCCGGAAAAGACGATATATTTCAAAGACCGGGAAGAATATCTTAGTGCTTTACGTGGAGAATCGGAAGACTGGAAACTGATTGGGATACAAGTGGATGATGTCGGAGCAACCCTGAAATTTGCCTATAAAGATAAGCGTCATGGAGAAACGTTGTTTCTTTATCCGGTAAAAGGTAAGTGTCTCAATCTCCTGATTGAGGTAGAATATCCCGATGGGAATGCTGAGCGTTATCTGTTGTACTTAGAAGATGTGGATTATGGGCTTATGGTCAGATTGACAGAATACGAGCTATGGGGGTACCGTGAAATATATTTTAAGCAACATTCGCATATCCCCGAACATCCGGATAATACTTCTTATTTTTATGCCCTTGTGGTTGAGTATAAAAGATAACTCCTCTTCTGACACATTTTTCTGAAAGCCATGAGATGCTCATGGCTTTTTCTTTTCAATGCTCAGAAAATATGTTACGATATGTATATTTTTAAAATGCTAGGGGGCAGACAAATGTCTGAAAAAGAGAGAATAGATACTGACGACCTCGCTTCCACACTGCGTGGGCTAAAGAATTTGTCAAAGAATGATTATAAAAAAGCTCTTTATGAGCTCCATTATGATGGCCCAAGTTTCAAAACGCCAAAACAGTTTGATGCTTTTCTACTTAAAGTAGTTTATGAACACTTTGATACCGTCGACACTGACTATATCCTCATATCTTTAGGGCTGTTGCTTGGATACGAGCGTGAAATTGGAATTGGCAAACGTTATGAAAAATACCTACGGGACAGTAGTTACATACAAGACGTTTATTCTGGGGGCTGTAAAGAGCCTTACGATTCTGTTGACGGAAAACAGAAAAACCGGTATAAAGCCGCTCTTAGGGATTTAGCAGATGGACGGATTGAAAAGTTGGCGGAAGTTATAGCAGAAATTAAAAAGCAAAAAGATTTTGAAGAGTATATAAAAGCCGCTCTTACTGATTACTATGATGAATCTAACAATACAGTCAGGCTGAAAAGACCTTATTACGCAACAATAAAGCTAGAGGATACCATATCTAAATCTGCCAAACAAAAGAAGAAAAATTCAAGCAAGAAATTGCATTTTGAGTTCGTCCATAAAATCTCAGTTACACCACTAACTGCTGCTACTGTATTCATGTTTTTGTTAATGGTTGCGATACATACGTACAATGGCAAAACTTCAGAAAAGGAAATATCTACAGCTATAGAGGACTCAAAGAAAATAGTGCCAAACAAAATCGAAATTAAATATAAAAATATACAGCTTCCTTTGGGCGGGGACTGTTACCTATCCGTAAAAACTGAGCCGTCTGAATTGAACCCTAATGATTTATTCTATGTGAGTTCAGATCGTGACGTGGCATATGTGGAAAATATACATAGCAATCATGTGATAGCGGTAGAGAACCTGAAAAATAGTGCCAAAAATTACTCAGACATCGTGGTTACCAATATTAATGGTAGCGCCCAGGATACGGCAACCGTTACTGTCGAAGGGGCAATCCAAAGCAAATCCGAACTGGATGGCAAGAATAATGACGACACAGTTCCTGACGATTTTCAGGGGAATATAGATTAATGTGGGATTGCTATGAGGAGGTTTCTAGATGAAGATTTCTAATACAACTTCTATATTGAAAATGTGGGCAATAACTTCTGTCGTTATTATTCTCCTGCCTCCCATGGCGGTTTTCGCATGGGGTGACAATTATGCCGATCCGGAAACCGGGGAGAAAGGACGTCTGAGTTATACAATTGAAGAAATAAATAACGGAGCTATTGGCGCTACGCCAATTTCTGACGGCGAAGACTATAAAAACAGTGATAACTATCCAGGCCAGATTATCTTCATGGTGTTCCTCCTCGTTTGGTTTTTTGTTGAAGGCTGCTGTCTGGCAGCGGATATATGCTGCCAGACAGATTGCCCTCCTATAATCTATAGGGACATTTTTTTTGCGAAACGAATGCTGGTTTATCTAAAATCTTTCAAAATTTCCGTAAGTTTTTCAATGATCTTGCCTTTTTGGTAATGAACCTTGCCTTTTGTAAGCCCAAGCTCCGCCGCTGCGTCATCCTCCGACTTTTCTTCAAAATAGAGCAGGGTAATTATGTCTCTCGAAACTTCTTCCAGACTGTCAATTGCCGCATACAAAGCCTGATACACTTCTTTCCGTATTACATAATCTTCAAGGGAAAAAGAATCGGCTGGCATAAAGCCAAACTCTTCTGTTGCCTTGTCAAGTGAAGTAGGATGGCCATAGTATTGTTTTCTATTGGGATTTTTGCTGCCGTCTTTCTTGTCGTCATCCCTATATTCTGGAAGTCTAAGCCGCCAATATTGGACATTATTTTGGTAAACTTTTTTGACTTCTGGATTCTTCAATCCACCTGACCAGTACAGTTTATTGAAAATTGCTCTTGCTTCTTCGTATGCATCGTGCTCGAACATATTAGACTCCTTTCTGCGATCCGCAGGAGCCATATGTTCTGTCTGATGATCCGTAGAAAACAAAAGTAGCAAGGGGGATGACTAAAAAGCATCCCCACCGCCATGCTAATGCCCCTGCGGATCATTTATTGATTTATGTTAATAGTTACCTATTTGGCCAAATTTGCCAGCATTTTGTCCTCACAGCCGCTGGCAGGCTGTCATCTGAATCTGTTTTGTTTACTGCTGTTTGGTTCATCACCACCTCTGTTTTGATTTAAGCTGAGCTCTTTGCTTGGGTATAATTTTACAGCAAAAGATTTTTACTATCCATGAAAGTGAAGAACGGCGATAAGTAGCGAATTTTTGCGAAAAATATTGGCAAAAACGACTATTTTTCAACGGATTATCGTTGCAATTTTAGCAAAAATACACATATCTATTGACAGAACAGAACATGTGTGCTACAATATAGAAAATAGGCATTGTAGCTTAGGCACATTAAAAATATCGTGTCTTCTATTATCCTCTAGATAATTGTGCAATTCGCTGATACTCCTTTTGGAGGACGGGCGATAGCGCAATTATCAAAGATTCCCAGAGAACAGGAGGGTAATAGTATGAGAATCATGGAATACAGACTTGACATGCCGGAAGATGGTTATGTGATTTCAAACACCGATGACGCATGGGACGCAATGCCTCAACGGGGAAGTTTTATAGCGGCTCCATTGCGTGTTATTCCTAAGCCATCTAAGGTAGATGCACATTTGGACGATTGTGTCGAAGTGGTCGATTTGGGAGAAGATACAGATCCTGAGTTTTACAAACGCGAAACGTATCTAAAGGCACTGCATGGAGATTTGCCGGGATGGAGGCTGATCGGAGTGCAGGTCAGTGATGTGGGAGTTTATTTTAGAATAGCACATGAACTTAACGAATATGGCGATTGGGAAGAATTATGCATTAAACCAAGCACGAAACATACCTGCTTCGATATCGAAGCGCCATCATATAATGGCAGTATTAACTGCTATACAATCGTGATTGGATATGATAAGGCATATTTTGATGATGGGAAGCCTTATTTCTTGAGAGTAACAGAGTATCATTCTGATTATAAACGGGATCTCATTTTTCAGCATTACAGCGAATTACGAAAACTGAATGCTGCCATCGATGCTCATCGTATGTATGTTACCGTCAGAGAATACCGATAATGAGTAGACATGATTTTTCCCAGGCTGCGAAAAATACTTCGCAGCCTATTTTATATCTTACAAAAATATGTTATGATGACAGTGATTTTTGGTGAGGTGATTAAGATGGCTAAGAAATCTGGCACCCATAGTGCTGAAGATAAAGCGCTCCGCGAAATATTAAAGGGTATTCGAACCGTCGATGACAGAGATAACGAGGAGTGTTCCAAGAATATTACGAGTTCTTTAGGATGTAACCGCAAATTATCCGCAACTGAAGTAAATGCCCTTTTCATTAAGGCGGCTAAGGAGAAATTTGGTGCATATGAAGCTAGAAGGGATATTGTGTTAATGGCCTTGGGTTTACTAAAAGATTATGATTACCATAAGGTAGAAACCATTACCGAGCGCCGCGATCAATACTTGAGGGAATCCAATTACTTAGATGGTGAGTATCCATATCCTGACATAAATAATGAGAAAAAGAAATACCAAAGACGCCTTGAGACAGCAGAGGATAAATGGCTATTAGAACTTGCAACATTTCTAAACAGTCAAGATATAGAAGAGTATCTAAAGGATATTGATGGCTACATAGATAATGGAAAGCCCATTCTTCCTGCCCTAAGTTGCGCGACAAGACGAAGGTTATGCGGTAGAACTCTAACGGCCATCATAAAAAATCCTTTTTGGGATAAACAAGTCCGCGCAACAAATTGTAAAAAGAAAGTTAATGAGAATAATGAATGTGTGGCCGTGATTAATTTGACAAAACCTATTGGGATGGCTTCTTTATCTTTCTTTATATTACTTTGCGCAGTGCTTTCTTGGGGCATGGTTAATTCCATACGAAGCTACCAGCTACAGGCAGCAAAAAATAACAGTGCCGTGGTTGCAGCGGCACCTTTGAAGTGTGACCATACGAATGTCCCCATCGGCAAAGAAGATTTGCCCGATATTGGCGACTAAATAAGTTTTATGGGTAGCTGGATTTTATATTTAGAAAGGGTTCTTGTACATGGGCAAGTTTGACAAAAGAATGTTAGCCATAGCAATAGCCGTGGGGCTTTTCATAAGTTTGGGGCTGCATCCACAGACGGCATTTGCTTGGGGTGACAACAGTGAAGATGGAAAAGGTCGTCCCAGTTATACAGTTGAAGAAATTAATGATGGCGCTATCGGTGCCACTCCGCAATCTGATGGCGAAGATTACAAAAATAGCCCTAATTATCCAGGCCAAATTATTTTCAACACAATTTCTGATGGCGTGATTGGCGACGAAAAGAATTTTGTTGGCACACGTGAATGCACAGTTTTGTCGGACGGTCGTGCTGATGGCGCCACTAAAGATACCAAATGGAATGGCAACGATATTGATGTCGAAGACGGCAAAACCTATGTTATCCGTCTCTATGTCCACAACAGCAGTCCGAATGGCGAAGATGCTGTTGCTGAAGATACCCGTGTATCTTTTAGTATCCCTAATGAATATGATATGGAAAATAAGCGTATCCAAGTAAATGGTATTATTTACTCTTCAAATGCATCTCCGAGTACATATTGGGATTATGTCAACTTCAACAGCGACACGCCTTTTCGGCTTGAATATATTTATGGATCGGCCCTTCTGAACAACAACAAGACGCAAGATGAGGCTGCAGCAGGTGGTTACCTTGATAACGCAGGCTGGAAATTAAGTGATGATATAGTCAAAGCTGCCAGCGTTGACGGTGTTTTGATTGGTTCTGATAGTCTTGATGGGCGCGTACCCGGCGGCTTCCAATTTGCCAGTTATATAACAATAATGGTAAAAGCTGTATTTAGTCCCGAGTTTACTGTAGCGGCGCAGGCACGGATGGCTGACAATGACGACAAGACCTGGCTTGACTCGGTCGATGCTAAGATTGGTGATAAGGTAGAGTTCCGCATTGGCTACGAAAACACTAGCAGCAAGAGTCAAAATGGCGTTGCCATCAAAGACATTCTTCCTTCTAATTTGAGGTATGTTACGGGCTCGAGCGTTATCAAAAACTCCAACCATCCAAAGGGTGCTAAAATCGTCCAGGATTCTATCGTAACGAATGGTATCCGGATTGGTGATTATGGCAAAGCTGCAAATGCTTACACCTACTTCACAGCTGAAGTCGTGGACGAGGATTTGGATCAGGGCTTGAACATATTAACGAACTGGGCGCAAGCCGGCGTAGGAGATGTAACCATACAGGATTCTGTGGAGATAAGGGTTCAGAACGACGGAAAGTATCATATGGTTCTAACTGTTTATGGCGTGCTAATCACAATCTGTCTGCTTATGATTGCCATGACGATTTGGAAAATTATAAAACGCAATAACTTGGAACGAGCCAGACGGTAAGGTAGATAACCAATAACTTCATAATACACGAAGACGCTTCTCAGGGGGCGTCTTTTTTATATGCCCAAAACTCTTTCTAAAAATAATTTCTGATTTTTCTTAAAATCCGCATTCAGCATGTCAAAAATTGTCCCTATTTATGACAGGTGGATAAATATCATGTTTGGCATCGGCTTGCTTTCTGCCAGCGCCGGCATGATATTCCTCATCAAAAAACATCACGAGGAGGTGAATCTATGAACCATGAGCAAAGTCTCAGCCCAATTATTGAGAAACTTGAAAGTTTATTTTCAAGTTTTAACGACTATTTCTATAATGGCAGGCTTCAGAAACCAGTCATCACAATCAACTCAAATGGCAGACGAGTGAACTGGATGGGATGGTGTACGTCATGGAAAGCGTGGAGCGATGACACTGGCCGGCCAGAGACGGTAGCAAACGGTAACAGCAGCGGCTATTACGAGATTAACATCAGCGCAGAGTACTTGGACAGACCGTTTGAAGAAACCTGCGGCACACTACTCCATGAGATGGCGCATCTCTATAATGCACAGTGTGACATCCAGGATACCTGCCGTAGCGGGCTTTACCACAATAAGCAGTTCAAGCGGGCAGCGGAAGAACACGGGCTGGTTGTATCAAAAGATGTAACTTATGGGTTTAACACCACGCGCTTAAATGATGAAGCGACCATCTTTGTTACATCCCTGAAAGACATGGACTTTCATCTGCACCGGAAGAAGATGCGGAAAGCCAGCATGACCGGGCAGAAAAGTTCCACGAGGAAGTACATTTGCCCACGATGTGGCTTAATCATTCGTGCCACGCGAGAAGCCCATGTACTTTGTATGGCTTGCGGAGTTGAGCTTGAACAAAGAGCTAAATAGCCACACTTTCATCTAAAAACAAACTGGCACAGGATGGTATGACTGCACTGTGCCAGCACCATCAAAAATATCATGAGGAGGACTTTCTATGAAATCACCAAATGTTGAATTTGTAACTGAAGCATTTTCCGGGGACGTGGTTGACACTCTCCCCACCAGGCGTGGCATCGGAGGACTGCTCGCTCCCAAATCCACAAAGCTGATGTTAGAAAATGCCATGTTGGAAGCCAGCCAAAACAGGTGTAGAGCTTTACTCGCCAAGAACGCGCTCGAAGATACCGGTGCGATGGCGCTGGCGGTCGGCCGCCTGTCCCAAATGGCTCCAGCCGGCAGAGAATACTACCATAAGATTCTCAGGGCTTATGCTGAGACGACTGCCCAGCAGATAGAGAAATGGGGGCGGTATTAATGGCAGAGATTATTATTTTGCTGGTACTGAGCATTTGTCTGGCGCTATTGATTCTCTTCCTGATTCTCTGCTACAGCGATTACAGGCACCTTAAGCAGGAGAATAATCATTTTAACCGCATGATAAAAGAGCAGTTTGAGATGAACTCCAATAGCCTGAACGCCTATGAAGCTATGATTCGGGAGGCTTGCCGTTCATGGGCGGAGGATAACAACGGCGAAGAATATGATGAGGAATAGGCTATTGTCAACACATTATTGACAAAATCACAACAGCGTTTTTTGTTACACCTTAATTGCCATTTGACCCCTGTTAAGGGGTGTCCAGTCGCTCTAAAAACTTTTATTTCTTATGTTTGGGGTCAGGGCTGCTTTGAGGTTCAATGGGCGTCAAAGCAGCCAACCAAAGAAAGGACGATTTTTATGGAAGAAATTATCACTAACACGGAGGATAGAACACATCCTAGCAAAAAGTACAAAACCATTTTGGCAGACCCGCCCTGGAGCCTGCATCAAAAAGGCCGACGGGGAGCCGCCATGCATTATGAACTGATGCCGCTGGAACGCATTAAAGCGATGCCCGTAGCGGACTTAGCAGAGGAAAATGCACATTTGTATTTGTGGACACCTAACAACATAATCCCCGAAGCGCTTCAGGTCGTAAAAGCATGGGGGTTCACGTATCGTAGTATGCTGGTCTGGGGAAAACCCAAACTTGGACTGGGAGTATACGTCCGCACGGCCCATGAATCGCTGATTTTTGCCACGCGCGGAAAAGCACCTGTTAAGTTTCACGCCCAACCTTCATTCATGTTCTGCGCCCAGCAAGACCACAGCCATAAACCAGAAGAACAGTTTGCTATAATCGAACGTTTGTCCGATGGGCCCTACCTTGAGCTTTTCGCCCGCCGCCGACAACCGGGCTGGGATGTATGGGGAAATGAGATTGATAGCGATATCGTCATTCCTGGATATCCTGTACCAAAATACAGTACAAAAGTTACTGGCACAGAAAATGCGGAGGAGGTGTGATGATTATTGGAACCTCCAAGGAACCTCATCACCCGGATACTGGAAGCCGCTTTTATGCTGGCGCTGGCCGCCTTCCTCATCAAAACCGCAGTCGGATGGATTCTGGAGATTTGGCCAGTGCTGCTCACCATCGCCCTCATCGTCACTGCCATTATCATCGGTTTCCGTATTTGGAGGCACAAACACAATGATTTGGGAAAATGGTAAAAAGCACAAGAAAAACAGGAAGGAGTGGGCATTCTTGAAGCATCAAATAGAAAATCTCTGCTGGAGAGAAATGTTCTGGCAGCGTCCATATAAGGTTGAGAACATATGGGAAATGCTCTCCCACCTTGCGGCATTATCACCACGAGGAGCCGTAATCTGGGAGGTACGGAGCAAAAACGGAAAAGTCAGCTATCTCCTCGGAGCTGCCGCAAGGTACATTAAAAACATTGAAGAGGCGATTAAGGCGCATGGCGATATCCAGTTCCATGAAATAGGCGAAGAAAAACGTATCCCGGTCACTGTTGCCCGGCAGCTGAAGATTAGCCATCCGACACTTTCCCTCAAAACCGACATCACGGAGGCGGTGATCCGGGCTGGGCTGGCGACACTCACAGAAGATAAAAGCAGCGCAGAAATGGTGGTACAAATCGTGCTGGGGAGGGCTTATGCCCCTTCCCCAGTGCCAGCCAACCTCGCCGACCCAAACGCCACCTGGCTGCAGATTCTGCTTGGAGATGTACAAAAAGCCTCTGCTGAGAGCCGGAAAACTGTACGGGAAAAAGCCGAGCAGCACACTTTCCAAGCCATCATCCGTATCGGTATATCTGGAGAAAATATGGGTTTCCGGTTACGCAGTATCATTAGCGCATTCAAAGTGTTGGAAACAGCGGGTGTACGCATTCGGGAAGAACCTATAAAGCCTGCGGATATCAACACCGCCCATGTACCGTGGCATTTTCCTCTGCAGCTGTCAGTAAAGGAGTTAGCCAATTTTCTACTTCTCCCTGCCGGAGAGGAAGAATTACCCGGAACTCCGGGACTGCATCCAAAACTTACCTTGCCGCCTCGCTGGTACCGTAGCCCGACCAACCAGAAGACTGACCGTAGTTTTGCTGTCGGTATGGATGCCGTAAACCCGAAGCGGCTGAGTATTTCTCCGAGGGATAGTTTGGAGCATTGCCATCTGATTGGTCCAACTGGCAGCGGCAAAAGCACTGCAATGTTACACCTGATTCTGGCAGATATTGCCGCTGGGCGCAGCGTCCTCGTGCTAGATCCTAAAGCCGACCTTGTAAACGATGTTTTGATGCGAATCCCAGAAGAGCGTACCAAAGATGTGGTGATTATTGACCCGTCGGATCCCTGCCCATGCGGGTTCAACCCACTGGCGTTTAAGGATTATGGCAACTCCTCACTGATTGCTGACGCAGTTTTGTCTGTTCTCAAAGAAATTTTTAGTGATTGTTGGGGAATTTATACGCAGGATGTATTAACTGCATCTTTACTTACATTGGTAGGAACAGACAACGGTACACTTTTATGGCTACTACCACTACTGACGGATGAGAATTTCCGGCGCAGAATCACCGGCAAAGTAAGAGACCGCATGGCTTTACGTCCATTCTGGGAACAGTTCGAGGCTCTCAGGGATACGGAGAAAAGGCAGCAAATAAGTCCTGTCCTCAACAAGCTCAGACAGCTAACTTTGCGGCCAGGGCTGAGAAATATACTGGGGCAGGCAAACCCAAAGTTTTCCCTAACAGACTTGTTTTATAAGCGAAAGATTGTACTGATTCCCCTTAACAAAGGATTAACTGGCGGAGAATCGGCACGGCTCCTCGGCAGCTTGATTGTCGGGCTAACTTGGACGCTGGCACTGTCACGGGCTGGCATTCCAGCAGAAAAACGCCATATCGTAGAAATCTATATCGATGAGCTACAGGACTACCTCAGTCTGCCAACGGATCTTTCTGATGCTTTAGCACAAGCGAGAGGCTTAGGCGTCGGACTGACACTGGCGCACCAGTACCGCGACCAGTTACCAATAAACATCCGCTCTGGGATTGATGCGAACGCCAGGAACAAAATCGTCTTCGGGCTGAACAGTCGGGACGCCAAGGATATGGCGGCAATGGCGCCGGAACTGACCGCAGAAGATTTTATGGCTCTGCCCCGCTACCAGATTTATGCCTCGTTCCAATCGAACGGCAGGAACACTGGCTGGATACAGGGTAAGACTTTACCGCCGCCGTCCACCTTGCGTGATGCCGCCGACCTTAAGGCGAGGAGTCAGGCCGCCTACGGTGTCCCAGCCGAACAGGTTGAAGAGGAATACCTCAGTATATTTACAATTAACAATACCGCCGCCGAGGAAAATCCCGGCGACACTAACATTGGAAGGAAGAAACGAGCATGACGAACCGACTGACGAATGGGGAGCAGAAACCACAAGCGGAAACGCCCGAAACCCCGGACTTTTCCCGCTACAAGGTATGCGATTCCTACTCCGTACCGGCTACGGACTCCCCCACTGCTGGCGGCACCCCTGATGCTGACTGTCAATCACCCCAGCGTGTATCCAGGAAGCAGCTACAGGAACTGGACAGCCGTCTGGGGGAGCGCGACCGAGAGCTGCTCGGTGCGGTGCAGAAATACCGTTATCTGATGACTGGGCAAATCCAGCGGCTCCTGTTCACCGATGCTGCTAATTCCTCTGCCGGGCTTCGGGCGGCCAGCCGCAGCCTCAGGAA
The DNA here is from genome assembly GCA_948614045.1 of uncultured Candidatus Saccharibacteria bacterium. Lineage (GTDB taxonomy): Bacteria > Patescibacteriota > Saccharimonadia > Saccharimonadales > Saccharimonadaceae > Nanosyncoccus. Next base: position 13,278 of record CAPFSK010000003.1, on the reverse strand, counting down.
ATTGAGCGGGTTTGGACTGGTCGGCAGCCTCTCCCGGCGGATTGGCGGAGTAAGGGCGGGATCGAGTTCCCTCATCTGGTATCTGACCCATGCTGGCGAACGTCTGCTCCGGCTTCATGATGAACGGGCATATCCGGCACGCAGGCACTTCGAACCATCTGCGTATTTCTTGGCTCACACTTTAGCTGTCGCAGAAACGGCGCTCCAACTGATAGAGACCTGCAGAAAACATGAGCCGGAAATCCTCTCCCTACAGTTGGAGCCAGAATGCTGGCGGGCATACAGCAATGCCGGAGTGTCATGCTCCCTCAAACCGGATTTATATGCGGCAACCATGAGCGAAGAATATGAAGACCGTTATTTTATCGAGGTTGACCTTGATACGGAATCACCTGCCAAAATTATTGAGAAATGTCAGAAGTACCATGCATATTATCGTTCAGGATTGGAACAGGAAGAGTCAGAGATGTTCCCGCTGACCGTTTGGATTGTGCCAAGTGTGACCCGGAAAGGAAAACTCATCCGGCAGTTAAAGGGAGTGTTTGATAAGCAGGCAAAATTATTCGCCGTAATTACCAGCAACGAATTGGAACATCTCATTTTGGAGGGAGGTGATAGGGAAATGTTGTGTTAAATGAAAACCATAGGCGGATCTCGGGCTTTTGGCACAGCTAAGGGGCAGGATGGACAGCAAGGAAAAATGTATTTCCCTAAATGAATATTTTACCAGTTATAAAAATAAAAGGAGACACTATGGAACTAACGATAGGCCAGGCTTTAGAAATGCTCGGCAGAACTGCTTCTGTCAATGAACGGATACGGATCCTCTTAAAAAATTGTGCAGCAGATGAAACGTATGATGTTAATGACATTCGGGGTTTTCTCTTTGATATATATTACGAAGATCCCATAACGGCTGATGTAAAGATTGTGCTTAACTGTACGGAGGATCTAACAAGAATCATTGAGCAGATTGCAAAACAGTCTGAGGAAAATAAGCACTTAGCAGATTTCCTTGATGCGGACAAAATTCTTGCAGATTTAGCGGAACTGAATCGAGATATAAAAAGACAAAATAGACAATAAGAGAAAGAGGTTTTACCTGGGAGTTCAGTCTTTGTCGGCCTTAGCTGCGCCAAGAGTCTGGCATCTGCCATTACGGCTATCATAAATTCTGGATCTCTACAGACAGCCTGGACGTCTGGCACAGTTAAGCGGCAGAACATAACTTGATGTAGCGGCAACATTTACCAGATGCGATTTATGAACCATTAATCTAAGGAGCAATATGGATACAGCTAAGAACCAGATAACGCCAGCCATAAAGGAGCAGATCCTGAAGGTGCGTGATACGGGGGAAACCAATATGTTCGACTGCAATGCAGTCATGGCTATTGCAAACCGCGAAGGCTTGCTTGAGCTTGCAGACTATCTATTGGATAAAGCGAACCGGAAAGCGTATGGCCGCTTTATCATGACTGGTAAAACAGAAGAAAAGTGATGAACCATTGACCGGAAAGAAAAACGGTAAAACAAAAAGGCAGCACGCAGGCAATGCCGTACACAAAAGAGCCTACCCTGCCGGCTTAACTGCGCCAAGCGCTCAGGCGCACCAAGATAACAAATTTGAGAAAGGAAAAATGCCCATGACAATACATAAGGATATCAGGTTCTTCGACATGTTCGCCGGGATTGGAGGATTCCGCGCCGGACTGGAAAGGGCTGGCGGGTTTACCTGCATCGGCCACTGCGAGATTGACAAACACGCTGACCGGGCATACCGCGCCGTACATAATGTAAAGACAAGTGAGGTTTTTTATGAAGACGCAAGACAAATTGATACAAAAGAAGTGCCGGAGTTCGACCTCCTCTGCGGAGGATTCCCCTGCCAAGCATTTTCTGTTGCTGGCAAGAGACGAGGCTTTGACGATACAAGGGGCACTCTCTTCTTTGAGATTGCCCGCCTGGCTAGAGAAAAACGGCCTCCATATCTTCTCCTTGAAAACGTCCCAGGACTGTTATCGCATGACAAAGGCCGGACGTTTGCGGCCATCCTCGATACACTTTGCGACCTGGGGTACAGTATCGAATTCCAGGTGCTTAACAGCAAGGATTTTGGAGTGCCACAATCAAGACGTCGGGTGTACATTGTCGGATATCTTGACCCCAGATGTGCCGGAAAGATACTACCTTTCCGAGGCGCAAACCCGGAAACTCTTAAGCTCATCATAAATGGCAGGCAGGATTCGCGGGTATATGATCCCGCCGGGGTATCTAAAACTTTGCTCTCTAAATCCGGCGGCACTGGCGGCAGGACGGGGCTTTATGCCGTCGGCTATAACCGGAAAAGCGGCCTCACCAAAAAGCTGGATACAGCCTACACCCTAACTGCCAGTGGCTGGCGTGGCCTTAACCGCCGCCATACCCAGAATGCCGTACTGGAAACTGATGGAGAGATATCCGCCTGTGCCGTCCTTGCCCCGGATCGGGAGAAAGTACGGCAGAACGGCAGGCGTATCAAGGATAAAGATGAGCCGATGTTTACACTCACCTCTCAGGACCGACACGGCGTGCTGATGATCAAAGAAGCAACCAAATGTGGTTGCAAGGAGGCACATCCCGGCGACTCGGTAGATTTAGGTTTTGCCGCCCAGAATACCCGCCGGGGACGGGTGGGGAGTAAAATTGCGCACACGCTTGACACTGGCAGCTCGCAGGGTGTCGTCACACCATCTCTGAGAATCCGCCGTCTTACACCACGGGAATGCTTCCGGCTACAGGGATTCTCGGAAACACAGATTGATAAACTGCTCGCTGTCGATTCCGACACCCAGGCCTACAAACAAGCTGGAAACGCTGTAACAGTAAATGTGGTACACGCCCTCGGCCTCCGCCTCAAAGCCGCACATGGGGCGGCTGTGGCGGCGACAAGGGCAGAAAAGGAGGCGGCATGATAGAGGCAAAAACCAAACAGACAATCCTGATGCTGCGCCAGCAGGGGGAGTCGTTTACGGAGATTGCGAAACTATTATCACTTTCTCCTAACACGGTAAAATCCATCTGCCATCGCAGTAACATACATACTTTGCCTGCAGAAGAGACAGATTCGCATGTATGTAAAAATTGCGGACGGCCGCTTTTACAGATCCCGGGTAAAAAGCAGAAAACTTTCTGTTCTACGGAATGCCGTACTGCATGGTGGAACAAAACCCGAAGCCGCAAGCCATACCGCTTAACCTGCTACTGCTGCGGCAAGGAGTTTATCAGCTTTGGTAACCGCAGAAAAAAGTATTGCGGCCGGGAGTGTTACCGCCTCAGCCGCTATGGGGAGGGGTTGCCGTAATGGACAAAGCGCAGTTTGAGCAGATAAAACAACGCGGCGCGATGCTTGCCATCGCCAGCTGCCTTTATAAGCGCGGGCTGGTTACTAACGCGGAATACCGTAAGCTGACGGCGGAAATACAGAAAAAATACCGCCCGGCAGACAATTCCCAAGAAAAAGCCGGCTCTGTGCCAAGAGAGAATAATACAGGAAGCATTCTGGGGAAGGAGGATTTTAGAGAAAAGTAACACCAAAACCAAGTAAACATTGCGGCATGATGCGCATCCAAATTTGGGGCGCATCATGGATGCCCCCAATGCGTATACAGCCGCAGAAAAGGAGGGAAAAAATGTTTACCAACCAGTTCGGCTTAGAGGTCGAGTTTACCGGGATCACCCGGCAAGAAGCAGCGAAAACCGCCTCATATTATTTGAACGGCATGGTTAATGTCAGCGGGGATTACTACGACACCCACAAGATTACAGTTCCTGATGGGCGTGTATGGAAAGTGATGTACGATGGCAGCCTGCATTGCCAGAAAAAGGAAGGGCGCAGAACAGTTCCCGCTAGTGACAGTTACAGTGTAGAATTGGTCAGCCCCATCTTGCTTTATCGGGAGGATATTGACCAAGTGCAGGCTTTAGTCAGGAGGCTGAGAAAAGCCGGAGGGTTTACTAATCGGTCCTGCGGTATCCATATCCATCTTGACGGTTCTAACCACACTGCCCGGAGCATCCGGAATTTTGTAAACATCATTGCGAGCCATAATGATCTATTCTACAAATCGTTACAGATTGCCCCGGAACGGATGCGCTACTGTAAGAAAATGGACGCATACCTTGTGGAACGGATGAACCAAATCAAACCAAAAACTCTCACGCAGATTGAGTCTATCTGGTATGAGAATTACACGGGCAGCCGCAGCGGCCGTTACCATAACAGCCGCTATCACTTTCTCAATCTGCACAGCTTCTTCCACGGCAACCATACCGTGGAACTCAGAGGGTTCAACAGCACGCTCCATGCCGGGAAAATCCGCGCTTATATCGTACTGGCCCTGGCGCTCAACCATCAGGCATTGACGCAGAAAAGCGCCAGTTACCGGAAAGTGCAGGAAGAAAATGAGAAGTTTGCGATGCGGGTTTATCTGAACCGCATCGGGTTCATTGGTGATGAGTTCAAGAGCTGCCGGGAACATCTGTACCAGCATCTGGATGGCAACGCCGCCTGGAGGTACGGTTCGCGGGAGAATGTCAGGAACCATGTTGGCACCAGAAATACGCAGAATGGAGGACAAGCGCATGAGTAAAAGCAACCATCCAGAAAAAGACCGATTTTATATTGCCTACGGCTCCAATCTTAACCTGGGGCAGATGGCAAGACGCTGCCCAACGGCAGAAATCGTCCAGACCGCATATTTGCGGAACTACCGGCTGATGTTCCGGGGCAAAGGCGCTGCCGTGGCAACGGTGGAGAAGCACAAAGGCAGCAAAGTGCCGGTTCTCATCTGGCAGTTACAGCCAAGTGATGAACGCGCCCTTGATGCCTATGAGGGCTATCCCCATCTTTACCGCAAAGAGATGCTGCGGATGGCAATAAACGGCAGACGAGCCAACGCCATGGTTTACATCATGAATGAAGCCTTGCATCCATATGATACGCCGTCCCGCAGCTACTTTGACACTATCCGGCAGGGTTATGAAGATTCTGGGTTTGATACTGGGATCCTGCGCCATGCCGTACTCGACTCAGTATGGGAAGGACGCCTGGCAGACAAATATGGAGGAGGTGACGTAGATGACAGAAACTGTTAAAGAACAGATTTTAGCGATCCGGGAAACCGCAGAAACCAATATGTTTGATGTGAGAACCGTACAAGTGATTGTCAACCGCAGAGGGTTTTATGAGTTAGTGATTTATCTGGAAGAATACCGGAAAGAATATGTCAATTTTATTCTGACTGGCAGTACGGGAAACGAATAGCGCACACATTACGCCACAATATTTTATAAAAACAAGACTTGCTGAAACCAGCAATCAGAGTGATAGATGTGTGTGTAATAAAAACGAAAGGAGCGAAAATATGAACTTCCAATATAATTACAATCTTCACGGTAGCGACAGGAAGCCGTTAATTGAGGCCATGAGCCAGGTGTTAGGCCTGCATGCCGTATACCAGGGCGCACCCAGTTTCGCTTATACGGTTGGGGATTATACCGTAAACCGAAATGGCGTACTGTCATATAACAGCAACATCCATCCCGACTTTGCGGCGGTACTTATTAACGACTTGCAGGAACGGGGGTTTACAGCAGAAAAAATCACTGTGGAAGATGCTGCCGCAGAGGAAATCGCCATAGCGGAACTTACTATGGAGGAATCCGTTACGGACGCAGAAATCACAGGAGAAACTGCAACAGAAGAAAACGCTGTGGGCAGAGCGGAGGGAACCGTAACAGCAAATACGGCAGAAACGGCACCGGATGCTGATGCGCCCACTGCTTTTACGGTCGAGATCCCCGACGCGGGATTTACCCAAGAAACATTGGAGAACCTCAAGAAAATCATTGTTAGCAAAGCAGCGCTACTGAAGCAGGCTCTGGAAACGGATGACTTGCCGATTACGGAATGTGACGGCAAAATCACTTTCCCGTGGTTCACTCTTCACGGTCTGGACGGCGAAGCCGACGCTTACAACCGTTTAGTTGCTGCTCTCTGTAAAATGGCAAAGAACCAGAAGCGGGTAACAGCAACGGAAAAGCCGGCAGAAAACGCCAAGTTCAATATGCGTCTCTTCCTTGTCCGGCTAGGATTTATCGGGGATGAGTATAAAACCGCTCGCAAAATCCTGCTGAGAAACCTCACTGGCAATAGCGCCTGGAAATCCGGCCATAAACCGGAATGGCTGGCAGGAAACATAGAAACTGGCACAACAACCACTAATGCTGGGTATACGGATGTTGACGTTCCGGCAGAGGAAGCGCCAGTGGATATAGAAACATCTGAGTTTCCGGAAGATAAAAACGGAGGCGGTAAAAATCATGGCAAATAACCACTTTCCCGACCAGCGTACCGTGGAGCGGGTGCGGAAAATGTACCCTGCAGGTACACGGGTGGAGCTTGTGGAGATGGATGATCCTTACAGCCGCCTCAAACCCGGCGATAAAGGCACAGTCCGTTTTGTCGACGATACTGCAACGGTGTTTGTTGACTGGGGCTGCGGTTCTGGGCTTGGCATCGTTTATGGTGTCGACCGAGTGAGGAAACTGTAGCACATTATTGATGGGGGAGCGCACAACTCCCCCTGTTCTTACGATCGGAGGTATTTTATGAGAGAAGTCATTAAACTGGATGCAAAAAAGATACTGCCTGCCCAACGGAAACGTGTGGCGGCCTATGCCCGTGTCTCCAATGGCAAGGATGCTATGCTGCATTCTCTGTCCGCCCAGATTAGTTATTACAATAACTATATCGGCAGCCGTGGTGACTGGGAGCTTGCCGGGATTTATGCGGATGAAGCCGTGACTGGTACAAAAGATGGCCGGCCTGAATTCCAGAAAATGCTGGCAGACTGCCGAGCTGGGAAAATCGACATGGTGATCACCAAATCACTGACCCGGTTCGCGCGGAATACCGTAACCCTGCTGTCAGCAGTGCGTGAACTCAAATCCTTGGAAATCGACGTTTATTTTGAAAAAGAAAATATCCATACCTTAAGTACAGACGGTGAGCTGATGCTGACGCTCCTGGCTTCGTTTGCACAGGAAGAAAGCCGTTGCGCTTCAGAAAACCAGAAATGGCGCGTCCGCAAGCTGTTTGAGCAGGGGCGGGCTACCAACGGCGATGCATTGGGCTACCGTTTTAAGGACGGGACGTTCCATATAGTCCCGGAAGAAGCTGAAATCGTCCGACAGATATTTACGGATTTCCTTTCCGGTATGGGATTCAACGCCATTATTAAAAAACTGAACCATGCAGGTATCCCTGCCAAACGCGGCGGTTTATGGAGTGAAACCACCATCAGCAACATCCTCCACAATGAGAAATACACAGGCGACCTTCTTTTGCAGAAGTATTACCGTCTAGACCACATCAGCAAGAAAAACGTAAAAAACCGTGGGGAGCTGCCGCAGTACTTTGTAGAAAACAGCCACGATCCTATCATAAGCAGGGAGGTTTTTGAGCAGACACAGCAGGAACTGGAGCGCCGGATCAAAAAGTTTGGCATAACCAGAAATCCGCACAGGAGAACCCTTTTTACGGGCCTGATCCGCTGCGGGCTGTGCGGCAAGAATTTCCGCCATAAGATCGCCAATGCCGGGAAGAAATGCGAAAAGCCGGTATGGTGCTGCTCTACATTCAATACCCGCGGCAAAAATGCCTGCCCTGCGCAGCAGATACCAGAAAACATTTTAATCACCAAAACTGCAGAAATTTTAGGCGTAACAGGTTTTGACCGTGAAACACTTACGAAACAAATTAAAGAAATCCGCGTACCAAAGCACTACTGTCTGGTTTACGCATTCCGTGATGGGCACACCGAAGAAGTAGCCTGGCAGCATAAATCCCGCCGGGAAAGCTGGACACCCGAGATGAAACAAAAGGCGCGGGAAAACGCCCGGCGGCAAGCAGAAAGGAGAAAGCAATGACTGGTGCAAGAATCGTCCACAAAATAGAAAGCAGGAACAGCCTGCATCCGGCCATAGCGGATACTGCTAAACAGAAAAAGCGTGTAGCGGCTTATGCCCGGGTTTCTACCGACTCTGATGAACAGCTATCCAGTTATGAAGCACAGGTTGAGTTTTACACCCGGCATATCCAAAGCAATCCGGAATGGGAGTTTGTCAATGTATATACGGACGAAGGCATCTCCGGCACGAATACCAAAAAACGTGAAGGGTTTAACCGGATGGTTGCGGATGCACTTAGCGGCAGGATTGACCTGATCCTCACAAAATCTATCAGCCGCTTTGCCCGAAATACAGTCGATACGCTGACCACCGTCCGCAAGCTGAAAGAGAAAAATGTGGAAGTATATTTTGAGAAAGAAAACATCTACACGCTGGATGCCAAAGGCGAGGTGATGATTACTATTATGAGCAGCCTGGCACAGGAGGAAAGCCGTTCGATCTCTGAGAATGTGACCTGGGGAAAACGCCGCAGTATGGAAGAAGGCAGGTTCTCCCTTGCGTATAAATACTTTCTCGGCTACAAAAAAGGCGATGACGGTATTTTACAAATTGTGGAGGAAGAAGCTAAAATTGTCCGGAAAATCTACCAGCTATTCTTGGAAGGTAAAACTATCCGTGCGATTGCCGACCACCTTACCAAATGTGGGATACCAACGCCAAGAGGTAAAGAAAAATGGAGCGCCTCTACTATTGTGAGCATCCTTACTAACGAAAAATATAAAGGCGATGCCCTGCTCCAAAAAACCTATACTGCCGATTTTCTGACCAAGAAAAGCAAAAAGAACCGCGGTGAAGTACCGCAATACTATATCAAAGATTCCCACCCAGCAATCATAGATCCAGAAACCTTTGATCTGGTACAACAGGAAATTGAGCGGCGACGACCTAACAGGCGGCAGCTGCACCGGAGCAGCCCATTTACAGCCAAAATCATATGCGGAGAATGTGGCGGCTACTATGGGCGGAAGGTCTGGCACAGCAACAGCAAGCACCGCAAATATATCTGGCGCTGCAACCAGAAATATGAAGCAGAAACAATGTGTTCCACCCCCAATCTGGATGAGTCTGCCATCGAAACGGCATTTGTGGAGGCGTTTAACCAAATGCTGGGTGATAAAGAACAATATATTGCCCGGTTTGAGGAAATGTTGCCACTACTGGCAGATACCACAAAGCTGGAAGCGCAGATGACAGAAGCCCAAACTAAACATGATGGGCTGATGGATAATCTCCGCCGCTATATGGAGGAAAATACCCGTCAAATCCAAGATCAGGAAGAATATAACCGCCGCTTTTCTGAACTGGATGCAGAATGTAAAAAGGCTGAGGAAGAAATCAAGGCTATACAAAAAGAGCTTCTGTCACAATCAGGCAGGAAGGAGCAAATCCGCCGCTGCCTGGATAAGCTACGGAAATGCGGGGATATCCTGGAAGAGTTTGACCTTGATTTGTGGAATTCCATGGTTGAGTCCGTCACAGTATGTACCGATAGAAAACTGGCATTCTTATTCCGGGACGGGACGGAAGTCTTGATACAGATGTCAGAAAAAACAAAAATATCTAAAACAACATGACCGTACTTTAGCAATGCACAGTCTAGCTGTGAGTAACTTATAATTTAAAGCCTACGGAGGTTCCGTGGGCTTTTCCATATGTTTGCATACAGATGAAAAATCTGGTATAATTGAGTTGTGATGAATAGAGACATTCACTTGGAAAATTGTTTAGGTCTTCTGTCTTAAGCAGCTATTCCGTTTACGAAAATTCCAGAATAAAATTACACTGTTTATTGGTTAGGAGTGTTAAGATGAAAATAGATAAAATACATATTAAAGGTTTTCGGAATTTTGACGACGAGGAAATAACTTTTCAATCAAAAACTTTGATTATTGGAGCAAATGATGTGGGAAAGACTAACCTCCTTTATGCTCTAAGACTTTTATTTGATAAATCACTTAATGAACATGATTTGGAGTTGGCCGATAGTGATTATAATGCTTATTCCAGGGCCAATGAGATTGAAATCACTGTTACAATTTCTGATGTAGTAGAGGATTGCCTTTTAAGTACATTCAGTGGCTCCATAAAAGACGGTGTTACTATGATTCGTTACTCAAACACAAAAGACGGATCATATAGAATTTTTATGGGATTCAACGAGAAGACTTTAGAAGAATTCCCTAGCCGTCATTATATTAAAAGATTGAACATGCAATATGTTGACACTAATCGTGATCTATTTTCTTTTTTAAAGCGCGAACGGAATCAGATGTTAACACTTGCAAAAGATAAACGAACCGTTGAAATAGCGCAAGAAGATGATGAAAAAACAACAGCTATTCAAAATGATCTGAATACTATAAACACAAAAGTCAGTTCGTTGAACTATGTTTCTACAGCTCTAGAACAAGTGAACAAAGAGTTGTCTGATCTGTCCATTCACAACACAGATCAATCAGTTCAGTTTATTGCTGGTGAGAGTAGCGCGGAAAAATTGTTAGACGGTTTAGTTTTAGCATATTCTTCAGAAGAAAATCCTTTAGCAATAGGTGGGGATGGTAGAAATAATCAAATTTTCCTGGCTACTTGGATTGCAAAGCAGAATATTCAAAAGAATGTGGATCATGTTACTTTTTATGCAATTGAAGAGCCTGAAGCTCACCTACATCCACATCAGCAACGAAAATTATCAGAGTACATCCAAAATAAGTTCGATGACCAAGTGTTTATAACTTCACACTCGCCACATATTGCCTCACGGTTTAAACCGGAAAACATGGTGCGGCTTTATTCTAAAAATAAGTTTACCTATGCAGCTTGTGGAGGCTGTAATCCGATGTTGAAAGAAATTTTTGATGAGTTCGGCTATCGTCTTAACGTGCTATCCTCAGAAACATTCTTTTCAAATGGAGTTTTTCTTGTAGAAGGAACCTCGGAAGTACTGTTTTATACATCATTAGCTCAAGAACTCGATGTTGATTTAGATCGCCATAATCTATCTATCCTGTCAGTTGAGGGGATAGGTTTTAAACCGTACATTGCGGTTTGTAACGCATTAAATATTCCGTGGGTACTTAGGACCGACAATGATATTTTTTCTAAACCCACAAAATCTCCCACTATGCACTATTATGCGGGAGTTTCTCGCATTATAGGCATTCTGGAACTCGTTGCTGATCAAAATAACTCGTTATTGCAATATTGGTCGGATCATAAAGCTGAAAATGAATGGCAATATGAAACCGAAGCTCCAGCGGTAGCCAATGATTTAAATGCGCACATTAAAGAACAGGCTGAGTTATTTGGAATGTTTCTGTCCGATATCGATTTAGAAAATGATTTGGCTAATAGTCCTTTGCAGGAAGAACTTTTTCAATATTATGGCAAAAAGAAAGTTGATACACTTGTGAAAGTCATGCAGACTAAAAAAGCTGAAAATATGCTTGGTTTTTTATCGGAACATCATGCGGCTTTAAAGACACTTGATGGCAATAAAATTACGAAACCTCTAATGATACTTAAGCAGGCCGTTGAAGAAAGGACTCACCCAAATCATGAATAAAGAACCTACACAGGAACAGATGGAAGTACTAGAACATACCGGAAACATTGTTGTAACGGCAAAGCCAGGTTCAGGCAAAACTTTTACAGTGGTTGAAAAAATCGCAAATATCATGCCATCATTGCCGAGTTATCAAGGGATTATAGCGATTTCATTTACAAACAAAGCCAGCGACGAACTCAAAAGACGTTGTAAACAACGCGGAGTTGAACCAAAGCAATCGTTCTTTGGGACAATTGACAAGTTCTACATTTCACAAATTATAATTCCTTTCGCAAGTCATCTGACTTGCCTAATGCCAGAATATGAAGTCGTCAATACGCTGAAAGATGATCCTAGTTATTCTGAATTAAATAATATCAATGGCAATCTTACCCCAGAGCAAGAATCTCTACTGTTATCTGCTCTTAGTGAGGGGAAAATATTTTTGGAAATTTCAGGAGAAATTGCCTTATATATTTTAAAAAATGTATCTGGCGCATTGAATTACATGAAAGCACGGTATACACATATTTTCATTGATGAATATCAGGATTGCGGAAAAATACAACACGCGATATTTTTATTGTTAGTAGATAACGGGTTAACTGGTATTGCTGTTGGCGATATTAACCAAGCAATTTATGGTTTTTCAAACCGCTTCCCTAAATACTTGATCTCTTTGATTGGGCAAAAAAATTTTAAGCATATTGAATTAAATAAGAATCATCGCTGTCATCCAAGTATTTCAGAATATTCGCTATGCCTCTTTAATGCATCAAAAGAGATTTATGAAGATAAACGTGTTTTTAGGGTTTCCGTTGCTGGGAACGAAAAAAATATTGCCGAGAAAATTGATCAGAATCTATCTGCCATCAAAGAAAAATATGGTGTAAAGCATAACAATAATGTGGCGATTTTATGCAGAAATAATGGTATTGTGCATTTGTTGGATTCTGTCCTGAAAACATCTCATAAAACTTTTACGGATACCCCGTTGGATCGAGATAACTCTGAATGGGGGCGCCTTTTTCGTGACATAATTTCTGCACGCTTTGATGAGAATGTTTTTGCTGTTGATTATGCCGAACAACTTTTTCCTGATGAATTAGAATCTGTAAAATATCACAAAGCACTCGTCCTTTGTCAGAGAATCTTTACTTGTCATCGGGATGCTATTTCTTCTGTAGAGTCCGATATTATAGACTTAGCACAGCTGGTTTATCCTAAAAAGAAAAGTAAATCTGCAATTGCCATGCTAAATCAAGTATTAACGGATGACAAATTATTAAATAGTTATATTCCTGCAGCAGAAAATGAAATAAACCTTATGACGCTACATAAGTCAAAAGGGCTAGAATTTAATATTGTATTTCACATGGATTTGTATAAATGGATTCTGCCAAATGAATATGGCAATGCAGCCGCACAACTGCAAGATTTAAACTTACATTATGTAGGTGTAACACGCGCAATTGATGTTTGCTATCTGATGAATGGCTCAATGAGGTATAGAAGTAAACAAGGCGATTTTGTAAAGGCTGAACCATCACCATTTCTATCTAAAACTGGGCTCTCTGAACGCCGACGCGATGTAACTTGGGAATAATTTCATAAGATGCATTTTGGTGCAATGCGAAAGAGGTGGTATTATTTATGTAGATATCGTGTAAACTTGCGGTGCACCTTTATAGATTTGTATTATTCGTGACGTGTACACACAT